>NZ_JAOXHF010000010.1:0-261627 GCF_025780115.1 Rhizobium sp. TRM96647
CGAACGGCAAGGTCCAGGTGAACGGCAAGGCCGCGACGAGCTTCACCGGCGCCGAGCTCGCCGCCGGCAAGGTCAGCTTCGTCCACTCGGGTGCCGAATCGACCAAAGCCTCCTTCAAGGTCTCCGTCGAGGACGGCAACGAGGACCGCTCGACGCCGGTCGCCCGGACCTTCAGCTTCACCGTCACCCCGGTCAACGACGCACCGGAGCTCGTCGCCACGCAGACCTTGCGGAAGATCGCCGAGGACGCCTCGACCGCCTCGGCGCGCAAGGTGGCGACGCTGGAGATCTCCGACCCCGACGGCGGCAACAACAAGCTGTCGCTCGCCGGCAGCGACGCGAAGCTGTTCGAGATCAAGAACGGCGCGCTGTGGCTGAAGAAGGGGGCCAAGCTCGACTACGAGACCAACCCCTCCCTGAACGTCACCGTGCGCCTCGACGACCCCTCGATCGGCACGAAGCACGAGGACTGGCAGACCTTCAAGGTCGCCGTGACCGACGTGGCGGAAACGAAGACGGGAACCTCCGGCAAGGACAAGCTGACCGGCACCTCCGCCAGCGACGTGCTCAATGGCAAGGGCGGCAACGACGTGCTCGAGGGCCGGGGCGGCAACGACATCCTCTCGGGCGGCTCCGGCAACGACCGGCTGCTCGGCGGCTCCGGCAACGACCGCCTGACCGGTGGCTCCGGCGTCGACATCATGACCGGCGGCTCCGGCCGCGACACCTTCGTCTTCACCTCGATCAAGGATTCCGCCCCCGGCCAGTCCGGCCTTGTCAATAACGGCGGTTACAACCCGCTCTCGGGCAGCGACAAGCGCGACATCATCACCGACTTCGTCCACGCCCAGGACAAGCTCGACCTGTCGAAGATCGACGCCGACAGCACGCGCTCCGGCAACCAGGACTTCGTCTGGCGCGGCAAGAACGACTTCACCGGCAAGGCCGGCGAAGTGATCTTCCGCATCTTCGACGAAAAGGGCACGAAGAACGACCGCACCATCATCTACGGCGACACCGACCGCGACCAGCAGGCCGACTTCCAGATCGAACTGACCGGCATCATCGGCCTGACCAAGGGCGATTTCATCCTCTGAGGCGGGACTGGCGGGGCAATCCGGCAGCGACGAATTGCCCGGCCCCGCCCCTCACCGGAAGCCGCAACCGTCTTTCATCCAACCGACTGGAACGAAACGGTTTTTCGAGCGCCCTGACATCGGGCCGCCGGGCGAACGCCGGGGCTGCGCCCTGCGAAAGTTTGTCGGAAAAGCCGCGCCGGTATTGACGATCCGCAACGATCACCCCTACCTGTAGGGCAGCCACCCTGCAATGCCGGAGGCTCGAGGCATGCGGCCGTATCCCGTGCAGACGGCAGGGGACCGCAGGCCGCCCCCGGGACGCCGGCCTAGCGGAACATGGCCTTCCTGCCCGCCGCATGCGGGCAGGCCGATTGTGCAATACGCCTGCGAATTTCTGAGACAGTACTTTTTCTGAATGCCGGATGTGCCTGCTATTCCCTAGCCGGAGACCGGTCCCGTTTCGATCGAATCTATTCGAAGCCGAAGGCAAAGCTCATGACCAGGATCCTCGTGCCTGCCAGTCTCTTCGTCGCAATGTCCGCCTTTCTCGCCTCCGCGGTTCTCCCCTCGACAGCGCTTGCCCAGAACGCTCCGCCGAGCGTCACCGCGGCGAAGCCGATCGTCCGCGAGGTCATCGACAACGACGAGTTCATCGGCCGCTTCCAGGCGGTGGACGAGGTCTCCGTGCGCTCCCGCGTCGGCGGCTACCTCCAGGAGATCCATTTCAAGGACGGCTCAATCGTCAAGCAGGGCGACCTCCTGTTCGTCATCGACCAGCGGCCCTTCCGGACAGCGCTCAACGAGGCGGAGGCGACGCTGGAGGTCGCCCGCTCGACGCTGACCTTCGCCGATGCCCAGTTCAAGCGCGCCGACGCGCTGGTCAAGAGCGGCAGCCAGGCGATCCAGACACTCGACGACCGCCGCCGCGAACTCGCCTCCGCCGAGGCCAACGTGCGCGGCGCCGAGGCCTCCGTCGAGCGCGCCAGGCTCGACCTGGAATATACCAGCATCACCGCGCCGATCGCCGGCCGCGTCGATCGCCGGCTGCTGTCCACCGGCAGTCTCGTGCAGGCCGACCAGACCGTGCTGACCACGATCGTCAGCCTCGACCCGATCGACTTCTATTTCGACGTGGACGAGCGGCGGCTGCTCTCCTATGCCGACACTGCCCGCGCCAGCGGTACGCAATTGCAGGAGGGCGGCAGCGGCCTGCCGGTGAAGGTGACGATCGGCGACTTCCAGCACTCCACCTTCGACGGAACCCTGAACTTCGCCGAGAACCGGGTCGACGACCAGACCGGCACCATGCGCATCCGCGCCCGCCTGCCCAACCCCGACTACGTGCTGCAGCCCGGCCTGTTCGGCCGCATCCAGATCGGCGGCTCCCTGCCCTACCAGGCGATCCTCGTGCCCGACGAGGCGATCGGCTCCGACCAGAACGAGCGCGTCGTCTATGTCGTCGCCGAAGACGGCTCCGTCAGCACCAAGCCGGTGCGGACCGGTCCGCGCATCTACGGCTACCGGGTGATCCGCGACGGGCTGGACGGCAACGAGACGATCGTCGTCAACGGGTTGATGCGCATCCGCCCGGGCATCAAGGTCGCAGCCGAGACGGTGCAACTGCCGGCCGAGCGCGCGCAAACCGTTCCCGAAACGATCAGCGCGGAGCAGATGCAGTGAGGTTCGCCCATTTCTTCGTCGACCGGCCGATCTTCGCCTCGGTCCTCTCCATCGTGCTCCTGATCGTCGGCAGCATCGCCTATTTCCAGCTGCCCGTGGCGCAGTATCCCGAGATCGCGCCGCCGACCATCGTGGTGCGCACCAGCTATCCCGGCGCCGACGCCCAGACGGTCGCCGACACGGTGGCGACGCCGATCGAGCAGGAGATCAACGGCGTCGAGAACATGCTCTACATGTCCTCCTATTCCACCGCCGACGGCTCCATGGCGCTGACCATCACCTTCAAGCTCGGCACCGACCTGGACCAGGCGCAGGTGCTCGTCCAGAACCGCGTCGCCATCGCCGAACCGCGGCTGCCCGAAGAGGTCCGCCGCATCGGCATCACCACGGTCAAGAGTTCGCCCGACCTGATGATGGTCGTGCACCTCCTGTCGCCGAACGACCGCTACGACCAGCTCTACATCTCCAATTTCGCCAAGACCCGCATCCGCGACCGGCTGGTGCGGCTGGACGGCGTCGGCGACGTCACCCTGTTCGGCGAGCGCGAATATGCGCTGCGCATCTGGCTCGACCCCGAAAAGCTCAGTGCCTACGGCATGACCGCGAGCGACGTCGTGCAGGCGCTCCGCGACCAGAACGTGCAGGTTTCCGGCGGTTCGATCGGCGGCCCGCCGACCTCCGGCGACAACGCCTTCCAGTATACGGTGACGACGGAAGGGCGCTTCTCCGATCCCCGCCAGTTCCGCTACGTCATCGTCAAGTCGACCGAGGCGGGACGGCTGGTGCAGTTGCAGGACGTCGCCCGCATCGAACTCGGCGCCAGAGACTACGTCTCCAACAGCTATCTCGACGGCAAGCCCGCGGTCGCGATCGGCATCTTCTCCCGGCCCGGCACCAACGCGCTGGACGCCGCAACCGACATCCAGGGCGTGATGGACGAGGTCTCGCCGCTGCTGCCGCCGGGCCTCGAATACCGCATCGTCTACAATCCGACCGAGTTCATCTCCGAATCGATCAACGAGGTCTACAAGACCATCATCGAGGCGGCCTTGCTGGTGGCGATCGTCGTGCTCGTCTTCCTCCAGTCCTGGCGCACGGCACTGATCCCGATCATCGCCATCCCCGTCTCGCTGATCGGCACCTTCGCCTTCCTGCTGGCCTTCGGCTTCTCGCTGAACATGCTGACCCTGTTCGGCCTCGTGCTGGCGATCGGCATCGTCGTGGACGACGCCATCGTGGTGGTGGAGAACGTCGAGCGCAACCTCGCGCTCGGCATGACGCCGAAGGAGGCCGCGCACGTGACGATGGACGAGGTCGGCGCGGCCGTCATCGCGATCTCGCTGGTGCTGATCGCCGTCTTCGTGCCGACTGCCTTCATCCCCGGCATCTCCGGCCAGTTCTACCAGCAGTTCGCCGTAACGATCGCAGTGGCGACCGCGATCTCGGCGTTGAACTCGCTGACCCTGTCGCCGGCGCTGGCCGGCATCCTGCTCAGGCCCCACTCGCAGGAAAAGCACAGCAGCAATCCCCTCACCCGCACCGTCCGCAAGCTTTCGGACGGCTTCAACTACGGTTTCGACCGGCTGAGCGAAGGCTATTCCTGGATCGTGCGCCACCTCGTCTCGACCTGGACGGCGATCGGAGCCAGCCTGCTCGTTTTCGCCGGCCTGCTCTACGCCACCTGGCACATGGGCGAGGTCGTGCCGCGCGGCTTCATCCCGACGATGGACCAGGGCTATGCGATCGTCGTCGTGCAACTGCCCGACGGCGCCTCGCTCGCCCGCACCGACGAGGTGGTGCTGCGCGCCTCGGAGATCATCCGCAACACGCCGGGCGTGAAGAATGCGGTCGCCTTCTCCGGCTTCTCGGGCGCCACCTTCACCAATGCGTCCAATGCCGGCGTGATCTTCGCGAGCTTCGCAAGCTTCGAGGAGCGGCTGGAGCACGGCCACAACGCCGACCAGATCATCGGGCAGTTGTTCGGCAGCCTGCAGAGCATCCAGGAGGCCTTCATCATCGCCGTGCCGCCGCCCTCGATCCGCGGCGTCGGCAACTCCGGCGGTTTCAAGATGCAACTGCTCGACCTGGAAAGCGCCGACATGAACCGCGTGCTGGGCCTCGCCTACCAGATGATGGGGGCCGCCAACCAGACCGAGGGGCTGAACGGCGTCTTCACCACCTTCTCCGCCTCCAGCCCGCAATTCTACCTGGAGATCGACCGCGACAAGGCGCGCGCCCTGAACGTACCGATCCCCAACATCTTCGAGACACTGTCGATCAACCTCGGCACCTCCTACGTCAACGACTTCAACGCCTTCGGCCGCGTCTACCAGGTGCGCGCCCAGGCCGACCAGCAGTATCGCCTCGACCGGGCCGACATCCTGGCGCTGAAGGTCCGCTCCGCCACCAGCGCGCTCGTACCGCTCGGAACGCTGGTCGACATCCGCGACTCCAGCGGCCCGACGCTCGTCCAGCGCTACAACATGTATGTCTCCGTGCCGCTGCAGGGCAATCCGGCGCCCGGCGTCTCGACCGGCACAGCACTCGACAAGATGGAGGCGCTGGCCCGCGAGATGCTGCCGGCCGGCACATCCTTCGAATGGACGGAGCTCGCCTTCCAGGAACGGGCGACCGGCAACACGGCCTTGTTCATCTTCGCCCTGTCGGTGGTCTTCGTCTTCCTCGCGCTCGCCGCGCAGTATGAGAGCTGGGTGCTGCCGCTGGCGATCATCCTGATCGTGCCGCTCGCCGTCCTCGCCGCCCTGATCGGCGTGCATCTGCGCGGGATGGACAACAACATCCTGACCCAGATCGGCCTGATCGTGCTGATCGGGCTGGCGGCGAAGAACGCGATCCTGATCGTCGAGTTCGCCCGCCAGGCCCAGCGCGAAGGCAAGACCGCGGTGGAGGCGGCCGTCGAGGCGACGCGCCTGCGCCTGCGGCCGATCTTGATGACGGCATTCGCCTTCATCTTCGGCGTGGTGCCGCTGATGATCGCGACCGGCCCCGGCGCCGAAATGCGCCAGTCGCTCGGCACCGCCGTCTTCTCGGGCATGTTGGGCGTGACGTTCTTCGGCCTGTTCCTGACGCCCGTCTTCTTCGTCGCGCTCCGTTCCGCCGGACGGCACACCCCGGAACGGGTGAGCGAGCGCCGCAAGGACGCGGCACTGGAGGCCGCCGACCTGTGATCGCGGTGGCGACGGCCACCCGATCACGAATATATGAACGCCATTCACCGCTTCCTGGGGATCACGGATCTCCGACGGACTGGACTTCCGGCCGATATGCCACCATCACTTTTTCAGGAGGGGGCAAGGAGAGGCGAATGGCGCGCCGCGCGAGCGTGAACAAGAGCCGACGGAAGGGATCGACATGAAACCGTTTTATGCGACAGGCATCTTTCTTCTTCTGCTGACTTCGGTCTGCTCCGCCCAGGACGCCCCCCAGGCTGCCCCCGAGGACGCGCTGGTGAAGATCACCCGCAGCGGCTCACAGCCGCCCGAGATCGGCATCCCCGACTACTATACCGGCATCGTTCGCAAGGAAGCGCTCTTCGACGCCGAGGATCCCTCCCGCGTCGCCGGCGGTGTCGTGACCTACGAGCCCGGCGCGCGCACCGCCTGGCACATCCATCCGCTCGGCCAGGTCCTGATCATTTCGTCTGGCACCGGCCTGGTCCAGCAATGGGGACAACCGGTGCAGGAGGTCAGCGAAGGCGACATCATCTGGATCCCGGCCGGCGTGAAGCACTGGCATGGCGCCACCGACGGCTCCCGCATGCGCCACGTCGTGATCACCGAATCCCTTGACGGCAAGTCGGTGGAATGGCTGGAGAAGGTCGAACAGCACGACGGCTGACTTTACCCGGCGGCGGCCGGCGCCGCCCCTGACGGCGTCACGCGCGCTTGCTCCGGGAACCGGACGCCATAGTCCCGCCATACGGGAGGCTTGCGCATCCTGCGTGGTTGCTTTACCGGCCCTTACGGGCAATTCTTGACAAAAGCCAAGATCCCCAGCGACGAAGCGGGAGACTGACGAACGATGGCCGCCGAAACAGCATCGCACGGTGTCGATCTCATTCCGGTCGTCACCCTTCTCGCAGCCGGCGTCATCGCGGTGCCGCTGTTCAAGCGGTTCGGGCTCGATTCCGTCCTCGGCTATCTCGCCGCCGGCCTCGTCATCGGCCCCTTCGGCCTCGGTCTCTTCACCGACGCGCAGAGCATCATCCACGTCGCCGAACTGGGCGTCGTCATGTTCCTCTTCGTCATCGGGCTGGAGATGCGGCCGTCGCGCCTCTGGGGCCTGCGCAGCGAGATCATGGGCCTCGGCCTGCTGCAGGTCGTCCTCTGCAGCGCGCTTCTGACCTTCGCCGGCATGGCACTCGGCTATTCGCCGTCGGTCGCCTTCGTCTTCGGCATGGGCTTCGTGCTGACCTCGACCGCGATCGTCTTCCAGATCCTGAACGACCGCGGCGAGCTCTCGACGCCGAAGGGACAAAGGATCGTGTCGATCCTGCTTCTGGAGGACCTGGCGATCGTTCCCCTCCTCGCCGCCGTCGCCTTCATGGCGCCGGGGGCGGAGACCTCCGACCTGTCCTCGGACCTGATGCACGTGGCCATCGCCCTCGGCGCGCTGGCGGCGCTGATCCTGATCGGGCGCTATCTGCTGAACCCGCTGTTCAAGGTGCTGGCGCAGGCGGGCGCGCGCGAGGTGATGACGGCCGCCGCCCTCCTCGTCGTGCTCGGCGCCGCGCTCGCCATGCAACTCGGCGGGCTGTCGATGGCGATGGGCGCGTTCCTCGCCGGGGTCATGCTGTCGGAGAGCACGTTCCGCCATCAGCTCGAAGCCGACATCGAACCCTTTCGCGGCATCCTGCTCGGCCTGTTCTTCCTCGGCGTCGGCATGGCGCTGGACGTCGACATGGTCATATCCAACTTCCCACTGATCTCCTTTGCCGTCGTGGCCTTCATGCTGCTGAAGGGCATCGGCATTTACGCCGTCGCCCGGCTGCTCAGGTCGGACCACGAGGAGGCGATCGAGCGGGCGGCGCTGATGGCCCAGGGCGGGGAGTTCGCCTTCGTGCTCTACGCCGCGGCGACCACCTTCGGCGTCATCGACGCGCAGACCAACGCCATCTTCACCTCGACCGTCATCATCTCGATGGTGCTGACGCCCCTCGTCACCATCGCCGTGACCATGGCCACCAACCGGCTGACGCCGGCTGCTGCCGCCACCTCGCTCGATGGCATCGACGCGCCGGACGGGTTGACCGGCAACGTCCTCATCGTCGGCTTCGGCCGCTTCGGCCAGATCGTCAGCCAGCCGCTGCTCGCGCGCGGGCTGGAGGTCTCGATCATCGACAACGACGTGGAAATGATCCAGGCCGCCGCCGAATTCGGCTTCAAGGTCTACTACGGCGACGGCACCCGGCTGGACATCCTCCATGCCGCCGGCGCCGAGAACGTGGGGGCGATCATCGTCTGCGTCGACAAGGCCGACGTGGCGCTGCACATCGTCGAACTGGCCAAGGCGGAGTTCCCGCTGGTGCAGGTGTTCGCCCGCGCCTACGACCGCGGCGCCGCGCTGTCCCTGATCGCGGCCGGCGTCGACTACCAGCTTCGCGAGACGCTGGAATCCGCGCTCGTCTTCGGCTGCTATGCCCTGACCAAACTCGGCGTACCGGAACTGGAGGCCGAAGAGATCATGGAGGAGGTCCGCCGCCGCGACGAGCAGCGGCTTGCGATCCAGCAGGTCGAGGGATTGTACGGCGGCAAGCAGTATTTCCAGGGCAACCGGCCGACCCCGACCCCGCTGACCACGCCGAAGCGGACCGGCCGGTCGGGCAACGCCGAAGCCGAAGCCGTGCTCAAGGGCTCCGCCGACGCCGGCGGCACGGCTGCGACCTGACGCCCGGCAACAGCGACGGGCGCATCAGGCCTGCGCGATTTGCACGGCTGGATCGCCGCCGACGCGCTATCACATTCCTTCGACTTCGCCCGCCGCGGTTTGACACGGCCGCCCGGCACGTTACGGCTCGCGGGCCCTGCCGCGACTGCGGCGGACGGATGCGGCCCCGCCCCGGGCGGCACCGCAAATGACATCGACACCGGCTGGCCGCAGCCCTGCGACGGGCCGGGAACGGGAGTTCACACATGGCAGACTATTCCTATCCGCACACGCAACTCTTCCTGAACGGCGAATGGAGGCCGGCGGCAGGCGGTGAGACGATCGCCGTCACCGACCCGGCCACCGGCGAGGTGATCGGCCAGGTCTCCAAGGCCGGCATCGCCGATCTCGACGCAGCCCTTGCCGCGACGCAGGCGGGCTTTGCGACCTGGAGTGCCACCTCGGCCTATGAGCGCGCCCGCATCATGCGCAAGGCCGCCGACATCCTGCGCGAGCGCAAGGACAGGATCGGCTGGATCATGACCCGCGAGCAGGGCAAGCCACTCGCCGAAGCCACCGGCGAGGTGGCTGCTGCGGCCGACCTCATAGACTGGTTTGCCGAAGAGGCGCGCCGCACCTACGGCCAGGTCATCCCGTCGCGGGCGCCGAACGTCTCGCAGCAGACCATCAAGCTGCCGGTCGGCCCGGTCGCGGCCTTCACGCCGTGGAACTTCCCGATCAACCAGGTCGTGCGCAAGCTCTCCGCTGCCCTTGCCGCCGGCTGCTCGATCATCATCAAGGCGCCGGAAGAGACCCCGGCTTCGCCCGCCGAACTGATCCGCGCCTTCGCCGACGCCGGCGTGCCGGTCGGCGTCATCGGCCTCGTCTATGGCGTCCCGGCGGAGATCTCGGAATACCTCATCCCCCACCCGGTCATCCGCAAGGTCACCTTCACCGGCTCGACCCCGGTCGGCAAGCATCTGGCGGCCCTCGCCGGCAAGCACATGAAGCGGGCGACGATGGAACTCGGCGGCCACGCGCCGGCGATCATCATGGCGGATGCCGACATCGACAAGGCCGCCAAGGTCATGGCCTTCTCCAAGTTCCGCAACGCCGGCCAGGTCTGCGTCTCGCCGACGCGCTTCCTCGTCGAAAAGCCCGCCTTCGGCCGCTTCGTCGACGGCTTCGTCGCGGCGACCAGGGGCGTAAAGGTCGGCAACGGCCTCGATGCATCCTCCACCATGGGCCCGCTCGCCAACGAGCGCCGCATCCCGGCGCTGGAGGAACTGATCGCCGACGCCGTCGAGCACGGCGGCAAGCTCGAGACCGGCGGCCGCCGGATCGGCAACAGCGGCAACTTCTTCGAGCCGACGGTGCTGACCAACGTGCCGGTATCGGCACGCATCATGAACGAGGAGCCCTTCGGCCCGGTCGCCGTCATCAACCCGGTCGCCGGTCTCGAGGAGGCGATCACGGAATCGAACCGCCTCCCCTTCGGCCTGGCCTCCTACGCCTTCGCCGCCTCGCAGGCCGCCGTGCACGCGATCGGAACGCGGGTGGAATCGGGCATGACGACGATCAACCACCTGGGCCTGGCGCTGCCCGAAGTCCCCTTCGGCGGCATCAAGGATTCCGGATACGGCGACGAGGGCGGTTCGGCCGCGATCGAAGCCTACCTGGTGACCAAGTACGTCACCACCGCGGCCTGACGGTCCACGCCGGGACCGGAACCCGGCGCACGAACGCACAAGGAAGCCGCGGACCGATCCGGGTCCGCGGCTCTTCCTCGGGGTTCTTCGCTTCCCAGATGGCTCCGGTAATACCAGTGTATAGTGTCGCCGCCGCGCGCCGGGCGCTATTCTTTCTTCATCGCCCCATCGGCGTGTAGCGCGGCCCTCCCGCTACCGGCTCCGGAGACCTCCCCTCCTCCGGGTCCGCGGATCGCGCGATCCGTCTGACCGCCCGGCTCCGCCCCGGGCGGTCTCTTTTTTTATCGCTCGACCGGATGAACCGGAGATGGCGGCCCTTGCCAATCGCGCCGCCCTGCTCGACAATTACACATGCGTAGAATTTGCCCTTTACAGTTTTCATCGAACTGTGATTTGTTGTGATCATAATTACAAAAAGCCTATCACAAAGCTGAAGAAGAGCCGCCGAAGCGGCCGCCCAACCCCCGGATCTCGGAAGAGGAAACCGAGTTCCGGACGAGACATGGGGAACTTATGGAGCAATCCCGAGCGACGGCCGCCCATGGCGGCTCCATCGGAATGCATGGCATCAAGAAGTGGTTCGGGAACTTCCAGGCCGTCGATGACGTGTCGCTGGAGATCCGCCCGAACGAGTTCTTCACCCTGCTCGGCCCTTCCGGCTGCGGCAAGACCACGCTGCTGCGGATGATCGCCGGCTTCGAGATGCCAACCGAGGGCAGCATCCGGCTCGACGGTACCGAGATCGCAAGCCTTCTGCCCAACCAGCGGCCGGTCAACACGGTCTTCCAGAACTACGCGCTGTTTCCGCATCTGACGGTCGCCGAAAACATCGGCTTCGGCCTGAAGATGCTGGGCAAGCCGAAGGCGGAGATCGCCGCCACCGTGGCGGAGATGCTCAAGCTCGTGCACCTGGAGGGCCGCGGCGAAAGTCCCGTCACCCAGCTTTCCGGCGGCCAGCAGCAGCGCGTGGCGCTGGCCCGTGCGCTCGCCCCCCGGCCGAAGGTGCTGCTGCTCGACGAACCGCTCTCCGCGCTCGACCTGAAGCTCCGGAAATCGATGCAGATCGAGCTGAAGCGGCTGCAGGCCGAGACCGGCATCACCTTCGTCTTCGTCACCCACGACCAGGAGGAGGCGCTGACGATGTCCGACCGCATCGCGGTGATGAGCCAGGGCAAGGTCCGCCAGGTCGGCGAACCCTGGGAGATCTACGACCGCCCGGCCGAGCGTTTCGTCGCCGACTTCATCGGCGACACCAATTTCCTCGACGTCGACGTGGTCTTGATCGATGGCGAGCGGGCGCGCGTGCGGCTGGCCTCCGGCGCCGAGATCCTTGCCACCTTCCCCGCCGACATCCGCCCGGAGGGCAAGGTGACGATCGTCATCCGGCCGGAGCATGCGCGCGCCGTTTCCCCTTCCTCTGGCTCTCCGCTGTCGGGCACGGTCCACGACGTCGTCTATCTCGGCACGGACACGCACTTCCACGTGCGTCTTGCGGACGGGACGAACTTCATGGTCCGCCAGCAGAACGCCCGCAGCGGCAGCCGCGGCTTTGCGGTCGGCGAGCCGGTGGGGATCGAACTCGGCGACGACGTCGCCCAGATCCTGAGGGATTGAGATGAGCGTCAGCCCCGCCGAACTCAGCGAGACGCTCCGCCGGAAGGACATCCGCGACCGCTGGTTCCTCAGCGCTCCCGCCCTCCTCCTGATCGGCGTGGCGAGCGCCGGGCCGCTCCTGATCGTCGTGCTCTATTCCTTCCTGGCGCCCGGCAGCTACGGCGACGTGAAATGGGTGTTCTCCACGGACGGCTGGTTCAACGTCTTCTTCTCGCGCGACATCTTCGACGAGACCGTGTCGCTGGCCGAGGCCCACTTCAGCATCTTCTGGCGTTCGGTCCGCATTGCGCTCGCCACCACGGTCCTGTGCCTGATCCTGGGCTTCCCCACCGCCTATTTCATCGCCACGCGCCCCCCGCACAACCGCTCGCTCTGGCTCTTCGTCATCACCATCCCGTTCTGGACGAACATGCTGATCCGGGCGTTCGCGATCCAGGAGGTGATCCGCACCGAGGGCCTCGTCAACACGCTGCTGATCAGGCTCGGCATCATTTCCGCCCCGATCCAGATGCTGTTCACCGATTTCGCCATCCTGCTCGGCATGACCTACGTGCACCTGCCGCTGATGGTGCTGCCGCTCTATGCGAGCCTGGAGAAGCTGGATTTCCGCCTCGTCGAGGCGGCCTACGATCTCTATGCCTCGCGCCTGAACGTGCTGATGAAAGTGATCGTGCCGCTGGTGAAGCCCGGCCTGATCGCCGGCTCCATCCTCGTCTTCATCCCGGCGCTGTCGTCCTACGTCATCCCGCGCGTCCTCGGCGGCGGCAAGAACCTGATGATCGGCAACCTGATCGAGCTGCAGTTCGGACAGGGGCGCAACTGGCCGCTCGGCGCAGCCCTCTCGGTGACGCTGGTCGCCATCGTGCTGGTCGCGCTTCTCTTCTACGTCCGCAATGTCGGCAAGGCCGGAGGCGGCGCGCATGGCTAGAAACGGCGCCAGGAACTTCTCGATCAAGCGCCAGCCGGGCTTTGCGACGATCGCCATGCTCTGCTTCTTCATCCTTTACCTGCCGATCGCCACGCTGGTGGTCTATGCCTTCAACGCCGGCACGTCGATCGCGATCTGGGAGGGCCTGTCGCTGCGCTGGTTTGCGAGCGCCTGGCAGAACCAGCAGGTGATCGACGCCTCGATCCGCTCGCTGCAGATCGCCTCCGTCGCAGCCGTCATCGCCACCGCCTGCGCCACGCTCGCAGCCCTTGCCACCACCCGGACGGCGCCCTATCGCGGCCTCACCTTCAAGTATTCGATGCTGAACATGCCGCTTCTGGTGCCGGAGATCGTCACCGCCGTGGCGCTCCTGATCCTGTTCTCGCGGATCAAGGTGTGGACGGGCTATTCCGGGCTCGGCTACCTCATCGCCGCCCATTCGGCCTTCTGCGTGCCCTTCGCCTACCTGCCGATCCGCGCGCGGCTGGAGAACATGGACCTGTCGCTGGAGCGCGCGGCGGCCGACCTCTACGCCACGCCCTACAAGACGTTCCGCTACGTGACGCTACCGCTTCTGTGGCCCGGCATCCTCGCCGGCATGATGCTCGCCTTCGTCATCTCGCTGGACGACGTGGTGATCACCGAATTCGTCAAGTCCGGCGGCCAGGACACGCTGCCGACCTACATGCTCGGCCAGTTGCGCCGCGTCGTCACCCCGGAGATGAACGCGATCTCGACCGTCTTTCTGATGCTGTCGTTCGCCATCGTCACCGTGTTCTTCCTCATCAGCCGAAATCCGCAGAAAGACGAACCATAACGACAGCCAACAGGAGAACAGCATGAAACCGGTACTGGGAGCAGCAACCTTCGCCGCAGGGCTCATGGCCTCGACCGCCATCGCCTTTGCCGCCGGCGAACTGAACATCTTCAACTGGGGCAACTATACGAGCCCGGAGATGATCAGGAAGTTCGAGGAGGCCTATGACGTCAAGGTGACGATCACCGACTATGACAGCAACGACACGGCGCTTGCCAAGATCCGCCAGGGCGGCCACGGCTTCGACATCGTCGTTCCCTCGGCCAGCGCCATGCCGACCTTCATCTCCGAGGGCCTGCTGCTGGAATCGCACCCCGACCAGATGGAGAACTTCAAGAACGTCGATCCGCAGTGGGTGGACGTGCCCTTCGATCCGGGCCGCAAGTACTCCGTTCCGTGGCAGTGGGGCACGACGGGCGTGACCGTCAACAAGTCCGTCTATTCCGGCGACGTCAACACCTCGGCGATCTTCCTGGACCCGCCGGCAGAGCTCGTCGGCAAGGTCAACGTCCTTCCCGAAATGTCCGACGTCATGCACATGGTCGTCACCTATGCGGGCGGCGAGCCCTGCACCGGCGACCTGACGGTGCTGAAGAAGGCGCGCGACCTGCTGCTCGCCGCCAAGCCGAAGTGGATCGCGATGGACTACGGCAACATCGAGAAATATGCCAAGGGCGACCTGTCGGCCGGCACCAACTGGAACGGCGCCTCCTTCCGTTCGCGCCTGCAGAACCCCGACGTGGTCTACGGCTATCCGAAGGAAGGCTATCCGGTCTGGATGGACAATGCCGCGATCCTGGCCGACGCCAAGAACGTCGACAACGCCAAGCTCTTCCTGAACTTCGTCATGGATCCGGAAAACGCCGCCATGCTCTCGGCCTTCGCGCGCTATGCCAACGGCATCAAGGGATCCGAGGCCTTCATGCCGGAGGACATGAAATCCGCGCCGGAGATCGTCATCCCCGAGGAACTCAGGGCCGCCGGCAAGTTCAACCTCGCCTGCCCGCCGGACGTCCAGGAGCTCTACACCAAGATCTGGACCGAGTTGCAGAAGTAACGGACAGGACAATCGAAAGGATCGTGGACGCGGGGGCGCGAATGCTCCCGCCTGTCTGCGGCGGATGACCATGATACCGACATTCAAGGACGAGAACGGCTTTGCCCGCCGCGACGTGACGCTCGCGAACTGGCGCACTGCGCCTTTCAGCCGCTGGGCCTTCCACAACGTGCGCGACCTCGTGCCGACCGCCGCCTTCGAGAGCCGCCGGCCGGAACCGGAAGAAGCGATCGACAGTCGCGACCGGCTCGACGCGCGGCTGGAGACGGAGATCGAGGGGGCGGCCACGATCCGCGCCTATCTGGAGAAGGCGCAGACCGACGGCTTCCTCGTCATGCGCGGCGGCCGCATTGTCCTCGAACACTATGCGCCCCATTCCGGCGTCAACGCCCGCCACATCGTCTTTTCGATCTCCAAGTCGCTGACGGCGCTTTTGTCGGGCATCCTCGAGGCCGAGGGCGTGATCGACCCCGACCGTCCCGTTTCCCACTACCTGCCGGAAGCCAAGGGCGGCGCCTATGGCGACAGCCGCTACCGCGACCTGCTGGACATGCGCATCAGCCTCGATTTCGAGGAGGCCTATCTCGATCCGAAGAGCGCCTTCGCGCGCTATCGCCGCGCCATGCTCTGGAACCCGCCCATGCCGGGCGAGACGCCGGAGACGCTGGCTGCCTTCCTGCTGACGCTGAAGAAGGGCGACGGCCCGCATGGCGGCCCGTTCGCCTATGCCTCGCCGAATTCCGACCTGCTCGGCACCATCATCGAGCGGGTGACCGGCGCACGGTTTTCCGACCTGTTCGAGGCGCTCGTCTGGCAGCCGCTGGGCGCCAGGAACGGCGGCTACGTCACCGTCGACGCCATCGGCACGCCCCGCACCGCCGGCGGCATGTGCGTGACCGCGCGCGACCTCGCCCGCATCGGCGAACTGATCCGGACCGGCGGCGCGGCCGGCGGCAGGCAGATCGTGCCCGAGGCCTGGATCACCGACATGAACGAGAACGGCGACCGCCAGGCATGGCAGGAGGGCCGCAACGTCGACCTTCCGAACGGGCGCTACCGCAGCCAGTGGTACCAGTCGGGAGAGGCGGACGGCGCCTGGTGCGCGATCGGCATCCACGGCCAGTGGCTCTATGTCGACCCCTCCACCGAGACCGTGATCGTCAAGCTGTCCTCGCAGGACGACCCGCTCGGCGACGAGGACAACCACGACATCTTCACCTTCTTCCGGACGCTGTGCCGGATGGACCTCTGACCGGGCAGGAGATCCCATGCAGACGAAGGCTGATCTCATCATCCGCAACGCGCACGTCCTCACCATGGACGAGGCGAGGCCCCGCGCTACCGCGATCGCAGTCGCCGGAAACCGCATCCTCGCCGTCGGCGCGGAGGCGGACGTGCTCGCCCATGCGGGCCCCGCCACCCGCACGATCGACGCGCAGGGCGGAACCGTGCTGCCGGGCTTCAACGAATCCCACATGCACATCTTCCCGGGCTCCGTCGAACTCGGCGAACTGTCGCTCTACAAGGTCAAGGGCTACGCGGCGCTGGAGAAGGCGGTCCGCGCCTATGCCGGGGAGTATCCGCAGCGACCCCTGCTGATCGCCCAGCACGCCGACTACTCCGTCCTCTCCGACGACGAGCGGCTGACCCGCCACGTGCTCGACCGCATCCTGCCCGACCGGCCGCTGCTGGTCGTCGCCCCCGACCACCACACCGCCTGGGCCAACACGATCGCGCTGGAAAAGGCCGGCATCATAGAGGGCCGCGACGTCGGGATCGGCAACGAGATCGTCATGGGCGAGGACGGGCTTGCGAACGGCGAGCTGCGCGAGAGCAACGCCATCCGCCCGGTGGCGGCCCTCGGAGAAACAGGTGGTCGCGAGATGCTCGGCATCGGCACCGGCGGCGAGCCCGAGCACGTCACCGCCGAAGACCGGGCCAGTGACATCGCCGTGCTCAGGCAGGGCCTCGCCTACGTCGCCTCGCTCGGCATCACCTCCTTGCAGAACATGGACGGCAATCACTACCAGCTCGAACTGCTGGCCGAGATCGAGAAGACCGGCGGCCTGCCGGTGCGCGTCCGCATGCCCTTTCACATGAAGAACTTCATGCCGCTTTCCGACCTTGAGGAGAAGGCGGCGCAATGGCGCGAGGAATTCTCCGGCGACCGGCTGCGCTGCGACTTCGTCAAGATGTTCATGGACGGCGTCACCGAGGGCGAGACCGCCGTCTTCGTCGACGACTATGCCCACAAGCCGGGCTGGAAGGGCGAGCCGCTGTTTTCCCAGGAGCAGTTCGACGCGATCGCCGTCGAGGCCGACCGGCTCCGCCTGCCTGTCGCAGTGCACGCCATCGGCGACGGCGCGGTGCGCATGGTGCTGAACGGCTACGAGGCGGCGATCCGGAATAACGGCAGGCGCGACAGCCGCAACCGCATCGAGCATATCGAAGTGGTGCATCCGGACGACATTCCCCGCTTCGCCGAACTCGGCACCGTCGCCTCCATGCAGCCGACCCATCCGCCCGGCAGCGCCGGCCTGCCGCTGGAACCCTATCTGGGCTTCATCGGCGAGGCGCGCTGGCCGCTCGCCTTCGCCTGGAAAACGCTGGTGGACGCGGGTGCCGAGATCGTGTTCGGCACCGACTGGCCGGTCTCGCCGCTCGACCCGATGAACTGCATCCGCGACGCCATGGTCCGCACGCCGTGGCGGGAGGGCGATCCGGACCAGCGGCTGTCGCTGGCGCAAACGCTCGCCGCCTATACGAGCACCGGCGCCTGGCTGGAATTCATGGAGGACCGCAAGGGTCAACTGAAGGAGGGCTACCTCGCCGACCTCGTCGTCCTGTCGGGCGACATCGAGGCAACCGCCCCTGCGGATTTCGCCGCCATCCGTCCGGTGACGACCATCTGCGACGGCCGCATCACCCACGAGGCCTGAGGAACGAACATGCGCACCGTCACCGTCGCCGCCACGCAGATGGCCTGCACTTGGGACACGCCGGGCAATATCGAGCGGGCGGAAAGGCTGGTTCGCACGGCGGCCGCGCAGGGCGCGAACATCGTGCTCGTCCAGGAACTGTTCGAGACGCCCTATTTCTGCCAGGACCAGGACGCGCAGTTCTTCGACCTGGCGAAGCCGTTTGCGGAAAATCTTCTGATCGCGCATTTCGCCCGGCTGGCCGCCGAACTCGGCGTTGTCCTGCCGGTCAGCTACTTCGAAAAGGCCGGCAAGGCCCATTTCAACTCTCTGGCCGTCGTCGATGCCGACGGCGCCGTGCTCGGAAACTACCGCAAGAGCCACATTCCCGACGGCCCCGGCTATACCGAGAAGTTCTATTTCTCTCCCGGCGATACCGGCTTCCGGACCTGGAAGACCCGCTTCGGCACGATCGGCTGCGGCATCTGCTGGGACCAGTGGTTTCCCGAAGCCGCCCGCGCCATGGCGCTTCTGGGCGCCGAGATCCTGCTTTATCCGACCGCGATCGGCAGCGAGCCGCAGGATCCGTCGATCGACAGCGCCGCCCACTGGCAGCGGGTGATGCAGGGCCATGCCGCCGCAAACCTGATGCCGGTGGTCGCCTCCAACCGCATCGGCACCGAGGACGGGCGAAGCGGAACCTCGATCACCTTCTACGGCTCGTCCTTCATCGCCGACCAGACCGGAGCGAAGGTGGCCGAGGCCGACCGGGACACCGAAACCGTGCTGACGGCGACCTTCGACCTCGACGCGATCGAACGCCAGCGTCGGGCCTGGGGGCTGTTCCGCGACCGGCGGCCGGAACTCTACACCCCGCTTGCGACGCTCGACGGCATCTCCTGATCGCCGGACCGGCAGAAAAAGGCCCGCGCGACGACCGTTGCGCGGGCCTTTTTGCATGTTCCGGCAGAGGGCCTGCCTCAGTGCCCCGCCGGTTCCTGTTCGTCGCGGCTCTGGTCCAGCGCCCGGCTGACGGCGAGGACGACGAGCGTGCAGATCGCGCCCGAGATCAGGTAGCCGCCGATGAAGATGATGCCGAAATTGGTGGCGAGGCCCAATGCCACCAGCGGCGCGAAGGCCGCGCCCACCAGCCAGGCGAGATCGGAGGTGAGGGCTGCGCCGGTGTAGCGATAGTACTGGCCGAAGCGCGAGGACATCACACCGGAAGCCTGGCCGAAGGACAGGCCGAGGATGCCGAAGCCGATGATGATGAAGGCGTCCTGCCCCTTGCCGCCGGCATCCAGCAGGAACGGGGCGGAGAACGAGAAGATGGCGATGATGACCGCGCCGATCATCAACTGGCTGCGTCGCCCGATCCGGTCGGCGATCACACCCGAAAGCACGATGCCGATGAGGCCGACCGCCGCCCCGATCACCTGCACGAACAGGAACTCCGCCGGCGACTGCCCGCCGTTCAGCGTGACCCAGCTCAAGGGGAAGATCGTCACCAGGTGGAACATCGCGAAGCTTGCGAGCGGCACGAAGGCCCCGAGCACGACGTCGCGCGCATGCTTGCTCAGCATTTCGAAGATTGGCCGTGCCTCAAGTTCCTGGGCCTCCATCGCCGTGCCGAACTCCTTGCTGCCGACGATGCGCAGGCGCGCGAACAGCGCCACCACGTTGATGGCGAAGGCCACGAAGAACGGATAGCGCCAGCCCCAGTCGAGGAAGTCCTGCTCGGACATGTTGGAGACGAGATAGCCGAACAGCACGCTCGCCAGCGCAAAGCCGATCGGCGCGCCGAGCTGCGGGATCATCGCATACCAGCCGCGATGGTTGGGCGGGGCGTTGAGGTTCATGAGCGAGGCGAGACCGTCCCAGGCGCCGCCGAGCGCAAACCCCTGGCCCAGCCGGAACAGCGCCAGGAGCGCAACCGCCCAGTATCCGATGGATTCATAGCCCGGCAGGAACGCGATCGAGGCCGTCGAGCCGCCGAGGATGACGAGGGCCACCGTCAGCTTCGTCCCGCGTCCGTAGTTCCGGTCGATCCACATGAAGATGAACGAGCCGACCGGGCGGGCGATGAAGGCCAGCGGAAAGATCGCAAACGACATCAGCGTCGCTGCGACCGCATTGGGCGCGAAGGGGAAGATGAGCTTGGGGAAGACGAGCACGGAGCCGATGCCGTAGACGAAGAAATCGAAGAACTCCGACATGCGGCCGATGATCACACCGATGGCGACGCTGCCCGGTGAAACGGGCTTGTCTCCATGGAAGCGTCGGGCGTCGGCTTCGAGGCCTCTCGATGTGGGGTTGGCAACCGTTGCCATGTCGTTCATCCTCCTGGCGATAATGCGCCTCTTGGGAATGTTGATCAAACCCCCGGCGAGATCAAGAAAATGCGCAAACAAAAATATCGCAGTGCCCGTTTGCCGCCTTTTCGTACCCGTCTGGGAGCATGCATAGACCTCTGCTACAGTGCCTCGGCGCCCCTTGTGCAACGCGACAGATTGCTGCACTGCGACAAATGAACCCATTTCCCCCGGCGCTCCTGCGCGAGTAGTCAAAACTTAGACAAACGCAAATTCGAGTCCGAAATGTCCATTAAGTTCAAGTCCGCGGCAGGCCTGTTGGCCCTCCTGCCCCTTTTGGCACTTTCCGGATGCAACATGGTCGTCATGTCGCCATCGGGCGACATTGCCATGCAGCAGAAGGACCTGATTCTCGTCTCGACCTTCCTGATGCTCCTGATCATCGTCCCGGTCGTCTTCCTGATCTTCTTCTTCGCCTGGCGCTACCGACACTCCAATACCAACGCCACCTACGACCCCGAATGGCATCACTCGACCGGCCTCGAGGTGGTGATCTGGTCGGCGCCGCTGGCGATCATCATCGCGCTCGGCGCGATCACCTGGATCAGCACCCACAAGCTCGATCCCTACCGCCCGCTCGACCGGATCGACGCCGAGCGCGCCCTTCCGGCCGAGACCAAACCGCTGGTGGTCGAAGTGGTGGCGCTGGACTGGAAATGGCTGTTCTTCTACCCCGAATACGGCATCGCCACCGTCAATGAGATGGCGGCTCCCGTCGACGTGCCGATCCAGTTCAAGATCACCGCCTCTTCGGTGATGAACTCCTTCTACGTCCCCGCCCTTGCCGGCATGATCTATGCGATGCCCGGCATGCAGACCCAGCTTCACGCCGTCATCAACAAGGAAGGCGACTTCGAGGGCCTGTCGGCCAACTACAGCGGCGACGGTTTCTCGCACATGCGCTTCCGCTTCCACGGCCTGCAGCAGGGCGGCTTCGACGAATGGGTGGCCCGCGTCAGGCAGAACGGCACCGCCCTGAACCGCGACACCTACCTCAAGCTCGAAAAGCCGAGCATCAAGGACCCGGTCCGCTACTTCGCCACCGTCGATGACGGACTCTTCCAGGCCATCCTTAACATGTGCGTTCGCCCCGGCCAGATGTGCATGAGCGAGATGATGCATGTCGACATGATGGGCGGCGCCGGCGTCGAAAGCCACGAGAACCGCCAGAAGCTGGAATACGACAACCGCCACGCCAACGAGGAAGCCCCCGGTGCGACCCATCCCGCCACCGGCAACGCTCCCCGCAGCGAGGAACCGGCCGAGGGCATGGACGAAAGCGGCGCGGCCGCACCTCACGACATGAATCACACCATGAACCATGACATGCACCAGGGCCATTCCATGCCGCAGGACGGCCAGGACGGGCCGGCCCCGGCGCAACTGAACACCAACGACAGTGCGCAGCCCTGAGGCTGCATTTCTAGAGAATTTGGACAGATCGATGTTCGGCAACACTACTCTGACGCAATTCATCTTCGGGAGGCTTACCTGGGAGGCCATCCCCTATCACGAGCCCATCCTCGTGGTGACCTTCATCGCGGTCGCGCTCGGCGGCATCGCCCTGCTCGCGCTGGTCACCAAGTTCAAGCTCTGGGGCTATCTCTGGAAGGAATGGTTCACCAGCGTCGACCACAAGAAGATCGGCATCATGTACGTGGTGCTGGCGCTGGTCATGCTTCTGCGCGGCTTCGCCGATGCGATCATGATGCGTATCCAGCAGGCCTGGGCCTTCAACGGCAGCGAGGGCTATCTCAACCCGCATCACTACGACCAGGTCTTCACCGCCCACGGCGTGATCATGATCTTCTTCATGGCCATGCCCTTCGTGACCGGCCTGATGAACTACGTCGTGCCGCTGCAGATCGGCGCCCGCGACGTCTCCTTCCCGTTCCTGAACAACTTCTCCTTCTGGATGACGACCGCCGGCGCCGTCATCATCATGATGTCGCTGTTCGTCGGTGAGTTCGCCCGCACCGGCTGGCTGGCCTATCCGCCGCTGTCGGGCGCCGACTACAGTCCCGGCGTCGGCGTCGACTACTACATCTGGGGCCTGCAGGTCGCAGGTGTCGGCACGACCTTGTCGGGCATCAACCTGATCGCCACGATCGTGAAGATGCGCGCACCGGGCATGACCTTCATGAAGATGCCGATCTTCACCTGGACGTCGCTCTGCACCAACATCCTGATCGTCGCCACCTTCCCGATCCTGACGGTGACGCTGGCCTTGCTCTCGCTCGACCGCTACGCCGGCACGAACTTCTTCACCAACGACCTTGGTGGCAATCCGATGATGTACGTCAACCTCATCTGGATCTGGGGCCATCCGGAGGTCTACATCCTCGTGCTGCCGGCCTTCGGCATCTTCTCCGAAGTCGTCGCCACCTTCTGCGGCAAGCGCCTGTTCGGCTATGCGTCGATGGTCTACGCGACCTGCGTGATCATGATCCTGTCCTACCTCGTCTGGCTGCACCACTTCTTCACCATGGGGTCCGGTGCGTCGGTGAACGCCTTCTTCGGCATCACCACCATGATCATCTCGATCCCGACGGGGGCGAAGATGTTCAACTGGCTCTTCACCATGTATCGCGGCCGCATCCGCTACGAAGTGCCGATGTACTGGACGGTCGGCTTCATGTTCACCTTCGTGATCGGCGGCATGACCGGCGTCCTCCTCGCCGTCCCGCCGGCAGACTTCGTGCTGCACAACTCGCTGTTCCTGATCGCCCACTTCCACAATGTCATCATCGGCGGCGTCGTGTTCGGCCTGATGGCGGGCGTGGTCTACTGGTGGCCCAAGGCCTTCGGCTACAAGCTCGATCCCTTCTGGGGCAAGATGAGCTTCTGGTTCTGGCAGATCGGCTTCTTCTTCGCCTTCATGCCGCTCTACGTGCTCGGCCTGATGGGCGTCACCCGCCGCGTTTCGCAGTTCGAGGATCCCTCGCTGCGGATCTGGTTCATCATCGCCGCCTTCGGCGCCTTCCTGATCGCGCTCGGCATCGCCTCCTTCATCGTCCAGCTCGTCGTCAGCTACCTCAGGCGCGACCAGTTGCGCGACTTCACCGGCGACCCGTGGAACGGCCGCACGCTTGAGTGGTCGACCTCATCGCCGCCGCCCGACTACAACTTCGCCTTCACCCCGGTCGTGCACGATCACGACAGCTGGTACGACATGAAGAACCGCGGCTACGAGCGCCCGCTCGGCGGCTTCAAGCCGATCCACATGCCGAAGAACACCGGGACGGGCGTGATCCTGGCCGGCCTCAGCATCGCGCTCGCCTTCGGCCTGATCTGGTACATGTGGTGGCTCGCGATCGCCTCCTTCGTCACCATCGTCGGCGTGTCGATCGCCCACACCTTCAACTACAACCGGGACTTCTACATCCCCGCCGAGACGGTAACGGCAACAGAGGACGCGCGCTCCGAGCTGCTGGCGGAGCGGACCTGACATGAGCAACGAAGCACTCCAAGAAACCGAAGCGCCCCAGTTCTACCTGGAAGAGGACCATCATCCCGAAGGCAGCACCATGCTGGGCTTCTGGATCTACCTGATGAGCGACTGCCTCATCTTCGCCGTGCTGTTCGCCACGCACGGCGTGCTCGGCCGCAACTATGCGGCCGGCCCTTCGCCTGCCGATCTCTTCGACCTGTCGCTCGTCGCCATCAACACGGCGATGCTGCTGTTCTCGTCGATCACCTACGGCTTCGCCATGCTCCAGATGGAGCGCAACGCCAAGATGGAGACGATCTTCTGGCTCGGCGTGACCGGCCTCTTCGGCCTGGCCTTCCTCGGGCTGGAGCTCTACGAGTTCTATCACCTGATCCATGAGGGCGCGGGCCCCGGCCGCAGCGCCTTCCTGTCGTCGTTCTTCGTGCTCGTCGGCACCCACGGCCTGCACGTCACCTTCGGCATCATCTGGCTCGTCACGCTGATGGTGCAAGTGAGGATGCACGGTCTCATTCCGGAGAACCGCCGCCGGCTGATGTGCCTGTCGATGTTCTGGCACTTCCTCGATGTCGTCTGGATCGGCGTCTTTTCCTTCGTCTACCTGATGGGAGTTCTCGGATGAGCCCGCAAGCCCACGCACCCGCCCACGAAGACGCCCACAACGTCCACCATGGCCACAGCCACGGGCACGACGCCGGCCACGGCTCGCTCAGGACCTACCTGATCGGCTTCGTCCTCGCCGCCATCCTGACCGCCATTCCCTTCTGGCTGGTCATGGGCGAGGTGTTCGAGAACAAGCTCATCACGGCCGTGCTGATCATGATCTTCGCAGCCGTCCAGATCGTCGTCCACATGGTCTGCTTCCTGCACATGAATGCGCGTTCGGAAGGCGGCTGGACGATCATGGCGCTGATCTTCACGCTGATCATCGTCGCGATCATGCTGGCCGGTTCGTTCTGGGTCATGCATCATCTCAACACGAACATGATGCCCATGTCGCCCGAGATGATGAAGAACATGCCCTGACGGGCCGGAGGGCAGACCCATGGCCGCCGGCCATCGAGATCAGGGCGGCGCGGCGGCACCGGGTGCCGCCCGCGCCGGCAGATCCCGCCTCGTCTTTACCGGCGCGATGCTGCTCCTGGCCGCCGTCTTCATACTGCTCGGCACGTGGCAGGTGCAGCGGCTCTTCTGGAAGCTCGACCTGATCGCCCGGGTGGAAGCCCGCATTCATGCGCAGCCTGTGCCGCCGCCGCCACGGACGGCATGGCCGGACATCGCCGCGCCGGCCCATGAATACCTTCGGGTGACGGTCGAAGGCACGTTCGACCACGCCCGGGCAGTGCTGGTGCAGGCGGTGACGGAACGCGGCGCCGGCTTCTGGGTCATGACCCCGCTTCGCCAGGCGGACGGGACCGCCATCCTCGTCAATCGCGGCTTCGTGCCGCCCGACCGGCGCGATCCGGCATCGCGCAGCGAAGGCGACATCGCGGGACCTGTGCGGGTGACCGGGCTCGTTCGGATGAGCGAACCCGGCGGCGGCTTCCTGCGCGCCAACGATCCAGCGCACGGGCGCTGGTACTCACGCGACGTCGCCGCGATCGCGACGGCCACGGGTCTCGAAGGCGCCGCCCCCTATTTCCTCGACGCCGACGCCACGCCCAACCCCGGCGGCCTGCCGGCGGGCGGACTCACGATCGTCCGTTTCCGCAACAGCCACCTCGTCTATGCGCTCACCTGGTACGCCATGGCCGCGATGAGCATCGGCGCCATGCTCGTCCTCGGGCGGCACGCGCGCCGCGCGGGGTAGCCCCCCGCCAGCGCATCTCCCGCCCTGAGGAAACCGCCCATCCACCGCATGCGCAAGGCTGCGCCGCCTACTCCCTGGACGCGCTTCGCGCGCGCTTTGCAGCGGCAGGGGGAATGCACCTAGTCAAATAGGGGGAGACCCCGCGCCGCCAGGTACTACCGATTGCGGTAGTTTGTCGGCGCCCAAATGTCGGCAGAATGATCTCCGGGCAAAGACAAAGCGCGGGGGCATCGATGTTCAGGTTTCAGATCAAGAACCATGACCTGCTGAGCATGTCGGGCGGTTCGGCAAGAACCTATGTCGGCACCACCAACGGCACGCTGCCGGCTGGCGCGAACACCGACCATTCCGCCGGTACGCCGGCCGCGCACGGGGCGCAGACGGCCGGCGACGCAGGCTTCGGACCGGCGCTGGGACGCGCACTGCAGCCGATCGCATCCGCCCTGTCCTTCGCGTCTAGCCTGGACTTCTCCTCGGGAACGCCGGCTGCACCGTTGCCCGGCGGTCCGGCCATCGCAAGCCCGGTCTCCCTCTGGTCCTACGTCTTCAGTGCGCCTTTGGGCGACTGGAGTTCCCTGAAGCCCTCGGGCGATGCCGGGGGGCGGCCCGGTGCTACGGATGCCGGCGGCAAGCCGGCCCTCTCCCCCTTCGGCGCGGCCTCGAAACCGGCGGATGCGGCAGGTCCCGCGAACACGCCGGCCGCTACCGGTGCAACGACCCCGCAGGCCTCCGCCACGCCGGCCATGAAGGTTCCGACGGGGCAGACGCCCGGCAATCCGGAGGGGACGGATAGCTCCACCACCTCGACCGAGTCCCTCTCCCCGACCACGCAGGGGAGCACGCTCGAGGGCAGCGACAAGGAGACCATCGCACCGGAAATGACCGCCGGCACGGCCGGCGCGGAAATGCCGGGCCAACAGACGGCGTCCTTGTCGGCCACGGGCGCGCAGGCTCCCGCATCAGCGCCGGACGCCACGACTGCCGAAGACGGCGGCGCCGCAACACTTGCAGCCGCCGCCGCGGTGCCGAACAAGATCGCGCTCGAGAACATGAAGGAGGGCAACCCCTATTCGGAATGGAGCATCGAGGGCGACGGCGACGCCACCATCCAGGGGTTTGCGACCGAGATCAGCACCAATATCGGCGGCACGGTCGACTTCAAGATCGCGACCGATTCCACGAACTACCGCATCGATATCTACCGGCTCGGCTACTATGGCGGCGACGGCGCCCGCCTGGTCGATTCCATCCAGAAATCGCTGACCACGGCGCAGGTGCAGCCGCACCCGATCGTCGACATGTCGATCGGCCTCATCGATGCCGGCAACTGGGACGTGTCGGCGAGCTGGGAGATCCCCGACGACGCCGTCTCCGGCGTCTACATCGCCAAGCTCGTGCGCCTCGATGGCAGCGAGGGCGCGAGCCACATCCCCTTCGTCGTGCGCGACGACGCCTCGACCAGCGACATCGTCTTCCAGACCTCGGACACCACCTGGCAGGCCTACAATGCCTGGGGCGGCGCCAGCCTCTACTTCGGCGAGGTCCCCGTCGATCCCGCCGACATGATCGGCTACCTGCCGCCGAACTGTAGCTGCGGCGTGACCGCCATCGGCCGCGCATCCGCCGTCAGCTACAACCGCCCGATCGTCACCAATACGAGCCCGATCGGCGGCACCCACGACTTCGTCTTCGGCGTCGAGCACTCCGCCATCCAGTGGCTGGAGCAGAACGGTTATGACGTCTCCTACATCTCCGGCGTCGATTCCAGCCGCAACGGCCAGATGATCCTCAACCATGACGCCTTCCTCTCGGTCGGCCATGACGAGTACTGGTCCGCCGAGCAACGCGCGGCTGTCGAACAGGCACGCGATTCCGGCGTCAACCTCGCCTTCTGGGGCGGGAACGACATGTACTGGAAGATCCGCTGGGAAGACAGCATCGACGGCAACGGCACGCCCTACCGCACGATGGTCTGCTACAAGGAGACCTGGGGCACCAGCACCGACCCGAGCGACACCGGCACCGGCACCTGGCGCGACCCGCGCTACGCCGACCCCGGCCAGAAGCCGGAAAACGCGCTGATCGGCACGATGTTCACCGTCGACAGCTATCGCAGCGACGAGATCACCGTCGGCTACGATTTCTCCAACCTGCGCTTCTGGCGCGACACCGACATTGCCGACCTGCAGCCCGGCCAGACCTACACCATGCCGAAGAACATCCTCGGCTACGAGTGGAATTCCGACGTCGAGAACGGCTTCAGGCCGGCCGGCCTCGTCAACCTGTCGCTGTCGACCGTCTCTGTGGAATCCTACCTGCGCGACTACGGCACGACCGTCGGCGATGCGGTCGTCGAGCACAGCCTGACCATGTACCGCGCCGAAAGCGGCGCGCTCGTCTTCAGCGCCGGAACGGTGTTCTGGTCCTGGGGCCTGAACGACCAGCATTCCGGCCCCTACATGGAGACGGACAGGAACGTCCAGCAGTCGATGGTCAACATGTTCGCCGACATGGGCATCCAGCCGACGACGCTGGTCTCCAGCCTGATCCTGGCATCGGAATCGACCGATACGCTTCGACCGACCTCGACCATCACCACGCCGGTGGTCGGCGCAACCTTCATCGAGGGCCAGCACGTGACCGTCACCGGCACCGCGGCCGATCTCGGCGGCGGCGTCATCGCCGGCGTGGAGATCTCCACCGATGGCGGCCAGAGCTGGTTCAAGGCCACCGGCCGCGAGAACTGGAGCTTCAACTGGGTGGTCCAGGCGAGTGGCACCTACACGATCATGTCGCGCGCGGTCGACGACAGCCTGAACCTGGAGACGCCGGGTGCCGGCAAGCAGGTCACCGTCAACCTGCCCTCCAACACCGTCAGCCTGTGGACGCAGGCGTCGAAGCCCGCGATGGAAACGACGATCGACCGCGACGGCGTCGAGGTCGGCCTGCGCTTCGAGACGACGACCAACGGCACCATCGAGGGCATCCGCTTCTACAAGGGCTTCTATAACACCGGCAGCCACCGGGTCAGCCTCTGGGACGAGGCCGGCAACCGGATCGCCACCGGCATCTCCACCAACGAATCGATCACCGGCTGGCAGACGGTCAAGTTCTCGAGCCCCGTCCAGATCACCGCGGGTACGACCTACACCGCCTCCTACCATACCAAGGGCTACTACTCGTCGACGCTCGACTACTTCGACACCGGCTATCAGAACGGCTTCCTCAAGACGAATGCAAATGCCAGCGTCTATTCCTACACCGACACGCCCGGCACCTTCCCGGGCAGCATCGCGGACGGCCGGAACTACTGGGTCGACGTCCTCTTCAACCCCGGCGCGAACACAGCGCCGGTAGCCGTGGACGACAACGGCTTCACCATCGGCCGCAACGGCATGCTGACCCTGTCGATCGCGGCCCTGGTCGCCAACGACACGGATGCCAACGGCGATCAGCTGACGATCACCGCCGTGGGCGGCGCGGTCAACGGCACCGTCACCCTCAACACCCAGAACGGCACCGTCATCTTCCAGCCGAACGAGGGCTATTCCGGGCCGGCGAGCTTCACCTACACCGTCTCGGACGGGCGCAACGGCACCGACCAGGGCAGCGTCAGCCTCACGGTCGAGGAAGGCCCGAGCGGCGTCTCCCTGTTCAATCCCGGCGATACGCCGGTGGGACCGGTCTATGTCGAAGGCACCGGCGTCGAACTCGGCATGAAGTTCGTCGCCTCCTCGGCCGGCGAGATCACCGGCATCCGCTTCTACAAGGCCCCCGGCGATACCGGCACGCACACCGGCGCGCTCTATGACGCGAACGGAACCCGGATCGCCTCGGTGACGTTCACCAACGAATCGCTCAGCGGCTGGCAGACCGCCACGTTCTCGAACCCGATCCAGATCACCGCGGGCCAGACCTACACGGCCTCCTATCACAGCAGCAACGGCACCTACTACGCCACCGGCGGCTACTTCAGTTCGTCGCGCACGAACGGGCCGCTGACCGCCCCCTCCTCCGATTCTGTGGACGGCGGCAACGGCGTCTTCCGCTACGGCACCGGCGGGCTGGTCCCGACGCAGAGCTACAACGCGTCCAACTACTGGGTCGACGTCGTCTTCAAGCAGAGCACGGTCAACGCCGCGCCCGTCGCCGCAAACGACAATGGCTATGTCGCGACCTACAACACCGCGCTGTCGATCGGCGCGTCCCTGCTGCTGGCCAACGACAACGACCCGGATGGCGACGCCCTTGTCATCACCGGTGCCGGCAACGCCACGAACGGAACGGTCGCCTACAACAGCCAGACCAATTCGGTCGTCTTCACCCCCACGACCGGGCACACCGGAGCGGCGAGCTTCTCCTACACCGTCTCGGACGGCCGCGGCGGCACGGATACGGCGACCGTCAGCCTGACGGTGGCGCCGCAGTCGAACGCCACCAGCCTGTTCTCGCCCTCCGACACCCCGTCGGTAACGTCGAGTTCGGACACCACGCCGGTCGAGCTCGGCATGAAGTTCGTCTCCTCCTCGAGCGGCCAGATCACCGGCCTGCGCTACTACAAGAGCGCACAGGACAACGGCACCCATGTCGGTTCGCTCTGGACGGCCTCTGGCGACCTGATCACCTCGGCCACCTTCGTCAACGAGAGTGCGAGCGGCTGGCAGACCGTCCTGTTCTCGCAGCCGGTCACCATTTCGGCCGGGACCACCTACGTCGCGAGCTACCAGTCGAACGGCCGCTATGCGGTGACCCCGAACTACTTCACCACGACCCGGACCAATGGCGACCTCAGCGCGCCGTCGAGCGCCACGATCGGCGGCAACGGCGTCTTCGCCTACGGCTCCGGCAACGAATTCCCCAACCAGAGCTGGAATTCGTCGAACTACTGGGTCGACGTGCTCTACGAGCGCAACACCGTCAACACCGCGCCGGTCGCCGTGAACGATCCCGGCTACCAGACGCAGACCGGCACGCCGATCACGATCCAGGCCTCCGCCCTTCTCGGCAACGACACCGACGCCGACGGCGATCCGCTCACGATCACCGGCGTCTCCAATGCCGTCAACGGCCAGGTCTCGTTCGACAGCCAGGCGAACACGGTCACCTTCACCCCGACGGCCGGCCACCAGGGATCCGCGAGCTTCCGCTATGAGATCTCGGACGGCCAGGGGGGCGTGTCGTCGGCCCAGGTTTCGCTCAACGTCAACGCGCCGAACACCGACCAGACGATCTTCGCGAATTCCACCCCGACGATCGTCTCCGTCAACGACAACTCCCCGGTCAATCTCGGGATGAAATTCCAGGCGGACGTGGATGGCTGGATCACCGGCATCCGCTTCTACAAGGCCGCCAACAACACCGGCCCGCATACGGGCTACCTCTGGAGCGCGGACGGCGACCTGATCACCAGCGCCACCTTCACCAACGAGACGGCGAGCGGCTGGCAGCTGGCCGATCTCGCCCAGGACGTGGAGATCGACGCCAACACCACCTACATCGTCTCCTACAGCACCAACGGCAACTACTCGGCGACCGCCGGAGGCTTCAACTCCGAGGTTTCGAACGGCAACCTGCGCGCCCTCTCCTCCACGCTGAGCGGCGGCAACGGGGTCTATGCCTACGGGTCTTCGGGCGTGATGCCGGCCAGTTCCTACAACAGCACGAACTACTACGTCGACGTGGCCTTCCGGCCGCAGTTGGCGGCATGAGGAGGTCGATGGCGGTCTCGAAGGGCGACAATCGGCTCCCCGTCACCGTGCTTTCGGGGTTTCTGGGAGCCGGCAAGACGACGATCCTCAACCAGGCCCTGCGCAACCGCGAGGGGCGCCGCGTCGCAGTCATCGTCAACGACATGAGCGAGGTCAACATCGACGCTGACCTCGTGCGCGACGGCGGTGCCGGCCTGTCGCGCACCGACGAGACGCTGGTCGAACTGACCAACGGCTGCATCTGCTGCACCCTGCGCGACGATCTGCTGAAAGAGGTCCGCCGCCTCGCCGCCGAGGGCCGGTTCGACTACCTGCTGATCGAGGGAACCGGCATTGCCGAGCCCTTGCCGGTCGCCGCGACCTTCTCCTTCCGCGACGATGCGGGGCAGGCGCTCTGCGACGTGGCGCGGCTGGACACGATGGTCACCGTCGTCGACGCGGCCAGCCTGCTCTCCGACTACCGCAGCACGGACTTCCTGCGCGACCGCGGCGAGACGCGCGACGATGCAGACACCCGCTCCCTTGTCGACCTGCTCGTCGAGCAGATCGAATTCGCCGACGTCGTCGTCGTCAACAAGGTTTCCGAGGTCGCCGCCGGCATGCGGGCCGAGATCCGCCGGGTCATCGCCGCGCTCAACCCCGACGCCCGCGTCGTCGAGGCGGACTACGGCCGCATTCCGCTGCAGGTGATCCTCGATACCGGCCTCTTCAGCGAGGCGAAGTCGGCACGGCATCCGTTCTGGCACAAGGAACTCTTCGGCTGGGGCGACCATGTGCCGGAGACCGAGGAATACGGGATTGCGAGCTTCGTCTACCGCGCAAGGCGCCCGTTCGATCCGGCGCGGTTCCACGCCTTCCTGGCGCTGGAGCGGCCCGGCCTCCTGCGCGCCAAGGGACACTTCTGGCTCGCCAGCCGCCCGGACTGGATCGGCCTCCTGTCGATCGCCGGCACGCAGGTCCGCGCCGAGCCGAAGGGGATGTGGTGGGCGAGCGTGCCGCGCGCGCACTGGCCCCGCCACCCGCAGTTCCAGGAGATGCTGCAACGGCACTGGACCCCCGCCTGGGGCGACCGGCGCCAGGAGCTCGTCTTCATCGGCAGCGGCATGTCCGAGGACGCCATCCGGCAATCGCTCGATGATTGCCTGACCGGCGAGGACACCGGATACGACCCGCGCCTCGCGCGCGGGCTCTTCGACCCCTTCCCCGTGTGGGGACACGATCATGTCGCCTGAGCGACGCGACGCAACAACCAAGGAGGCCCAAATGTCCAGCGAACTCTATTCCGACGGCATCGGCGAGATCACCGTCACCGGCACCATCGTCCGCATCGACCTGATGTCGCTGTCCGCCACCGAGCGCGACGCCAACAACAATCCCGTCCCCGTCTTTCGCCAGCGTATCGTCATGCCCGTCGATGCCTTCGCCAACGCCGTGGACCTGATGCAGAAGGCGCTGGGCGGGCTGGTGGAGGCCGGCGCCGTCCGCCGCGTCGGCGACGTGCCGAATGTGCAGGCGGCCGAGGCCGCGCAGAAGGGCCAGCCGACGTCGAACGCATCGCCCAACTTCAACTAGACCCGTCCGGGGCCGCAACGGCATGACCAAGAACCCGCATACGAACCTGCAGTGCCTGGTGCTGGTGGCCCGCCATCACGGCGTCGACCTTTCGCCCGAGCGGCTGATGCACGACTATGCCGTGGGCGACGCTCCCGTCACCCGGCGCCAGATGCTGCGCATGGCCAAGGACGCGGGACTGCGGGCGCGCCACGTCACCCTCGACTGGGACGGGCTGTTCGGGCTCGGCGAGGCGTTTCCCGTCATCGCCGAGCTGGAAAACGGCAACTGGGTCCTGATCGCCGGCGCCGGCGGCGAGGGCGACAACCGGATGATCCGGGTCCTCGACCCGCTCGCCGAGCGTCCGGAGTTCATGCTGCTGGAGAAGAAGCGGTTCCTGCGGTCCTGGCACGGCTCGGTCATCCTCGCCAAGCGCAGCTACCGCATGTCCGAAGTCGACCAGCCGTTCGGCTTCCGCTGGTTCATACCCGAGATCATCCGCCAGCGCAGCCTCTTCCGCGACGTGGCGCTCGCGGCGCTGGTGCTCTACGGGCTGGGGCTCGCGACCCCGATCTTCTTCCAGCTCGTGATCGACAAGGTGCTGGTGCACCAGAGCTATGCGACGCTGACGGTGCTGACGATCGGCATTGCGATTGCGCTCGTCTTCGACGCCGCCTTCACCTTCCTCAGGCGATACCTGCTGCTCTACGCGACGAACAAGATCGACATCAAGATCGCCACCCGCACCTTCGGCCACCTCTTGAACCTACCCGTCGCCCTCTTCGAGCAGACCTCGGCCGGCGTGCTCGTCAAGCACATGCAGCAGACGGGCCGCATTCGCGAATTTCTCACCGGCCGCCTGTTCCTGACGCTGCTGGACGGGCTCTCCCTCTTCGTCTTCGTGCCGATCCTCTTCCTCTACAGCGTCAAGCTGACCCTCGTCGTACTCGCCTTTGCCGGCCTCGTCGGCCTCGTCGTCATGCTCCTGGTCGGCCCGTTCAACCGCCGCCTGCAGGCGCTCTACCAGGCCGAGGGCGAGCGCCAGGCGCTGCTGGTCGAGACGGTGCACGGCATGCGCACCGTCAAGTCGCTGGCGCTGGAGCCCCGCCAGCGCAAGGTCTGGGACGACAGCTCCGCCCAGTCCATCTCCGTGCGCTTCCGTGTCGACCAGATCTCGGCGATCGCCCAGTCGCTCATCGGGCTGGTGGAAAAGCTGATGAGCGTCGCCATCATCGGGCTCGGCGCGCTCGACGTCTTCGGCGGCGCCATGACCATCGGCGCGCTCGTCGCCTTCAACATGCTTGCCGGTCGGGTCTCCGGGCCGCTCGTGCAGATCGTCACCATGGTGCACGAGTACCAGGAGGTGGCGCTGTCGGTGCGCATGCTGGGCGAGATCATGAACCAGCGGCCGGAGCAGTATGGCCGCGGGCGCGGCATGCGGCCGGAGCTGCACGGCCGCATCGAGTTCGACAACGTCACCTTCCGCTACGGCCCGGACGGCCCGCCGGCGCTGGATGCCGTCTCCTTCACCGTCCCGGCCGGCTCGGTCTTCGGCATCGTCGGCAAGAGCGGCTCGGGCAAGACCACCGTCACCCGGCTGATTCAGGGCCTCTACCAGAACCAGCAGGGGATCGTGCGCATCGACGGCTACGACAGCCGCGAGATCGACCTGGTCCACCTGCGCACCAGCATCGGCGTGGTGCTGCAGGACAACTTCCTGTTCCGCGGCACCGTCCGCGACAACATCGCCGCCGCAAGGCCCGACGCCAGCATCGAGGAGATCGTCGAGGTCGCGCACATGGCCGGCGCCGAGGAGTTCATCGAGCGGCTGCCGCGCGGCTTCGAGACGATGCTGGAGGAAAACGGCTCGAACCTGTCCGGCGGCCAGAAGCAGCGCCTCGCCATCGCCCGCGCGCTGCTCACCAATCCGAAGCTCCTGATCTTCGACGAGGCGACCAGCGCGCTCGATCCCGACAGCGAGGCCATCATCCGCCAGAACCTCAGCCGGATCGCCGCGGGCCGAACCGTCATCATCGTCTCCCACCGCCTTTCCACGCTCGTCGACGCCGATGCCATCCTCGTCGTCGATCGCGGCAAGGTCGCCGACATCGGCCGGCACGACCAGCTCGTCTCGCGCTGCATGACCTACCGGCACCTGTGGAGCCAGCAGACGAGGCAGGTCGCATGAGAAAGAGAACCGGACCTCAAGGGAAGCCCCCCTCGAACGGTGCCGCCCCGGACGACAGACCGGGCGTCGGCAAGCCGGACGCGGACCGACCGCAGGAGCAGGGGCCGGGCGAAGGCGGGCCGGTTGAAGTCAGCGCAGTCGAAGTCGGTTCGATCGAAGCTGCGGCCGGAAAAGTCGAAGACGGCGAAGCCAGTGCCGACGAGAGCAAGCCGGACGGAGACGACCGGGCAGACGAGAAGATCAACCTGCCCGTTCCGGTCAGACAGCCCGGCACCGAGCTCGTCATCCGGCGCACGCTGCCGCCGGTCATCGCCGAGTTCCAGAGCGACGCGGTGGAACTGGAAGAGCGCGTACCGCCGCGCATCGCAAGGCTGACGCTCTACGGCATCACCGCGCTGATCGCCGCCGCCATCACCTGGGCGAGCCTGTCGGAGATCGACGAGGTGGTGGTGGCACCCGGCAAGCTGATCACCACCCGGCCCACGATCGTCGTCCAGCCGATCGAGACGTCGATCGTCCGCACCATCGATGTCGCCCAGGGCGATACCGTGCGCGCCGGCCAGGTGCTGGCGACCTTCGACCCGACCTTCAGCCAGGCCGACGTCGACCTGCAGCGCACCAAGTTCGCCGCCCTCGACGCGCAGGCGAACCGGCTTGCCGCGGAGCTCAGCGGCGAGGACTATGCGAAGTCTGCCGGCTTCTCTCCCGACGAGCGGCTGCAACTGCAGCTCTTCGGCCAGCGCCTCGCCTTCCACACCGCGCAGTTGCAGAATTTCGACCACCAGATCGCCGGCCAGAACGCCACCCTCGTCGCCAGCGCCAACCAGCAGCACATCCTCGCCAGCCGCAAGCAGAACCTGGCCGAGATCGAGGCGGCGCGCGAGCTTCTGTGGCGGACCGACAGCGGCTCACGCATCAATTTTCTCGGCGCGCGCGACGCGCGGCTCGACGTCGAATCCGACCTGTCGCAATTGCAGGGCCAGGCGGCGGAGGCCGTCCATGCGCTGGCCAAGCTCAGGGCCGACCGCCAGGCCTTCATCGAGGATTTCCGTCGCACCACCATGGAGCAGCTGGTCGAGACGAAGACCCAGCGCGACGCCGCCGCCGAGGAACTGAAGAAGATGGAGCGCCGCCGCGACATGGTCGAGATGCGGGCGCCGGCCGATGCGGTCGTGCTCGACATGGCGCAGCGCTCTGTGGGATCGGTCGTGCGCGAGGCCGAGCCGATGGTGACGCTCGTCCCGCTCGACGCGCCGCTGGAAGCCGAGATCTCGATCAATTCCCGTGACATCGGCCAGGTCACCGCCGACAAGGACGCGCGCATCAAGTTCGACGCCTATCCGTTCCAGAAATACGGCACGGTCAACGGCAGCATCCGCACGGTCAGCCGCGACGCGTTCAGCCCGAGCCAGCAGGAAACCGCCGCGGGCCAGCCACCCACGCCCTATTTCAAGGCGCGCATCCCGCTGGCCGACACCGAACTCCACTATGCCGGCCAACCCGTCCGGCTGCTTCCGGGCATGACCGTATCGGCCGAAATCAAGGTCGGCCGCCGCACCGTCATCTCCTATTTCCTCTATCCCCTCGTCCGCGGCCTGGACACCGCCCTGCGCGAGCCCTGACGATCGGCTCTCGCCGGGGACGAACAAACAGAAGCACGCCTCTCACGATCGCGCAGCGTTATCGCGAACCGCGCACGATCGAAATACGCGAGGACAAGAGCGGTTCAGAAGACGCGAGGTTGCCTCAGTCGGGACACTCGGCCCCGGTCGCGACCCACGCGTCGATCAGGGCGGCAAGGGCTTCCTGCGAACCCGGAGGCGTACTCCTGCCCTCGCCCGGATGCCAGGCCCAGCCGACCAGATGGTCCTCGCCCATATGGCGCACGAGGTCGGCATGCGTGCGATCGCCGTTCCGCTCCGGATCCTTCACCTGCCGGCAGATCTCGCCGACCGTCAGCCCCTGCCAGGCCATGCTGGCCGGTGCCAGCGACCAATGGGCATTGCCCGGAATGGACTTCAGCCGGCTGCCGACGATCGGACGGTTCTCGTCGCCGTGGCAGGCGCTGCAGGCGAGTCCGGCCGGACCCACGGAACTTTCGGCCGCGATCATCAGCGGCACATGCGGATGCAGGTCCTCGCCCTGGGTGGGGCTGCGCGTCGCCGGATGGCAGTTGATGCAGCGCGGATGCGTCAACACCCGGCTGGCCTCCACGAAGATCGCTTTCGAGCGCGCGCCGGTGTCGGCGATGGTCTCGAAGTCGGAGGCCGCCTTGAGGGGGCCGCCATCCGACGTCTCGGCGTAGCTGCTCAGGGGGCCCATGCCGGCGGCGACGCCGACGGCGGCCAGAACGGCAAGAAGCGGCATTGCAATTGCCTTGCTGGCCATGGTCATACCCTCCGCAATTCGCCCTGGTCGATCGGGAGCGTCCGCAGCCGCTTGCCGGTCGCCACGAACAGCGCATTGAGGAGTGCGGGCGCCACGCCCGGGGTGCCGATCTCCCCGATGCCGCCCGGCGCCTCCGAACTCGGCACGATGTGCACCTCGATCTTCGGTGTCTCGTAGATCCTGAGAACGGGAGAATCGTCGAAGTTGCCCTCCACGACGGCGCCATTCTGGACCGTGATGCGCCCATAAAGGGCAGCGCTCAGGCCATAGACGATACCGCTCTGGATCTGCGCCTCCACCGTGTCCGGATTGATGACCTGGCCGCAATCGACGGCGCAGACGATGCGGTCGATCCTGATACTTCCGTCCGCGGCGATCCCGGCTTCGGCGATCATCGCGGCAAAGCTGCCGAAATCCTCTGCGACGGCGATGCCTCTGCCCATCCCTTGCGCCGGCGCGCTCGACCAGCCCACCTTCTCGGCCGCGAGATCAAGTGCACCCAGGAGACGCGGCTTGTGCTGGAGCAGCCGGCGGCGGTATTCGAGCGGATCGATGCCGGCAAGATGGGCCAGTTCGTCGATCCCGCCCTCGACCGGCGGGATGTTGCGCGTGGCGCCGACGCCGCGCCAGTTGCCCGTCAGCATGCCGTCTGGCGCCTCGTGCCGCACGAAGTCGGTATGTTTGTTGACGATGGCATAGGGCGTCTCCGCACCCGCCATGATGTCGAGGTCGATGCCGTCGCGCGTGAAGGCGGGCAGCCAGCGCGCCATGACGGCAGGGCCGATGACACGGTGACGCCACGACGCGGGCAGGCCGTCGGCCCCCAGGGTCGCGGTGACCTTGCTGTAGTTGAGGTAGCGATAACAGTCGTGGCGGATGTCTTCCTCGCGGCTCCAGGTCACCTTGACCGGGCCGTCGACCTGCTGCGCGATCTTCGCCGCCACGATGACGCCGTCGACGTCCAGCCTACGGCCGAAGCCACCGCCCAAAAGGTGGTTGTGCACCACGACCTTCTCCACCGGCAGCCCGGTGACATCGGCCACCGCCTGCCTTGCCCGCCCCATGACCTGCGTGCCCACCCAGACCTCGCAGCCGTCGCTGCGGACATGGAGCGTGCAGTTCATCGGCTCCATCGCCGTATGCGTCAGGATCGGCAGGCGATAGACGAATTCATGGACCGGCCCGTGCTCGGCCTCCGCCTTTTCGACATCGCCCTCGTTGATATGCGGCAGGGCGCTGCCCTCGATCGCATCCTCGATGCGCCCTTCAAGATCGGCGAGCGTAAGGGCGCCGTTCGGGCCCGGGTCCCACTCGATGGAAAGAGCGGCGAGCCCCTTGCGGGCGGCGCCGGTATTGTCGGCCACGACGGCAACGGCGTCCTCGACCCGCACGACCTGCCTGACGCCCTTGACCGCCAGTGCGGGCGCATCCTCGAGCGCGCGCAGCTTGCCCCCGAAATGGGGACAGAGCGCGATCGCCGCATAGGAGACGCCGTCTGGGCGGGCATCGATCCCGAACATGGCCGTACCGTTGACCTTCTCGGGACTGTCAAGCCGCCGGAGGGACTGGCCGATCACCTTGAAACTGGTCGCAGGCTTCAGCGGCACCTCCTGCGGGACCGCCTGCGCCGCTGCCGCCTCGACCAGGCTGCCATAGGCGGCGCGGCGGTTGCTTGCGGCATGGACGACGTGCCCGGCCTCGGCCGTGCAGGTCTCCGGCGCCACGTCCCAGCCGCGCGCGGCGGCATTCACCAGCATGACGCGCGCGGTGGCGCCGGCCTTGCGCATCTGCTCGTAGACGCCGCGGATGGCCAGCGAGCCTCCGGTGATCTGGTCGCCGAGCAGGGGGTTTGCATATCGCGCCGGATCGGCGGGCGCATGCTCCAGTTCCACCTGGTCGAGGGAGACTTCCAGTTCCTCGGCCAGAAGCATCGCCACGGCCGTGTAGATGCCCTGCCCCATCTCCACCGAGGGCATGACGAACACGATCTTGCCCTCGGGCGGGATGCGGATGAAGGCACCGGCCTCGAAGGCCTCCGGTGCGGCGGATGAAGGGGTGGGCCTGAGGCCGATGACGAGGCCTGCGGCGGTCAGGGATGCGCCGATCAGGAAATGGCGGCGCGATACGGGAAGGGTGACCTTGTCGTGGATGGACATCGCGCTCACCTCTCCGCGGCGGCCAGCTTGATCGCGGCCCGGATGCGCGGATAGGTCCCGCATCGACAGATGTTTCCGGCCATGACCGCGTCGATATCGTCGTCGGTCGGCGAGGGATTGGCGGCAATCAGCGCTGTGGCCGACATGATCTGCCCGGACTGGCAGTAACCGCACTGAACGACGTCGATGTCGAGCCAGGCCTTCTGCACCCGCGCCCCCTCCGCAGTCTCGCCGATCGCCTCGATCGTCGTGATCGCCTTGGACACGGCGTCGGACACCGGCATCACGCATGAGCGGACAGGCATGCCGTCGACATGCACCGTGCAGGCCCCGCACATGGCGATGCCGCAGCCGAATTTCGTTCCGGTGAGCCCTATGGTGTCGCGCAGGACCCACAAAAGCGGAATATCGCCGTCTACATCGATGGAATAGGACTTACCATTGACTTGAAGATCGTATGACATGTGGAATATCGGCAAATAGCCGCCCCCTGGGGATCCATGCCGCGCCGGCAAAATAGCACAACTCCGGCGCGACGGAGCGCTAACAATATTGTGAAATCCGGACGCCCGTTGGCGCTTGCAAGTCACCGTTTGGCCATATTTCGAGCAGCCCGGAATTTGCCCGCCGCCGCGACGCCTGAAGCCGGCCGGGCGGCTATTGCGCCAGGTAGCCGCCGTCGATCACCAGTTCGGTGCCGGTGACGTAGCTTGCCTCGTCGGAGGCGAGGAACAGGCAGCCATAGGCGATCTCCATCGGCGTGCCGCCGCGCTTCATCGGCGTCGCCGCGATGACCGCATCGTTGAGGTCCTGCGCCTGCGCGTCCGTCAGCGGCGTATGGATGAAGCCCGGATGCACCGAGTTGACCCGAATCCCGTCGGAAACATAGGTCATCGCCGCGTTCTTCGACATGTTGCGGACGGCCCCCTTGGCGGCGTGATAGGAATGCGCGCCGGCGACCGCAGCACTGCCCCAGATCGAGGAGACGTTGACGATCGAGCCGGACTGCTGCTTGCGCATGACGCGCACCGCCTCCCGCATGCCGAGAAACACGCCGGTCTGGTCGACCGCGATCATCTTCAGCCAGTCCTTCATCTCCAGCTTGTCCAGCGGTTCGTAGGCGATGATGCCGGCATTGTTGATCAGCACGTCCAGCCGTCCGTGCTTCCGGACGATCGCGGCGACGACCGTAGCCCACTGTTCCTCGCTGGTGACGTCGAGCTTCATCGCCTCGGTCGCCTTGGGATAGGGCTTTTCCGGCTGCTTGATGTCGCCCGCAACCACGATGGCGCCTTCGCTTTCGAACAGTTCCGCGACGGCGTGGCCGATGCCGCCCGCAGAGCCCGTGACCAATGCAACCTTGCCCTTGAGTCTCATCTCGAAGCTCCCTTCGGTTTGGTGCGTCCTGCGCCGACAATGGGCCGGGCGCGCTGCCCTAGTTGCCGTCCGGCGCGAGGATCTCCATGCGCATCACCTTCACGCCGCCGTCGGCCAGTTCGGGCAGCCTGGCAAACCAGTCCTGCACATAGGGCATGGCGTTGTGGGCCTCGAAGTCGGCCTCGTTGGCGAAGATCTCGTAGAAGATGAAGTGCCCGGGGCTCTCGTGGTTCTCCTGCAGGAAATAGACGATGTTCGCGGGATCGCCGCGGACGAGATCGATCAGCGGGAGCGTGATCGCGCGCAGTTCGGCCTCCTTGCCCGGCTTGGCCCGGACCTCGGCAACGATCGAATAGGCTCCGCCGGCGACATTTGCATAGCCGCCGCCGGGCCCCTGGCCGGAACCGTCCTGTGCCGTCGCCGCGCCCGCGGCGGGAAACAGGCCGGCGAGCAGGACGGCGCCCGCGATAAGGCGGGCCGGAGTGTGCAGCCGCAGCGTCGTGGTCATCTCGTTTCTCCCTGTTCCGTATCCAGTGTCCCGTGTCTGGTGTCCCGTCGAGGGCAGCAGGGCGATCCGGACCGGACCGCCACAGGCCGGATACGCCTATTGCGCCTCAGAGGCCCAGATGGGCCTGAAGCGCATCGGCGAACCGTTTCTTCACCGGTCCGATCGCCTTGACGAATTCGAGCTGCTCGCCCTCCGGGCCCTTGCAGTAGATCAGTTCCCAGCCGTCAGAGGGCGCAACCGTCACCTTGTTGGTGTTGGCGCTCATGGGCGCCGCCCTTCGCTCGTCTTCGGTGGAAACGCGGATGATGCGGTTGGCCCGCACCTGCGTCATGCCGCGCCTGGCGGATTCCGCCTCGAGATCGGCGATGAACTGGTTGAAGTCGACATCGTCGCCGACATGGAAGCAGATGTGCATCATCCGCGGGAACGCCGGGCTCATGTGTTCCACCGGCTCGGCGAAAGCCTTGGGACCGCCCATCGGCTGGTCGGCGTCGCGATACTGCAGAAGCTCGATCACGACGTTGTCGAACTGGATGAAGCGGACATCGAGCCGCTGGGCCCCGCCCCTCAGGTCGGGCACGCCGATCGTCCGCGGGTTGACGCCGAGCTCGTTCGCCAGGATCTCCTGGTCGGCCAGCAGCGTGTTCTGGACGGCGTCGCCCTGGAAGTCGCCGTGGCGAAAGACTTCCGTCCCGCCGAGGACCGCCGTGTAGAACTCGTAGGCGCGCTCCATGTTCTGCACGGTCAGGCCGAAATGCTGCACGCCCTGGAGCCGGCCGCCCAGCGAATTCGGATCGCGGCTTGCGGCCGGCGTTTCCTCGGCCGACGCCGCCGTGCCGGCCGCAAGCGCGGCGGCAATTCCGCCGATCGCGGCGCCTCCGGCGGCGCACAGGATGGCGCGGCGCTCCGGGTCATCCGGTTGGACGGCTGCTGGCTGCTGAGACATCGTCGCCTCCTGTCGGTCTTGGGGAACTGTCCGGATGCTAGCGCAGCCGCCGGCGCAAGGGTTGTTAAGAACGGTGAAATTTGGTGAACTGCCTGCGGTCCGGTCGGCACGACCAAGGCCTCTGCGAACCACACGGCAAGGGCGGTCGGGACATGGATACGGACGCGGGGCGGGGCCGACGGATTGCAATCGTGCTGGGTTCCGGCGCCGGGATGTATCTCAGCATCGGCATCGTGCTGATCTACGGCTTCAGCGTCTTCATCGTGCCGATCGCGGACGACACCGGCTGGGACCGGACGCTGGTGGCTGCCGTCGTCGCGCCGATCGCCATCGTCAACGGCCTGATGTCGCCGGTCGTGGGCGCGCTGACGGATCGCTTCGGCCCGCGCCGGGTGCTCACCTTCTCCTCCGTGTCAATGGCGGTCGGCCTGATCTCGATCGGGATCGTCTCGCACAGCCTGCCGGCCTTCACCGCCGCCGTCGTCGCAGCGAGCCTGCTGGGCGCCGCACAGACCGGCGTGCCCTATACCTATGTGATCGTCGGCTGGTTCAGCGCCCGGCGGGGCCTCGCGCTGGGCGTCATGCTCTCCTTCGTCGGGCTCGGGATCGCCACCGTTCCGCCGGCCCTTGCGCTCCTGATTTCGCAATGGGGCTGGCGCTCCGCCTTCATGGCGGCCGGCCTCGTGTCGATGGCGATCACCCTTCCGGTCGCGCTCTTCGTCATTCGCGACCCGCCCGTACCGAGGTCGCCCGACCGCGCCGGGGTCGAGGGCGAAACCGTTCGCCAGGCGGTGGGGACGGCGAGCTTCTGGCTGATGCTGGGTGCGTTCTTTCTCAACTACTTCGCCGCCGCCGCCGGATCCATTTCGCTGCCCGTCGTGCTGGCCGACCGCGGCGCCGATCCGGCAGAGGCGGCCCTGGTCATGAGCCTCGTGGGGCTGGCCTTCATCGTCATGCGCCTCGGCTTCGGGGCCCTGCTCGACCGGTTTCCCCCGGTTCCGTTGACGAGCCTTGCCTTTCTGTCGCCGCTTGCCGGCCACCTGGTCCTGGCGAATTCCGACAGCCAGGTCCCGGTCTACGTCAGCGCCGTCATCTTCGGGCTGGCCACGGGAGCGGAAGGCGACGCCATCGGCTTCCTTCTGGCGAGACGCTTCAGGATGCGAAGCTTCGGCAAGCTCTACGGCATCAACTACATGGCCCTGACCATCGGCGCCGGCCTCGGCCCGGCCTCGCTGCACGTCATGGCCGCCGAAGGCACGCGCTACGCCGAGACCTTCACCACCTTTGCCGCCATCGCCGCGATCGCCCCGATCCTGCTGATGCTGGACAGGCGCACGCGATCGCTGACCCGATAGAAGACAGTGTGCAGCGGGTTTGCGACGGCGACATGCGTAAGGTCAAAGGACCGAAGCGCGGGAGCGAACCCGAAAGAGCGCGGCGCGCTTTGGATCCTGCGCTCAAGGACGGGCAAGCATATGCCTGCCGCGGCGGGCCCCGGAGACGCCCGCACCTCTCTCGCGTCCCTCCCCGGCGGCATCGAGAAGCGCGCGCGCCGCAAGCAGGTCGCGGGTGGCAAACCCTTCCGTAAAGCGCCGATGGATCGGCGCCAGAAGGCCGACCGCCTTTTCGCCCCGGCCCGCGGCAAGCCAATGCCCGGCAAGCCCCGTGGCCGTGCGCAATTCCCAAGACAGCGCACCCTGCCCGCGCGCCAGGTCGAGGGCCTGCACGAAGAGCGCCTCCCCGCCCTCCGTCGACCGGCCGGGGCCTTCCTTGAGCGACAGTTCCGCCTTGATCCGCAGCAGTTCCGGCATGCACCAGATCTCTCCCGTCGATGCCGAAAGCGCGATCGCCTCGTCGATCGCCGCCTGCGCCGCCGCAATCTCTCCGTGATCGCCCAGCCCCGCCGCATAGACGCCGACGTAGAAGGGACCGCGCATGCGGAAACCGACCGCGAAAAGCTCGTCGAGCGCGCCTCTCAGAAGGGCCAACCCGGCAGCATCGCCCCCCTGAAGGAGCCAGTCGGCGCGCAGGCAGCGCGCCATGGCGCTCCAGATCGTCATGGCGTGCCGGGCCACATGCGCCTCGATGGCGGCGAGCATCCGCTCCGCACCGGCAAGATCCCCCGTCAGAAGCGCGATCGGGCAGGTCGTGTGGACGAGGGCGTTGCAGAGCGCCAGCGCATGCTCCGCCGCCCGCGCCTCCTCCAGCTGGCGCTGCGCCATGGCGACCGCCTTGTCGGGGTGCCCCTGCAGCCAGAGGATGTTCGCAAGCGTTCCCCGCGCCGCCGACCGCGGATCGAGCTGGAAGCGCGCAATGTCCGAGCGGGCGACCGGGGGCGCGTAGAGGGCGATCATGCGTTCGAGGTGACGCCGCGCGCCGGCGAGTTCTCCCAGGTAGCGCAGGGCCGTGCCCGCCTGCCTGTCGACGTTGGTGCAGGCGGCGAGGTCGCCGCGATCGCTCGCCAGCTTCCTGATCCTTTCGGCCATCGCCAGCGCCGCGTGGTGATCGCCCGTCCAGGTGTGGTAGTCGCACAGTCCCCAGAGGCAGCCGAGCGCGCATTCGGCGTCGCCCAGCGTCTCGGCACAGGCGAGCGCCGTCGTCCAGGCCGCCTTGACCTCGGGAAGCGGACCGCTCGTATGAAGCAGCGTGGTGCCGAGCGCGAGCTGCAGCTTCATGTCGTCGCGGACGCTGCGGAACCGGGCAAAGGCAGGGTCGAGCGCGCGCTCGACGCCGGCGCGGCCCTCCTCCACCAGCGACAGGTTCTCCCAGAACGGGATCGCCGCGACCGTGAGCGCGATGCCGGTGGCGATGCTGCGGTTTCCGGAAAACGCCCAGCTCAGGGCGCCGCGAATGTCGTCGACCTTGCGCCCGTATTCGGCAAGCCACTGGGCGGTCGGCCGGATCCTCCATTCCGCCCCCGCGCGTTCGCCAAGGGCCAGCAGATGCTCGGCATGGCGCTGGCGGAGCCAATCGAGCTCGCCGCTCTCGGCCAGTTTCTGCAGCGCGTAGCGGCGGGTCGTATCGAGCAGCCGGTACTGCGTGCCGAATTCTCCCCGCTCGGTCGAAACCAGCGATTTCGCAACGAGGCTGGCGACGCCGTGAATGCATTCGGCGCGGGCGCGGCCCTTGTCGAGCACGACCGTGCAGGCCGATTCCAGGCTGAAGGCGCCGGCGAAGACCGAAAGGCGTCGCAGAAGCATGCGCTCGGGTTCGGCAAGAAGGCCATAGCTCCAGTCCAGCGTCGCAGCCAGGGTATGATGGCGGCTGTGGCCCGATCGCCTGCCGCCCAGCACATGGGACTGATCGGAAAGGAGCCCCACGAGTTCGCGGGGACTGAACGCATCCAGCCGCGGTGCGGCGAGTTCGATCGCGAGCGCCAGGCCGTCCAGCCTGCGGCAGATCTCCGCCACGTCCGGCGCATTGCCGTCGTCGAGCGCGAACGCGCCGAAGCTGCCGCCGGCGCGCTCGACAAAAAGCTCGACCGCCGGGAACGCCAGCGCCCGGGCCGCCGAAAGGCCGCAACCCTCGAGCGGCGTGTCCAGCGGCGGCAGGCGATAGACCTGTTCTCCCGGGGTCCCGGTCGGCTCGCGGCTCGTGGCGAGAATGCGCACCCCGGCCGCCGCGGCAAGCAACATGCCGGCGCAGGCCGCAACCGCCTCGACCAGATGCTCGCAATTGTCGAGCACGAGCAGGAACGCCCGGTCGGCCGCAAAGGCTGTAAGCGCAGCGCCGATATGCGCCGAATGCACCCGCAGCCCGATCGCAGCCGCAATCGAGGTCGGCACCAGCGCCGCATCGTTCACGGTCGCGAGATCGACGAACCAGACACCATGCTCATAGGCCGCGGTGCCGGAGCCCTCAGCGCTGGAAACCTCAGTACCGGCCTCCTCCGTGCCGACACCGTCCGTGGCGCATCCTGCCGCCAGCCGCTCGGCGACGGCAAGCGCCAACCTGGTCTTGCCGATCCCTCCGGGACCCACGATCGTCAGCAGCCGCGAGGCCTCAAGGGCGCGCAGGACCGCCGCCACCGCGTCGTCCCGGCCCACGAGGCGACCGGTCGAGACCGGCAGATTATGAGCTCGGCCATCCTGGGACCCTGCTGGAACCGCGATCCCGCCCTGCCCCGACACATCCACGGGCGCGACGAAACGATAGCCGCGGCCGCTCACCGTCGCGATATAAGACGCCCCGTTCGCCCCGTCGCCGAGCGCCCGGCGCAGCGCTGCGACGTTGACCTTGAGGTTGCTCTGTTCGACGAAGGTCTCCGGCCAGGCCCGCGCCTCGAGCTCGGCTTTGCTCAGAAGCTCGCCGGGACGCTCCACCAGCGCCGCCAGGATCTCCAGCGCCCGGCTCCCGACCCGGACAGCCGCCTCCCCCCGCCTCAGCGACTGCCGCGCAGGAACAAGGACGAATGGCCCGAAGGAATAGGAACGCACGATCAAAACTCCGCACGCGAATGAACAGACCTCCCCGGCCCCTGAACGACGGCTTAACGAAACCGCTCACAGCCTACCCTGCGACAATAACGGCTATCGCACGGGAAAGACACTGTAAGGGCGGTATTGCGAGCGAACGCGGCGATCGACAAGATCGCCTCCGCGGCGCACGGGTGCGTGGAACAGAGAGTTTTGGTGGGCCCGGAGGGACTCGAACCCCCAACCAAGCGGTTATGAGCCGCCGGCTCTAACCATTGAGCTACAGGCCCTGCCGCCGGGGCGGCTCGGGGTCAATGGCGGCCCCGGGGAATTTCGTCTAGACGAAATCGTCGCGGCCGACAAGCGCCGCCGCAATGCTTACACAATCGCACTGGATGAAACGTGCGAGGACAACCAATGGGAGACCCCTTATGCTTCGAGTAGGATTTTCGCGTGCGCTGGCCGCCACCGCGCTGGCAGCGGCACTGACGGCGGCAGCCGCCGCACCGGTGCTGGCGCAGGAGACGCGGCCGCGCGAGCCCGTGATCACGGTGACCGGCGAAGGCCGCGCCGATGTCGCCCCCGACATGGCGGTCGTCGATCTCGGCGTCGTCAAGGACGGCAAGACCGCCCGCGAGGCGCTGGACGCCAACAATGCGGCCATGGCCGAAGTGATGAAGGCGCTGAAGGATGCAGGCATCGCCGAGCGCGACCTACAGACCTCCGGCTTCGTCATCAACCCGCAGTACCAGTTCCCGCAGGGCGACGGGAACGAGAACAAGCCGCCCGTGCTGGTCGGCTTCCAGGTCTCCAACATGCTGTCGGTGCGTATTCGCGACCTCGCGAAACTCGGCACCATCCTCGACCAGACCGTGACGCTCGGCGTCAACCAGAGCGGCGGCATCCGCTTCACCAACGACAAGCCGGAAGCTGCCATCAGCGAGGCGCGCAAGAAGGCCGTGGAAGACGGCATCGCCCGGGCGCGCGAACTGACATCCGCCGCCGGCATCGATATCGGCAAGGTGCTGGAGATCTCCGAGACCTCCTACCGCGCACAGCCCATGCCGATGATGCGCGCCGCGATGGCCAAGGACTTCGCCCCCGAGGCCGTGCCGGTCGCAGCCGGAGAGAACAGCTACTCCGTCACCGTCACCATGACCTTCGAATTGAAGAACTGACTTTACGCTGCGAGGGCGCCCGCAAGACGGCGCCCTCGATGGCATCCCCTCCCTGCGGAACGTGTCCGCAGCGCCCGGATGCATGCGTTGACCGCTGCCGGCGGCATCTATCGGTCGGATAACGGATCTCCCGGGCCGCTCGCCGTCTGCAGCTCATCCTGCGATGGCCAAGGACTTTGCCGCGAGACTGCTCCGGTCGCAGCCGGAGAGAACAGCTACTCCGTCATCGTCCCCATGACCTTCGAACTGAAGAATGACGTCGCGTCGCGAGGGCACCCGCCAAGGCGGCGCCCTCGATGGCATTTCCTCCCCGCGGAGCGTGTCCGTGGCGCCCGGACGTGCGATCGGCCGGTGCCGGGGCCCGCTGGGCCGCCGCCGTCCGTAGCCCATGCCGAAGCGCGCAGTGATGGTCGACTTTGCCGCCGAGGCCGTTCCGGTCGCTGCCGGCGAGAGCCGAGGAACTGAGCGCAGACCGACAGCATCGGTAGAAGGAGCCGGGAAGCCGGGAAGCCGGCGGCTGGCCTCCGGCCAAGCCCGGATGACGAAAGAAGGCGAGATCCCGCAAAGCGAACATGTCCACATACAAAGGCGGCGCCGGATGGCGCCGCCTTTTCCGTTTCAGGGCTTCAGGCCGGCCATGATGCCCGGCCGGGGTCCCCCCCGTCTCAACGCCAGAGCGTCGGGCAACGGGCGACGTTGGCGAAGGCGACCTGCGTGTAGCGATGGTGGCGCCAGCCCTCGACCACGACGCGGCGGTGGTTGACGGCGGCGACGCGGGCGCCGCGAAGGCCGTGGCTGCGGGCCTTGTCGACGGCGACCCAGGGCGCGCAGCGGCCGCGACGGTCGTCCCAGCGGTCATGCCGGCGGTCGTGACGGTCCGGGCCGCGGCCGTAGTAGCCGTCCCGGTAACCGACCGTCTCGATGCGGATATCGAGCCCGCCCGCCGAGGCGGCAGGGGCTGCGGCGGACAGGCCGGCGACCGCCAGCAGGGCGACGGCCACCGCCTTTCCAAGAAGGGACTTTGCAGACGAGGATTTTCCAGAGAGGTTCGACATCGGTTGCGCTCCATCGAATGCGCCGTCGAGTGTTGCAGGGCATCGTCCGTCGCGGGTTTCAATGAGAGCACCCTATCCATGCCGGGCTGAACGATAGCGGAACCGCGCGTTCAGCCGTCGTTCAGCCGCCGATCCTGCCCGGGAGACTGCGGCGGGTTGCAACGATTCCCCGCCGGGCCCTTTCGCGAGCCATTATCTGCCGGCCGCTGCCCCGGCGTCCGAAAACAGCGAAAGGCGCGATATCCTGCCGCCGTCGATCTCGACGAGCAGCACCTTCTCCATCGAATAGGATGTTGCCGAAGCGTCCCGGCCCCGCGCCGTCACGCGGATCGCGACGGGCGAACCGCCAGCCGCCTGCATGACCACAGCGTCGCCGAAGCTCTCGTCCAGCGCCGCGAAATGGCGGGCAAGTCGGTCGCGCAAGGCCTCCCGGCCCTGATCGCTCCCCGCACCGAGCCCGGAGATCGCCACGTCCTCGTCGCAGAGCGCTGCGATCGTCGCATAGTCGCGCGCATTCAGGGCGGCAACGAGATCCGTTGCGATGGCTGCTGTATCCGGCATGGCGTGGTTCCTTTCCTGTCTCGCTTCCTGTGGGCAGCAATGCGCGGCCGGCCCGGGAGTTCCGCAATTCGCTTTCACGGCCCCAGATGCAGGACGATCTCGCGGTCGTGCGGACGGTCACGATGCTCGAACAGGTAGAGCCCCTGCCAGGTGCCGAGCACAAGCTGGCCATCCGCCACCGGAATGCCGATCGAGACCTGGTTGAGCGCCGCCTTGATATGGGCCGGCATGTCGTCCGGCCCCTCCATCGTATGGACAATCCAGCGCATGGACGGATCGTCGGACGGCGGCACCAGGCGGCGGAAGAAGGCGGCAAGGTCGCGACGCACGTCGGGATCGGCATTCTCCTGGATGAGGATCGAGCAGGAGGTGTGGCGGACGAACACCGTCAGAAGCCCCTCCTCCCTGCGGTTCTCGCGCACAAAGGCGGCCGCCTGCGCGGTGAATTCGTAGAGCCCCTGGCCCCTCGTCGCTATGGAAATTCTCGTCTGCGGCACGCTGCCCCCGTTGGCATCGAAGTCTGCTTCATGGCTTGCATCCGGCCCGGCCGCCATGGAGACGAAGGGCCGGACGCAAGGTGGCGCTCACAGGGCCAGGAAGCTCTGGAAGCCGCCATAGATCATGCGCTTGCCGTCGAATATGTCCCGCCATTGGTCTCCGGCAAGGCGCGGGTCGTCCATCACCTTGGCGACGACGGCGTCGCGCATCTCCCGGCTGTCATAGGTCACCCACGAGAAGATCACCACCTCGTCGTCCTTGGCATGGACCGCACGGGGAAAGGACGTGAGCTTGCCGTAGGGCACGTCGTCGCCGACGCACTCGACATAGGTGAGCGCGCCATGCTCTATCCAGATCGGCCCGGCGAGGTCCGCCAGCGCCTTGTAGTCGTCAAGCTTCTGTTTCGGAACGGCAATCAGGATACCATCGACATATGGCATGGATACCTCCCAACGGGCAACTCAAACGCGTGCCCTGTCCGCCGCGCCGATGCGCGGTCCCCGCAGGACAAGGGAGCCCGACCGGTTTTTCGATATCGTCCCGCGGCGACTGCGTCATGGACGGCAACGAGGGCCGCGGGGATGGCCGGTCCGGCTGTGGTCCTGGGGCAACAGCAAGGATACGCCCGCCCCGACCGCCGGACAACTGCGGCACTACCCCCTACCACCATTGCCGGAGAGACAATTAGTCTTCACTGATATAATCTTTGCCGGCTCGGTCAGTCTGGATGCACCGGGAGGCGCGGATGTCGGAGTTGCAGCGCGTTGCGATCGCCCTCGCCGGATCGGCGATGCTCTTCTGCGCGTCTATGGCACCCGCCGCCGAGGTGATCGGCCAGGCGTCGCATATCCGCACCAGCGTCACCGGCGACGGCCAGGAGATGGTGGTCCGTGACCCCGTCCACCGCGACGAACGCATCCGCACCTCCCGCTCCGGCCTCGGCCAGTTCGTCTTTCGCGACGGCACCCGGCTCGCGGTCGGCTGGGGTTCCTCGGTCGTGATCGACCGCTTCGTCTTCGACGACGGCAATTCCCTGAAGAAGCTGACGCTGAATACCGCCAGGGGCACGTTCCGCTGGGTCAGCGGCAAGTCGAAGAGCAACGCCTACGAGATCGTCACGCCGGCCGGCACGATCGGCGTGCGCGGCACCGCCTTCGATTTCTACGTCGGTCCCGACGGGACCACGGCGATGGTGCTGCTGAACGGCTCCGCCTCGTTCTGCGGCCGCGGCGGATGCCGTCAGCTGGTGCGGCGCTGCGATTGCGTGATCGCGACGCCGGGCGGCGGCATGACCAATGTCCGGCGCGTCGACCGCAGCATCCTGCAGCAGGTCGGCAACGCCAGGGCCCTGCCCTTCCTCTCCGGCCACCAGCAGCTTGCCGGCGGTTTCCAGGACGGCGCCTGCAGGCTCGAAGCGGCGATGCAGCCGCGGCAGGAACGGCAGGAGCGGCCCCCGCGTCAGCCTGCCCCCACGCCGCCGCCCGACAAGCGCAAGAAGGTGGAACGGCCGAGCTGGGACCGGCCGGACCGCGAAACGCGCGGCAGGGACAAGGCCGATTTCGACACGCCCGGCCGCGTCAAGCCGGACCGCGACAGACCGGGCTTCGACCGGCCGGACAGGGAAAGGCCGGACAGGGACCGGCCGGGACGCGAACCCTCCGATCGCGACCGGCCGGGCCGCGACAGACCCGACCGAGATCGGCCGGACCGCGACGGCGGCGGCCCGGGAACGCCGGCCCGGGACAGCCCCGGCCGCGACCGCCCGGATTTCGACTGAACGGGCGCAGGTCGCCAGAAACCGCCACCGCCTTTATTTTGCCTGACCGGCCTTGCTTTTCGTCTTCGGCGACGGCTCGACATGCTGCAGCGCCATCTCCTGGTCGCGCGCCAGTCGCAGGTCGGCAAATGCGCCCTGGATGCCGGCGAGCGCTTCGAGCAGGCCGGGATCGTTTCCGATCTGCCGAACGATGCTTCGGCGACGCTCGATCAGCCGGATGACCGCGGCGTCTATTTCGTCTACGAATTGTGAAGCCATGAGACGCCTACCCCCCATGCGTGCATCATCGCACAGGATACACGCGGCGGCGACGCAGTCGCTATTTCGTGGCAACCTCCGGCGGGTCTTCCAGTTCGCGCTGGAAATGCTCCCCGCGGCGGCCCATGCGGCGGTAGAATTCCGGCAGCGCCGCGTCGAACGCCGTTGCCTTCTGCCGGGCAAGGCGGACGAGGTCGCGGGCCCTGCCAGACCGGGCGCGCAGCGCCTCGACGAGGCGCGCGTGGAGTGCGCTCAGCTCGGTGAAGGCGCCGGTGGCCGCTACCTGCTCGTCGCCCACCACCGCGAGAATCTGCGTGCGCGACTGCCGCCCCCGCAGCGCCAGCGCGCCGGCCTCGAGGAGCGCCATGCCGGACAGGCCGCGCGCCGTGCTGTCGGAGATGAGCACGTCGTAGCCCACCTCCTTGCTGGCCGCCTCGATCCGGGCGGCGATGTTGACCGTGTCGCCCACGGCCGAATAGTTGAAATGCACCTCCGCGCCCATGTTGCCGACGCAGGCGAGCCCGGTATGGATGCCGATACCGATCGCCACCTTCTGCCCGCCGAAGCCGAAGGCGTCCCGCGCATTGAGGCGCGCGAGCGTCCGGCGCATGGCAAGGGCTGCGCGCACCGCCTTTGCGCCATGGTCGGCGACGTCGACGGGCGCGTTCCAGAAGGCCATGATGGAATCGCCGATGAACTTGTCGAGCATGCCCTCATGGGCGATGACGTCGCGGCTCAGCGCGTCGAGCAGCAGGTTCAGGAATGCCACCACCTCCTTGGGCGAGCGGTGCTCGCTGATGGCGGTGAAGTCGCGCACGTCGACGAACATCACGGTCAGTTGGCGCTCGTCGCCGCCGAGCTGCAGGGCGTCGCGGGTATGCTCGACGCGATGGAGGAGCTCCGGCGAGAGATACTTGCCAAAGGCGCGGCGGACCTCGCGGCGCTCCCGGTCGATGACCAGGATCCGGAAGGCGGTGACGGCGAAGTGCGTGATCGTGCCGCAGACGATCGGGGCGAGCGGATCGAGAAGCAGCCCGGCATAGAGAAAGGCGAGCCAGGAGGCCCCGAGTGCGGCGACCGTCACCAGCAGGCCGAAGGCGAGCGCGATGGCCGGGCTGAAGGCCATCGTCAGCTGGACGATCAGGATCCCCGCAAGCGCGATCGACACGATCTCCAGCCCGTCGGCCCAGTCTGGCCGCGACAGGAACCGGCCCGTCAGCACCTGCTCGGCCGCCTGGGCATGGATCGACACGCCCGGGACATGCTGGCCGAGTGCGGTGGTGCGGATATCCTGCAGGCCGGCCGCCGAGGTGCCGACGAAGACGATCGCGCCCTGCAGCGCCGCGCGCACCTCGTCGGGCGGGCCGCCGTCGGCGAGCACCTTCGCCGCCGACACATAGCGCTCGGCCCGGTCGGGGGTGACGTAGAGCCACATCTCGCCGGCTGCCGTCACCGGGATGACGAAGGCGCCGACCTTCACCATCATGATCGTATCGGCCCGGTCCGGCGCATTGGCAAGGACATAGGTCGAAGCCCCCTGGGCGATGCGCAGCGCCTCCATCATCAGATTCGGGTAAAGCTGCTGGCCGTCGCTGAGAAGCAGCGGCATCGTGCGCACCACCGAAGACGGGTTGCCCGGGTCAAGGCTGATATGGCCGATACCGGTGGCGTTCTGCTCGAATTCGGGCAGAAGCGGCGTCGCCGCCCGGATCTGCGGCGGCGCGCCGAACGGGGGCTCGCCGGTGAAGGCGAAGCCGGCCTTGACCTGCGGCAGGAAACGGCCGTCGTTGGAAATACCGAAGCCGAGCACGATCGGCCGGCCCTCGAAACTGCGCGCGAAGACCGCATCATTGTCCGGCAGCCGGCCCAGGAGCTCGGGCGACACGCCCTCGACCTCGCGCACGACCGAGCGCGGCGACAGCCGGTCGGGCTCGGAGAAGAGGATGTCGAAGGCGATGGCGGCTACCCCCATGTCGGAGAGCCGCTCGACCAGCCGCGCCAGCCGATCCCGCGGCCACGGCCATTGTCCCAGCACCTTCAGCGACGCCTCGTCGATATCCACCACCCGGACCGGCACGTCCTCGAACGGCCGCGGCGCCAGCCTCTGGTACTCGTCGAACACCGTTTCCCGCGCCAGCCTGAAGAACAGCGGATCGCTGGCCCGCAGCAGCGTCAGCGCTGTGACGATGACAAGCCCGACGATGACGCCGACCTGCTGCGCGCGTGTCATGATGCCCTGCTCGCCCTCCCCTTGCCCGCACGCCGCCAAAGGCGGCTGCGCGCCCGGCCGGATCGGCATCGGCACGGGCCATGCCCGGCGCGCCGGGACGGGTGGCGGAGGTGTCGGATGCCTGTATCGGATGCCCGTATCGATTGCAGCCGCTTACGATCGCTGAACGACCGACGCCGGAAGCCGCAGCATACAATGCTTTGCGCCCGTGGCCAGCGCCTGCGGGAAAATGCGTGGCCGCCCTCAGGCCGGAGAATGCGGGCGCCTGTCTACCAGGCGCTGCAGTTGCGCAACTGGGTGGAGTAGCGCGCTGCCATCTTCGAGGCGCGGTTCGCGCCGGCCTTGGCGGGCGCGCTCCACCGGCCGCGCTTATAGCCGGCGTGACCTTCGTGGTAGGCGATGTAGAGCCGGTAGGCGTCGTTGAGCGCAATGCCGTTCTTCAGGTGGCTCTGGTGATGGTACCAGCCGATGAAGCGGATGGCGTCGCCGAAATCGTTGCGCTTGGCCATCCACCGCCCGGTCTGCTTCTTGTAGCTGGCCCAGGTGCCGTCGAGCGCCTGCGAATAGCCATAGGCGGAAGAGACGCGCTTCCACGGGATGAAACCCAGAAGCTTGCGGCGCGGCGGCTTGGCGTTGTGGCGATAGCCGGACTCGGCATAGACCGTGGCCATCAGGACGGCGACGGGCACGCCGTATTCGCGCTCCACCCGGCGGGCATCGCGCTCCCAGTTCTCGAACAGGCCGTCGCGCTGCTCGAAAACGGCGCAGGCATTGTCGGTCTGGCGCGGAACGGTTCCGCAGGCAACTAGCATCATCGTGAGGACGACGACAAAAACGCAACGCATCGCTCGATCTCTCAATTTTCGAGAGATTGATAAATCGTAAAGTTTAAGGTTTGGTTTTTACGCGATTGCGAACATCCTGTGCGCCTGCGAGATGTGGCCGGCCGTCACGGCTGCGGCCGGTCCGCGCGGAATGCCTCCTTCAGCTTTCCGGCCGCTTCCGGCGTCCACTGCCCCTCGAGCCCGAGCACGGCGATCCACGGATCGACGTGATGCTCGCCGGCATAGACATGGCCGAAGCCCATCGGCGTCGTCGTCGCCATCGCCATGTCGAGCCCGAGCTGCAGGAAGGTCACCAGCGGATACCAGCGCAACTGCTGCGACACGTCCGGGCCGCGCGGGCCAACCATCCAGGCGGGCGGCCGGCGATAGGCGCCCTCGTCGAAGAAGGTCACCGGATCGCTCGCATATTGGAGGTAGACGAGCCGCATCGGCCCCCACGGCGCCGTCGCCTCGCCGAGCGCATCCTTCTGGCTGGTGAAACGGACATAGGAGCCGTCGCCGAAGCGGGGCAGCCAGGCCGGCGTTCCCGCGTTGCGGCCGGCGGTGAAGCGACGCCAGATGCGGCTCTCGAAGGGAGGACCGACCCAGAGCGCGCCCTGGTAGGGATCGCCGATCACCTCGAACAGTTCCGTCGACTGCTCCGAACTCAGCGCGCCGAGGCTGAGACCGTAGAGATAGAGCTTCGGCCGGGCATCCCGCGGCAGCTTCGTCCAGTGGTCGTAGACCTGGCGGAAGAGCGCACGCGCGGCATCGGACCCGTAGCTCGGCTCCACCAGCAGCGACAGCCAGCTCGACAGGTAGGAATACTGGATCGCCACGGAGGCGACGTCGCCGTCGGTCAGGTACTCCAGCGGACCCATCGCCTCCGGATCGATCCATCCCGTCCCCGTCGGGACGATGACGACGAGGTATTTGCGCGAGAACCCGCCGGTGCGGATCAGTTCCTGAAAGGCGAGATGCGCCCGCTCTTCCGCGTCTTCGCCGGAGCTCAGGCCGGCATAGACCCGCACCGGCTCCTTTGCGGGCCGGCCGGTCACGGCCGAGATCTCCTCCGGCCGGGTGATGCCGGCGACGAATTCGCGCCCGCGCCGGCCGAGATCGGCCCAGGAGACCAGAGAGGCGGCGCTGCCGGTGCGCTGCGGGTCGGTCGGCTGCGGCGTGTCCGGCTCCATCAGCTCGTCGAGCCTGCGAAGGGAGGAGTCCATCGCATGCAGGGCCGAGCGGAAGAGAACCCCCTCCACCGCCGTCCAGAACAGCACCAGCGCGATCAGGCCGCCGACAAGGCTGGCGACGCGCCGGGGGGCCACGCGCAGAAGCGCTCGCGAAATGAGCCGCCAGGCCAGCGCGAACAGGCGGGCGAAGACGATCACGACGACGAAGGTGGCAAGCGCGATCAGCCCGACCTTGAACGGATGGCCGGTCTCGACCGGAGCGAGCTTCATCAGCGTGCGGATCGAGTTCTGCCATTCGGCCGTCCGCCAGAGGAACACGAGCACGACGACGACGCAGGCGGCGGCAGCCAGGAGTTTTACCCCCCGCCAGAAGCGGCCGGCCGGCATCGGCAGTTCCAGATAGGCCCAGACCAGTGCTGCCAGCGCGCCGATGCCGTATCCGACCGCAAAGCAGACGCCGGACAGGACGCCCTGTGTCAGGAAGGTGCGCGGCAGGAGGCTCGGCGTCAGCGATCCGGCGAAGAACAGCGCGCCGAGCAGAAGACCGAGAACCGAGAGCGACCCCCAGAACCTCAGAATGAACCGATGCGCCATCAACTGCCCCCTGCTTGCCGCCCTGTCGCGGCCCCGTCGCGGCAGATTGGCATGCCGGCCGTCGCGAGGCAATGCGGGGTTGCGGCACAGAGCCGCAGCCAAAGGCATCTCGGAAATCGCTCGAACTGCATGAATCGCATTTTCCGCAATCGACAGCAACCCCATGATCCGAATGGCATTTTCGACGGACTGCGAGTGCATGCGCGGAGGCAGGCGATCCAATCCCTGCCCTGCCGATGCGACGGATTTCGGCGCCGTTCCGAGGGATGGTGTATAATTCGATTGCGGTTGCGTATTTATGTTGCGCGCAGCAGGCGCATTTCCTAGTTAACATGCTTAAATTAGCGCCATCTCGATCAAAAAAATCGCATGTGCGCTTGGAGGCTTCCGCTGCAACCCTGCCCTCCGGCAAGGGAGGCACGCGGATATCGGGATCCGTCGGATCTGCTCAAGGGAGATGAACCATGAAACTGAAGACACTCGCCGGCGCCACGTTTGCAGCGACGCTGCTCCTGTCCAGCGCGGCCTATGCCGACATCACCATCGGCGTGATCGCGCCCCTCACCGGCCCGGTCGCTGCCTATGGCGACCAGGTCAAGAAGGGCGCCGAGGCGGCTGTCGCCGAGATCAACAAGAACGGCGGCATCCTCGGTGAAAATGTCGTGCTGAAGCTCGCCGACGATGCGGGCGAACCGAAGCAGGGCGTGTCGGCGGCCAACCAGCTGGTCGGCGAAGGCATCCGCTTCGTGGTCGGCCCGGTCACCTCCGGCGTTGCGATCCCGGCCTCCGACGTGCTGGCCGAGAACGGCGTGCTGATGGTCACCCCGACGGCCACCGCCCCGGACCTCACGGCGCGTGGCCTGCCAAACGTGCTGCGCACCTGCGGCCGCGACGACCAGCAGGCCTCCGTCGCTGCCGAGTTCGTGCTCGCCAACCTCAAGGACAAGAAGATCGCGATCGTCCACGACAAGGCCGCCTACGGCAAGGGCCTGGCCGATGCCTTCAAGGCCGGCCTCAATGCCGGCGGCGTGACCGAGGTGCTCTACGAGAGCGTGACGCCGGGCGAAAAGGACTTCGGCGCGCTCGTCACCCGCCTGAAGGCCGAGGGTGCGGAGATCATCTACTTCGGCGGTTACCACCCCGAGGCCGGCCTGCTCGCACGCCAGCTGCACGACATGTCGGTCAACGCCACGATCATCGGCGGCGACGGGCTCTCCAACAGCGAACTCTGGGCGATCGGCAACGAGGCCGTGGCCGGCACGATCTTCACCAACGCCATCGACGCCCTGCAGAACCCTGACTCCGCCAAGGCGGTGGAAGTTCTGAAGGCCGCCAACATCCCGCCCGAGGCCTTCACGCTCAACGCCTATGCCGCCGTCGAGGTCATCAAGGCCGGCATCGAGAAGGCCGGCAGCGCCGACGATGCGATGGCCGTCGCCGCCGCACTGAAGGCCGGCGAACCCGTGCAGACGGCGATCGGACAGCTGACCTACGGCGAAAACGGCGACCTGACCTCGCCGAGCTTCTCGCTGTTCAAGTGGGAAGGCGGCAACATCGTCCCGGCGAAGTAACACGCGCCACACGACAGACTGCCGGCGCCGGAACCCCGGCGCCGGCCCCGTCCCGGCAGGTGCGGTGCGTCCATTTGCCCGGAAATGCGCGGCTTCCCGACGAGCCGGCGCGACCAGCCTTAGCGCTTGGTTAAACTATGCGCGCTAGCTTTTGCGGCGGACAAACCGTCGGAGCATGAGGCGCCGATCTCCTCACATCTCCAGGCATTGGCGGCGGCCCCATGACGGCCCGCGCCGCGATTTCGGCGTCCTCCCATGAAAAACCTTCGTATTCCCATCCAGCTTTTCCTGCTGATCGGCGTGCTCATGCTCGCCTTCTCCGTCGCCACCTTCCTGCAGCTCCGCTCGACCACGCAGATGATCTACCAGCAGCGCTACGAGATGCTGCGCACCGAGGTCGAGACGGCGCTCTCCCTGCTCAAGACCTATCACGACAGGGAACTCGCCGGCGAACTGACCCGCGAAGAAGCGCAGAAGCAGGCCTACGCCCAGGTCGGCGCGCTCGCCTTCAAGCCGGACGGCTATTTCTTCGCCTATGACGAAGACGTCACCATGGTGCTGCACCCGGATCCGAAGCGCGTCGGCCAGAATTTCAAGGGCAAGGCGGACAGCCAGGGCTACGCCTATCGCGACGAGCTGGTGAAGCTCGCCCAGGCCGGCGGCGGCCGCACCGACTTCTACGGGCCGAAGCCCGGAGAGGACGGCGACGGCTTCCGCAAGACGGCCTATGCCGAAGAATTCAAGCCCTGGAAGATCGCCATCGTCACCGGCCTCTACATGGACGACCTCGACGCCGAGGTTTACTACACCATCGCCAAGGCGCTCGCGATCGGCATGGTCGGCACGGTCGTCGCCCTTATCCTCGCCTACGTCGTCGTGCGCGGCATCTCCCGTCCGCTGACCGCGATCCACGGCGCGCTCGAAGCCGTTGCCGACGAGGACGTCGACATCGCCATCCCGCACACCGAGCTGAACAACGAGATCGGCCTGATGGCCAAGGCGACCAGGTCGCTGCAGGAGAAGGTCCGCGAGCGCCACGCCATGGCCGTGCGCCAGCAGGAGCAGCAGCGCGAACTCGAGGGCGAGCGCCAGCAGCACGCCTCCGAGCAGGAGGCCGAGGCCCGCCAGCAGGCCCATGTCGTCTCCACCATCGGCGCCTCGCTGGAGCGGCTCGCCGAAGGCGACCTCACCGTGCGCTGCGGCGATCTCGGCCCCCGATACACGGGCCTGCGCGACAACTTCAACGACGCGCTCGCCCGTCTCGAGGAAGCCGTCGGCCGCGTCAGCCTCAAGGGCATCGACATCGGCGTCAGCAAGGAGGAGATCCGCCGCGCTTCCAATGAACTCGCCCAGCGCACCGAGCGCCAGGCTGCCAACCTGGAAGAGACCTCCGCCGCCCTCGACGAGCTGACGGTTGCCGTGCGCCAGACCGCCGAAGGCGCCCGCGATGCCGCGAGCCGCGTGGGTGCGGTCAGCGCCGAGGCCAGGGAGAGCGACGCCGTCGTCGCCCGCGCCATCGAGGCGATGAGTGGTATCGAGCAGTCCTCCGCCGAGATCTCCAAGATCATCGGCATGATCGACGACATCGCCTTCCAGACCAACCTTCTGGCGCTGAACGCCGGCGTCGAGGCAGCGCGTGCCGGCGAGAGCGGCAAGGGCTTCGCCGTCGTCGCCCAGGAAGTGCGCGAGCTCGCCCAGCGCTCGGCGGCCGCCGCCAAGGAGATCAAGGACCAGATCGCCCGTTCGTCGACCCAGGTCGATCAGGGCGTCCAGCTGGTCGGCCAGGCCGGCGAGGCGCTGAAGCGCATCTCCCAGCAGATCGGCGGCGCCAACGAGATCGTCTCGAAGATCTCCCACAGCGCCCAGGAGCAGGACACCACGCTCCGCTCGATCTCGTCCTCGCTCAACCAGCTCGACGCCGCCACCCAGCAGAACGCCGCCATGGCGGAGGAAACCACCGCCTCCGCAGAAGTCCTCGCCAGCGACACCGGCGACCTTCTCGAACTGATCGGCGGCTTCAAGACCGCCCAGTCGCGCGCGCATGGCCAGTCGGCAACCCAGCCGACCTCCGTGTCCGCTCCGCTGCGCAAGGCAGGCTGACGCCACAATCACAGCTCAAACGACCAGGCCGCCGGCATCGCCGGCGGCCTCTCTTTTTTCCGAGGTCCATTGTCGCGGCCCGGCGCCACCATTGACCCGGCGCGGCTATCCGAGCGTCGCGATCAGTTCCCTGTAGGCCTTTTCGGGGAAGGCCTTGAGCGTCTTTGTACGGACATTGCCGCCCTGCCCGAGCGTCAGGCAGAAGCGGGCGATGACCGCGTCGTCCGGCGCCTCGCAGACGGCGACCATGTCGTGTTCACCCATGGTCAGGTAGAAATCCTTGAACGAGCCCCCCATGTCGCCAAGAACCTTCTTGGCGATATCGAGCCGCTTCGGCGACTCGCGCACGTTCTTCACGCCCTGTTCCGTCCAGTTGATCAGCATGATGTACATGGTCATGGCAGACCTCCCCTGCTCGCGTCCGCGACGCGGCGAACCTGCCCTCAGCCCATCTGGATTATACGCCTGCGTCGTTGCCCCAACAAGGAAGACGGGGCCTCGCGAGCGAGGCTTGCCGCAGTTCAGAGCGAGGGGAAACCCCGGCTTTTCCATTCGTTCCGCGGGACCTCCGAGCCGATGTCGAAGGCGAAGGAAACCACGCGCCTGGCATCCTGATCCACCTCGCAGCGGAAGGCCAGGTTGTACCAGCGGGTATTGGCGCGAAACGCCGCGCGCCGGATGTCGAGCACGGTGCCCTGCTGCAGGCGATAGGAGGGCAGAAGCTCCGGATTGTAGGACGGCGAGCCGTTCCGGAGCTGCGCCAGAAGCTCGGTGCTGCACAACTGCTCGATGCGCGTGCTGCGCGGAATGTCGCCCATCGCCGTCTGCGCGATCATGCCGCCGGTATCGTTGTCGGAATAGATGCGCTCGGCCTCGGTCAGCGGCTCGCGGGCAGCCTCAGTCTGGGCGGCAGCCGCGTCGACCTCCGCCGTCTCGGTCTCCTGCGCAGGCGTCGTCGCCTCCTCGCCGGCAGACGGCGCGCCATCCACGAGCGCGGTCGGCACGCCTTCCTCCGTATCCGTCTCCGGCTCCGTGGCCTCCTGCGGATCGGGCATGGCGGACGCATCCGCGGGCTCGCCCGCCTCTTCGGCGGCCGCCGTCTCCGATGTCTCCGCCTCGCCCTCGGCCGGCGCGTCGGGCGCAACGCCGCCCCGGGCCAGTTCGCTGACGTCGACGCGCGGCCCCGTATCCTCGTCGCCGAACTCCAGCACCGGCCGCAGCACGGGAAGCGGCCCCTGGTCGGGAAGTCCCGCCCCGGCCTGGTCCTGTTGCTGCTCGGCCTCCTGCTGCTGCGCCTCTTCCGGCGGCGGCTCCTGTGTCTCTTCCGGGGGCTGTTCTTCGGCCTGCTGCTCTTCCGGTTCCGGTGGCGGCGGCGGCGGCGGGGCCTCGACGCCCTGCTCTTCGGCAGGCGTCTGCTCCTCCGGCGGTGGCGGCGGAGGCGGTTCCTCTTCCGGCGGCTCCGCCTCGGCCTGCTCTTCCGGCTGCGGTTCTTCTTCCGGCTGAGGCTCCTCTTCCGGCGGCGGGACAAGCTCGACGCTGACGCTTTCCTCCTCCGGCACCGGCGGCTCGTAGGGCGGCAGGTGGATGAGCAGGGCGATTGCCACGGCGGCATGCAGCAGCACCGAGACGATCGCGCCCCAGCTCAGCTCCTTTACCCGCTTCTTTTCGCCCTGCCTTGCCACCTAAGCCATCAGCCTTCGCTGCGCGCGCCGGTCCGGAGAAGTCCGAAGCCTGCGGCGCACGCTCACCATCCGGTCAGTTTGGTTGTCCAGGCGGTGATTTCAAGGCAAGGCGATGTCACATGGACCAGTCCGCATCAAGCGAATAGGCGCGCACATAGTCGATTTTCATCTGCGCGCCGTCGTCGAAGTCGCTCGACGGCGTCCCGGCCGTGCCGCCGACGGCGAGGTTGAGGACCATGTACATCGGGTCGTGCATGTCGGCCGGCGTCTTCTCCCGGGCGATCTCGACGTCGTCGAAGTACCAGACGAGTTCGTCCTCCGTCCACAGCAGGCCGTAGTTGTGAAACCCGTCGGTGCTCGGCACGGAGGTGGCGGTCGTCTCGCTTGTGCGCGAACCGGTCTCCATCGAGTGGACGGTCGTGTGGATCGTGTTCGGCTCCTGCCCGCGCATCTCGACCACGTCCAGTTCCGGCGGCCAGGTGCCGTCCTCCGGCAGGAGCCAGAAGGCCGGCCAGGCGCCCTGGTCGTCGGGCATGTCGGCACGAACCTCGAAATAGCCGTAGGTCTGGGAGAAGGAGGCATGGGTCGTCAGGATGCCAGAGGTGTAGTCGTAGCCGGACACGGCGGACTTCATGTCCTCCGGTGTCCGCTGGGCGGTGATCGTCAGGATGCCGTTCTGCACGGAGAAGGGATTGAGCGATTTGGTCGGCCCGTAGGCAGGGTTGACGTACCATTGCAGTTCGCCGTTGGTGTGCAGCGTGCCGCCGCTCTCCGGCGCCCAGGGAAATTTCCCCTCCCAGATGCCGCTCTTGCCGTTGTGCAGCCAGAGCGTGGAGAAATTGTCGAAGAAGCTCTGCGTCATGTTCGACTTGTCGATCGACAGGTCGAACTGGTCGGCGCGCAAGTCGTCGGCGCTGGTATTGGCGAAGACCAGCTTCTCGCCGCCGCCGAGGTCGAGATGCAGGTTGTCGCCCTTCTGCATCAGCCGCGCCTGCACCTCGTCGAAGGACTTGATCCCGTAGCCCTTCAGCCGCACCGTGTCGTCGGCGCCGAAATCGGCGATCAGGTCGCTGCCGGTCCCCTTCTCGAGAAGGAAGATATCCGCGCCGCCGCCGCCGATCAGCACGTCGTTGCCGCGCCCGCCGTAGAGCGTCTGCGATCCGGCGCCGCCGGTGATGATGTTGTCGAGCCCATTGCCGAAGCCGTAGCGTCCGTCGCCGGTCACTTCCAGGTTCTCGAAATTCGAAGGCAGCGTGTAGCTCATCCAGGTGGAGATCGTGTCGATCCCCTCGCCCGCCGCCTCGTAGGCGACATTGTGTGCGGAGTAGACATAGTAGATGTCGTCGCCCGTCCCTCCGTTCATCGTCACCGCCACGCCGGCGCTGCCCCAGATGGAATCGTTGCCGGCCGTGCCGTCGAGGACCGGTCCGGAACCGACGGCGGAAAACCAGGCGGTCGATGCGCCGCTGTAGGCGAGCGGCTTGCCGAGGGCGTTGAGGATGCTTGAACTCATCGGGCTTCTCCGTTTGAAGGCGCGGCCCCCGCCCCGGCGACAGCAATGGGTCGCGATGACGGGAGGCCCATTTGCTGCAATGCAACAAATGAACGGTATCGCACACAACGAAGGAAAGCAACCGCTGGTCGCACGGAAAGCCGCGCCGGCGGCTCACCGCGGCGCGGACGGTCGAAACGGGGCGGAATGGGCGGGTCGCTCAGACCTTGCGCACGGGCGGGATCACCCACGAGCCGTCCAGGATCGACGGCGGGCTGTCGTCGGGCCAGTAGAGCCGCATCATCAGCACGAACTTGCCCGCCGGCGCCGGCAGCCAGTTCTCTTCCTTGTCGGCCCCCGGAGACTGGTGCTGGATATGGAGGTCGATGGAGCCGTCGGGATTGGCCTTGAGATTTTGCCGCGCACTGATCGAATAACGGTTGATCGGATTTTCGACGAAGAAATACTTGTCGTTGTACATGGTGATCGACCAGAAGCCGCGGACCGGTGGCATCTGCCCCTTCGGGAAGGTGATCACATATTTGTTGGCCCCGTCATATGCCCGCCCGAACAGCCCCTCCTTCATCTTCGTCGAGGTCGGGTAGATCGCGTCCTGTGGCCGGTTGGCCCCAAGCCCGATCGCGGTGATCAGCGCGCGCTGGAGGTAGTCGGTACCGTAGACGCCGGTCTTGGTGGTGAAGCCCCAGCCGTTGATGTCCTTCAAGTCGCCGTCGGAGAACTTGAAGTGCAGCATGATGCGGCCGACGGCGATCTCCGGGATCTGCCGGACGAAGCGCGTGTCGAGCTTGCTCTTGTCGAAATCCTGGCCGGGCACGAGGCCGACCCGCGCCATTTTCTCCACCATCTCCGCATCGGCTGCCGTCGGCGGATTGGTCTTCATCAGCTCGCTCAGAAGCGTGAAGTATTCGATGGCGTCCATGCGGTTGACCTGGTCGCGCACCGCCGTCTTCATGTCGATGCTTGGGTCGACCTTGCCCGGCGGCGGCGTCCACGGCTTGCCATGGGCGCTGAGCGGGCAGAGCGTGCATTCGTCCTGGATGGCGTGTACGGCCTTGTAATCTTCCGGCGTGCCGGTGCAGTAGATGCGCCCCAGGATCCAGACGAGGCTCGTCGGCGACTTGTATTCGACGACGCCGTCGGGAAGCGTGCCCTCCCAGCCCGGGCCGGTGATCGCCACGACATGCCCGCCCTGCCCGGTCGTGCGCGATCCCGGCACCTGGAACACCGTCGTCCAGCCGTCCAGCATCGGAAACAGGAAATAGCGGTCGTCCTTCATCTCGGGGAAGGAGAACACCCATGGCTCCGCGCCGACGTCGATGAAGGCGGTGGTGTAGAGCGTGTCGGCGTTCGGCGCGGTGACGGCGGTGAACGAGGCGTCCGGATACTCGCGCAACTTGATGATGTGCCCCATCGGCCCCTTGCTGCCCTCGGGCTTCTCGACGTTCGTGACGACGCGCCGCGTCATTTCCATGGTCACGAGCGGATAGCCGTAGATATAGGCCTCGACAGCCGTCCAGAAGTCGCCGTCCCCTTCGAAGGGGTCGGTGATCGGAAGATCGAAGGCACGGGCAGGCAGGGTGCTTGCGGCAAGCAGGCCCATCCCGCCGAACGATACGGCACGGCGCGAAATCTTCATCGGAATCTCCCCCAAGGAAAGTCGTGGCGCGACGGGTCCCACCATCGGCGGCACGATCAAAACGTGCATTTCCGATGTAGGCCCCGGCCCCGGCAGGACCATCGGCAAGGAGAAGTAGACGGGACACACCCATCCGGCGTAGGCGCCTACACCCTCCGGCGTAGGCAGCAAGGTCGACCAATCCGCGAACGAAAAAGGGGCCGGACACTTGGTCCGACCCCTTCGATGTTTCCAGATGTGCGTCCGGTCAGCTGTCGAGGAAGCTTCTCAGCTTTCTGGACCGGCTCGGATGCTTCAGCTTGCGCAGCGCCTTCGCCTCGATCTGGCGGATACGTTCGCGGGTCACCGAGAACTGCTGGCCGACTTCTTCCAGCGTATGGTCGGTGTTCATGCCGATGCCGAAGCGCATGCGCAGGACACGCTCCTCGCGCGGCGTCAGCGATGCCAGAACGCGGGTCGTCGTCTCGCGCAGGTTCGCCTGGATGGCGGCGTCGATCGGCAGCAGCGCGTTCTTGTCCTCGATGAAATCGCCGAGGTGGCTGTCCTCTTCGTCACCCACAGGCGTTTCGAGCGAGATCGGCTCCTTGGCGATCTTCAGGACCTTGCGGACCTTTTCTAGCGGCATGGCAAGCTTCTCGGCCAGTTCCTCCGGCGTCGGCTCGCGGCCGATCTCGTGCAGCATCTGGCGCGAGGTTCGGACGATCTTGTTGATCGTCTCGATCATGTGCACCGGGATGCGGATCGTGCGGGCCTGGTCGGCGATCGAACGGGTGATCGCCTGCCGGATCCACCAGGTCGCATAGGTGGAGAACTTGTAGCCGCGACGATACTCGAACTTGTCGACCGCCTTCATCAGGCCGATATTGCCTTCCTGGATCAGGTCGAGGAACTGCAGACCGCGGTTCGTGTACTTCTTGGCGATCGAGATCACGAGACGGAGGTTGGCTTCCACCATCTCCTTCTTGGCGATGCGCGCCTCGCGCTCGCCCTTCTGCACCATCGAGACGATCCGCCGGAACTCGGCGATCGAAATGCCGGTTTCGGTGGCGAGGTTCTGGATCTCCTGGCGGATGTCGCGGATGGTCGCGTTCTCGGCCTTGGCGAATTCCTTCCAGCCCTTGGCGGCGAGGTTGCCGATCGACTTCATCCAGTTCGGGTCGAGCTCGGCCCCGGAATACTGCTCCAGGAACGAATCGCGCTTGACGCCGTAGCTCTCGGCGAGCCGCAGCAGGCGGCCCTCGTTCTGCATCAGCCGCTTGGAGATGTCGTAGAGCTGCTCGACCAGGCTGTCGACGCGATTCTGGTTCAGAGACAGCGACTTCACCGCGGTGATCAGTTCGTCCTTGAGCTCCTTGTAGCGGCGCTCCTGGGCCGGCGACAGCGTACCGGTCGCCTGCAGGCGGGCTTCCACCTGCTGGTCCTGCAGCTTGCGCAGCTTCTTGTAGGTCTCGGCGATCGTGTCGAGCGTCTCCATGACCTGAGGACGCAGTTCCGCTTCCATGGCGGCGAGCGAGAGGTTCGACTCGTCGTCGTCCTCTTCCTCTTCCTCAGGCGCAGGCATGTCGCCGCCGACATTGGTGATGTCGTCGTCGTTGGCAGCCGTGCGCGCCTTCTTCGCCTTTTCCTTCTCCTCGGCCGCCTTGCGGTCGGCCTCGATCTTCTCCGGGCTCTGGAACTGCGGCGCAGCCTTCGCCTCGGGACCCGAATAGGTCGTCTCGAGGTCGATGATCTCGCGCAGCAGCGTCTGGCCTTCGTTCAGTTCGTCACGCCAGATGATGATGGCCTGGAAGGTCAGCGGGCTTTCGCACAGACCCGCGATCATCGTCTCGCGGCCGGCCTCGATGCGCTTGGCGATCGCGATTTCGCCCTCGCGCGACAGAAGCTCCACCGAGCCCATCTCGCGCAGGTACATCCGCACCGGATCGTCGGTCCGGTCGGTCGGCTCCTTCTTCTTGGCGGCCGCAAGCGCGGTGCCGCTGGAAGGCGCCAGATCGCCGCCTTCGCTCTCGGTATCGTCGTCGCTGTCGTCGTCGCTCTGGGCTTCCTCGGCTTCCTCGTCCTCGATGACGTTGATGCCCATGTCGGAGAGCATGGACATGGTGTCCTCGATCTGCTCGGAGGTCACTTCCTCCGACGGCAGCACCGAATTCAGCTCGTCCATCGTGACATAGCCGCGCTTCTTGGCGGCCTTGATCATCTTCTTGACGGCGTCGTCGGAAAGATCCAGAAGCGGGCCGTCCGGTGCACCTTCGCGTTCGGTTTCGGCTTCTTCGTTCTCTTTGACCTTTGTTGCCATTTAGTCTTCGCTTTCCTGGGGTGTCCAGTTTCAGTGCCGCCGGGATCCATGCGAGCGCCCGCTTTACGCTCCGGCGCCGTGCCAACCCGTTTCACTGACCTAACGGAATGAAACTTAAATCCTGATTAACCACGCCTCGCTTCCGGAGGCCGCGGACATGTCGCCGTGGCAACATGATTGACATGACTTCCCGGTCCGCCGTACCCATCGCATTCTTTGCCAGAGATGGTGATTCCCAGATTTTTCGGCTCCGTCAAGCTTTTCCGCCAAAAAACCCGGAAAACCCTTTGATTCGGGTCTTCAAGGCGTGGGGCGCCGGTTGCGGGTGTTGGCCAAGATGTAGGAGCGGCCGCGAAAAAGACAAGGGGGCGCTGTCGCCGCTGATTCGCAACCGCACCGCCCCGCCGCAACCGACCCCTCACCAGTCCATCACCACCTTGCCGGAATTGCCGGACCGCATCGCCTCGAAACCGTCCCGAAACTGGTCGATGCCGATGCGGTGGGTGATGATCGGCGAGAGGTCGAGCCCGCCCTGCACGAAGGCGATCATCTTGTACCAGGTCTCGAACATCTCGCGCCCGTAGATGCCCTTCAGCGTCAGCATCTTGAAGATCACCTTGTTCCAGTCGATGCCGAAGCCATCAGGCGCGATCCCCAGGATCGCGATCTTGCCGCCATTGTTCATCGCGTCGATCATCGAGCGGAAGGCGGGCGGCGCACCGGACATCTCAAGCCCGACGTCGAACCCTTCCGTCATGCCGATCTTCGCCATCACCTCGCTCAGGTCTTCGCTCGAGGCATCCACCACATGCTCGATGCCGACCTTGCGGGCAAGCTCGAGCCGCACCGGATTGATGTCGGTGATCACCACCTTGCGGGCGCCGGAACGCCGGGCCACCATTGCCCCCATGATGCCGATCGGACCGGCCCCGGTGACGAGCACGTCCTCGCCGACGAGATCGAAGGAGAGTGCGGTGTGCACCGCATTGCCGAACGGATCGAAGATCGCCGCCACCTCGTCCGGCACTTCGTCCGGGATCGGCACGACATTGTGCTCGGGAATGCAGACGAACTCGCCGAACGAGCCCGGCCGGTTGACGCCCACGCCTTTCGTGTAGTGGCACAGATGGCCGCGCCCGGCCCGGCAGTTACGGCACTTGCCGCAGACGATGTGCCCTTCGCCGGAGACCCGCTCACCCACCTGGTACTTGGTGACAGCCGAGCCGATCTCGGCGATCTCGCCGACGAACTCGTGGCCGACCACCATCGGCACGGGAATCGTCTTCTGCGCCCACTGGTCCCAGTTCCAGATATGCACGTCGGTGCCGCAGATCGCAGACTTCTTCACCCGGATCAGGACGTCGCTGGGGCCTGGCTCCGGCACCGGAACACTCTCCATCCAGAGCCCGACCTCGGGCTTCGATTTGACCAGCGCACGCATCATGTTCGACATGGCTCGTTCCTCATTGATAGAAACCCCTCCCGGCCTGCCGGGAGGGGACTTGAGCTAGATCACACCCAGCTCCCGCCCCACCTCGGCAAACACCGCGATCGCCTTTTCCACGTCCGCGCGCGAATGCGCCGCCGACATCTGGGTGCGGATGCGCGCCTGGCCCTTGGGCACCACGGGGAAGGAGAAGCCGATCACGTAGACGCCCTTCTCCAGCATCCGCGCCGCCATCTCCTGGGCAAGTGCTGCATCCCCGAGCATCACCGGGATGATCGGATGCCCCTCGCCCGCAAGCGTGAAGCCGAGCTTCGTCATCTCGGCACGGAACAGGTCGGCATTGGCGGAAAGTCGCTGGCGGAGTTCGTCGCCGTTCTCGATCAGGTCGAACACCTTCAGCGAGGCGGCCGCGATGACGGGCGCCAGCGTGTTGGAAAAGAGATAGGGCCGCGAGCGCTGCCGCAGCCAGTCGACCACCTCGCTCCGGGCAGAAGTATAGCCGCCCGACGCACCGCCGAGCGCCTTGCCGAGCGTGCCGGTGATGATATCGACCCGGCCCTCGACGCCACAATGCTCGGCCGAACCGCGGCCGTGCCGGCCGACGAAGCCGACGGCGTGGCTGTCGTCCACCATGACCATCGCGCCGTATTTCTCGGCAAGGTCGCAGACGCCGCCGAGATTGGCGATGATGCCGTCCATGGAGAACACGCCGTCGGTGGCGATCAGCTTGAACCGGCTGCCCTCGGCCTTCTTCAGCTCCTCCTCCAGTGCCGCCATGTCGTTGTTGGCATAACGGAAGCGCTTCGCCTTGGAGAGCCGCACGCCGTCGATGATAGAGGCATGGTTGAGCGCATCCGAGATGATCGCGTCCTCGTCGGAAAGCAGCGTCTCGAACAGCCCGCCATTGGCGTCGAAGCAGGAGGAGTAGAGGATCGTGTCCTCCATGCCGAGGAAGGCTGAGATGCGGGCTTCCAGTTGCTTGTGCTCCTCCTGGGTGCCGCAGATGAAGCGCACCGAGGCCATGCCGTAGCCGTAGTGGTCGAGCGCGGCCTTCGCGGCCTCGGCCAGGTCCTCGCTGTCGGCGAGCCCGAGATAGTTGTTGGCGCAGAAGTTCAGGACCCGCGCACCCGAGGCGACCTCGATCGTGCCCGCCTGCTTGGAGGTGATCACGCGCTCGGCCTTGTAGAGGCCCGCCGCTTTCAGGGTCTCGAGTTCGCTGCGCAGATGGGAGAGGAAGTCAGTGCTCATGAGGCTATGCTCCGGTCGTCGGGATGGCGGGTTCTATCACGTCCGCTGTCGCCATGCAGCCTTCATCGTCGGCGATCCGCCCCCTACCCCACAAGCGCCTGCGCCGGGGCGGCGATCCGCTCCTCCAGCGCAGCCAGCGGCACCGGCCGTCCGAAATGGTAGCCCTGGAATTTCCGGCAGCCGCAGGACAGCATGAACTGGAACTGCTCCTCCGTCTCGATGCCTTCCGCAAGGATCTCCAGGCTCAGGTCGTGGCCCATCTTGGCGATGTTTCTCGCGAGCGAGGCGCCGCGGCCGCTCTCCGTCACCGCGCGCACGAAGCTGCGGTCGATCTTGAGCTGCTGCAGCGGAAGCTGGCGAAGGTGGCTGAGCGAGGAATAGCCGGTGCCGAAATCGTCGAGCGCGATGCCGATGCCGGCGCGCTCCAGAGCCTTCATCTTCGTCACCACATCGTCGATGTCGGCGACAAAGACGCTCTCGGTCAGTTCCAGCTTCAGGACGGCCGGCTCGATGCCGTAGGCCTCGATCGTTTCCGTCACCAGCGGTACGAAATCGGCCATCCGGAACTGGTCGGCGCTGACATTGATGGACAGGACCAGATCCCTTGTCGCGGGATGCGCCCGCCAGGCCGACAGCGTCTGCGCCGCTTCCTTCAGCACCCAGCTTCCGAGCCGCGGCATCAGGCCGGCGCGCTCTGCCGCCGGCACGAACTCGTCCGGCGGCACGTAGCCCCGTTTCGGATGCTTCCAGCGCAGCAGCGCCTCCGCCCCGATCACCGTTCCCGCCTGGTCCACCTGCGGCTGGTAGAACAGCTCGAACTGGCTGTCAGCAAGCGCTGAGCGCAGCTCCCTGGCCGTGTTGCCGTCCAGCGTGAACTCGCGCTGAAGCAGCACGACCCCGCCGGCAAGTAGGATGGCGACGGAGGCGACGTTGATCCAGGCGGTGACGGCGCGCACCGCCTCCGGCAAGGGCGCGGCGAACGAAAAGGCCATCGGCGAACTGGCAAAGACGACGAAGCCGAAGAGACACAGCAGGATCACCACCAGTTGCAGCACGCCGCGATCCCGCCCGAAATTGGCATAGCCGGCCAGCGCGATGACGAGGAAATAGAGGTGGCACACGCGCGGCACCGCTTCGCTCGGCACGTCGTAGAGCAGCGAGAAGTAGACGACGAAAATCCCCGATGCGAACTGGGCGGCGATGTAGCCGGCCGAGAAATATCCCCGCCGCGCCGCCTCCCAGCAGGCGGCCATCACCAGCAGCAGGAAGCCGACGAGCAGGACGAGGAACCAGTCGCCGACGAAGGCGAAGATCGGCATCCACAGCGCGGTGACGACGACACCGACCGGCAACGCCGCCTGGCAGACGAGCATCAGATGTTGCGAATGCCGCGCGGCGGGATCGGTCGAGAGGCGATTTCTAATATTTTTGAATATGTTAATGTTCATTGGCAATGGATCTGTTTGACAGGCGCTCGATATCACACCCTCCTACAGACGTGTCTGGCGCATCCAACGATCATTAACGGAGGGTTAATCGCCGGACGATCGGCGTGCGGCATATTCGCCGACGAGCCCCTCATAGGCCTCGAACGGCGGAAACCGATCGAATCTGTGGACGGCCGGCGTCTCGACCCACGGCAGCTTCTCGCTCGTATAGGTCTCGATGAAGGGTACGAACCAGCCCGTATCCTCCAGCATGGTCGGGCGAAGGTTGACGAAGAAATCGATCCCCTTCGGCCGCGTGAACATCCACGTCATGCAGTGCGGGCAGAAATGGTGGCCGGCCTCGGCGTTGGCGCCGGCGACGACCGGCTCGCCCTCGACCACGGCGAACCCTTCGGCCGGAATGGCGGCACTGAGCGAATAGGCGCTGCCCGACATGCGCTGGCAGCCGGTGCAGTGGCATGCCATCGTCAGAAGCGGCGGCGCGCTGATCTTCAGCCGCACACGTCCGCAGCGGCAGACCCCATGCCAGGGCAGGTTCCATTCGGTCATCGGCTCTTCTCCCATCTTTCACGGCGACCGCGGCCGCCGCATCTCACGCGCCCTCGACGTAGTCCTCGATCACCGCCAGAAACGCCTTGCCGAACCGTTCGCGCTTGCTCTGGCCGATGCCGGGAATGTCGAGCAGTTCGTCCCAGTCTCCCGGCCTCTCCTTCGCCAGCGCGATCAGCGTCGCGTCGGGGAAGACGACATAGGGCGGCACGTCCAGGTCCTTGGCGATCGACAGGCGCTCGGCGCGCAGCTTTTCGAACAGCTCGCGATCGGAGCCTGCAAGGTCGGCCCGCTCGCGCGCCGCCGAAGACGGTTTCGCCCCGCGCGAAGCCCGCGCCGGCGCCGGCCGGTCCTTGCGGAAGCGGACCTCCCGTTCGCGCCGAAACACCGCCCGCGCCTCCGCCTCCAGCTTCATCGCCCCGAAGGCCGCATGGTCGATGCGGATCAGGCCGGCGGCAAGAAGCTGGCGGAACACCGATTGCCAGGTCCGTGCCGGAATGTCCTTGCCCGCCCCGAATACCGGCATGCCGGTGTGGCCGAAGCGCTCGGTCTTCTCGTTTTCAACCCCCATCAGCACGTCGATGACATGGCCGGTGCCGAAACGTTCACCGGTGCGGTAGACGGCGGCAAGTGCTGTGATCGCGGCCTCCGTCCCGTCCCAGGTCTCGACCGGGTTGCGGCAGGTGTCGCAATTGCCGCAGCCGCCGGGATGCGCCTCGCCGAAATGGGCGAGGATCGCCTGCCTGCGGCAGGACACGGTCTCGCAGATCGCAAGCAGCGCATTCAGCTTGGCGCGCTCGACGCGCTTGATGTCTTCGGCCGCATCCCCCTCGTCGATCATCCGCCGGCGCTGCATCACGTCGGCCATGCCGTAGGCCATCCACACCTCGGACGGCAATCCGTCGCGCCCGGCCCGGCCCGTCTCCTGATAATAGGCCTCGACGGAGCCGGGCAGGTCGAGATGGGCGACATAGCGCACGTCCGGCTTGTCGATGCCCATGCCGAAGGCGACGGTCGCCACGAGGCAGAGGTTCTCCTCCTTCAGGAAGGCGTCCTGGTTGGCGTCGCGGACGGAGCGGTCGAGCCCGGCATGATAGGGCAGCGCGCGGATGCCCTGCGCGTCGAGCCAGGCCGCGGTATCCTCCACCTTTGCGCGCGACAGGCAGTAGACGATGCCGCTCGCATCCTTGTGGCGCGACAAAAAGCGCAGGAGCTGCTGGCGCGGCTGGTCGCGCTCGACGATGTCATAGGCGATGTTCGGCCGGTCGAAGGAGGTGGTGAACACCTGCGCGTTCGTGAGCGACAGGCGCTCGATGATGTCCTCGCGGGTATGCGGATCGGCGGTCGCCGTCAGCGCGATCCGCGGCACGCCCGGATAGCGCTCGGCGAGCCGGTCCAGCGCGCGGTATTCGGGCCGGAAATCGTGCCCCCACTGGGAGACGCAATGCGCCTCGTCGATGGCAAAGAGCGCGATCCGGGCATTGCCGATCAACTCCGCGAAACCGTCGGTAACGGTCCGCTCGGGCGTGACGTAGAGAAGGTCGAGCTCGCCCACCCGCACTGCCCGCATGACGGCGCCAGCCTCCTCGCGCGACAGGGCGGAATTCAGCGCCGCCGCCCGCACGCCGAGCTGCTTCAGCGCCTCCACCTGGTCGCGCATCAGCGCGATCAGCGGCGAGACGACGATGCCGACGCCGTCGCGGCAGAGCGCCGGGATCTGGAAGCAGAGCGACTTGCCCGCTCCCGTGGGAAAGAGCACCACCGCGTCTCCGCCCGCCGTCACATGCTCCACCACCGCCTGCTGCTTGCCGCGGAAGGCATCGTAGCCGTAGACGCGCTTCAGCACCTCCAGCGGACTGGCGTTTGCGGAGAACGGCCGCCCGCTCGAAAACGGTGGCTCCTGTCTTTCAAATGGCGGCATCGGTCCTCTTCCGGGAATCGTCGTGGCATCATCGCCAGCCGGCGGAGCGATGCAAGGGGCAGCGGGGCGCGAAAGCGCGGAGCATGGCAGGAGGTGCAAATCCTCCTTCTTGTCCCGGCGAGGGGACGTGCCGAGCGAAGCGCAGCGATGAGGGGGGCTTCGCCGCAAACGCCGCGCCCACCGCCCCTTCATCCGGCGGCACTACGCGCCACCTTCTCCCCGACGGGGAGAAGGGCCCCGCGCCGCTATCCCTTGGCGGGTCCCTTGACGCGGCCGGACATCACGCCGAAGCCGTCGATGATCGCCTCCTGGTTCTCCATCCGCTTGGTTTCCATCTGCACTTCCTGCAGCGCCCGTAGGATCTGCGGAACGCGGTCGCCGTCGCCATCCTCGGTCGCCTCCGCCAGTTCGCGCTCGAGCTCGCGCCGCTGCCAGAGGAGCGCCCGCGTGCGCTTGTGCAGCGCCATCGCCTGCAGGTAGCCCTCCCGGGCGTCGCTGGGGGCCGCCTCCTCCGTCGCCGTCCACAGCCGCGAATTGCGGATCTGCTGGTCGAGCGCCTTCAGCGTCGGCTCGAAACCGGAAGCCTCCAGTTCCTCCACCAGCCGCTCGCGCGACAGCCGCTCGCCCATGCCGGCGGCGATGCCGAGCACGGCCGACCAGAAGCGCTGCAGGTCGCGATTGTCGAACTCGATCGCCGAAACCTCGTCGTATTCCTCGAACAGCAGTTGCGGCTGGTTGACGATCGTCAGCGCCAGCACGCTTTCGCGCAGGGCCGGCAGTTCCTGCGCGCCGCGCACCAGCGTCGAGCGGGCGAGCCGGTCGGAGATCGCCGACGGCGTCGACGACGGGCCGCCGCCGCCGTTGCGGCCGCCCTGCTGGCGTCCCTGCCCCTGCCGCCCGCCGAAGCCGCGCCGCTCGCCGCCCTGTCGGGAGGCGGGCTGGAAGAAGGCGTTCAGCCGGTCGCGCATGTCCTGCTGGTAGTGCCGGCGCACGTTCTCGTCGGCGATGACCGAGACGAGCTGGTGCAGCCGCGCCTCCAGCTCCGCCCGGCTTTCCGGCGTCTCGTAGGTGCCGCCGCCGGCTTCCCGGGTCCAGATCATCTCGGCGAGCGGCCTGGCGCCGGCCAGCACCTTGTCGAACGGCTCGCGCCCCTCGTGGCGAACGAGGTCGTCGGGGTCCTTGCCGTCGGGCAGGAGCGCGAAGCGGACGGTGCGGCCCGGCCGGATATGCGGCAACGCCAGCTCTGCGGCGCGGTTGGCCGCGCGGATGCCGGCCCCGTCGCCGTCGAAGCACAGGACCGGCTGCGGCGTCATCTTCCAGAGCAGGTCGAGCTGGTTCTCCGTCAATGCCGTGCCAAGCGGCGCGACGGCATTCTCGACGCCCGCCTGGTACAGGGCGATGACGTCCATGTAGCCCTCGACGGCGATGATCGTGCCGGCACCCCGGTCGTCCTGCGCCCCGCGGCCCGTCCCCTGCGCCGCCTTGCGGGCACGGGCGAAATTGTAGAGCACGCTTCCCTTGTGGAAGAGTTCGGTCTCGTTCGAGTTCAGGTACTTTGCCGGCGCATCCGGCGACATGGCGCGGCCGCCGAAGGCGATCACCTTTTCCCGAGACGACAGGATCGGAAACATGATGCGGTCGCGGAAGCGGTCGTAGGAGACGGGAATCTCCGGCCCATGCACCACCAGCCCGCAAGCCTCGATCTGCTCCTTCGGCACGCCCTTGCCGGCCAGATGCTCCTTCAGCGCATTGCGGCCTTCCGGGGCATAGCCGAGCCGGAAGGTTTCGATCGTCCGCCCCGTCAGCCCGCGGTCGCGCAGATAGGCGCGGGCACGCGCGCCGGCAGCCGATTGCAGCTGATCCTGGAAGAAGGCCGTCGCCATTTCCATGACGTCGAGAAGCGAAGTGCGCTCCTTCTCGCGGCGCTCGGCCTGCGCATCCGGCTGCGGCATCGGCACGCCGGCCATGTCGGCCATCTGCTGCACGGCCTCGGGAAAGCTCATCCCGTCGAGTTCGGTGAGGAAGCGGAAATGGTCCCCGGAAACGCCGCAGCCGAAGCAGTGATAGCGGCCCTTGCGGTCCTCGCAGTGGAAGCTCGGCGATTTCTCGCCATGGAACGGGCAGCAGGCCCAGTAGTCGCCGCGCGAAACGTTGGTCTTCTTCTTGTCCCAGCTCACGCGGCGGCCGACCACGGCCGAAATCGGCACGCGATCGCGAATCTCGTCGAGGAACGAAGGGGAAAAGCGCATCTTTGAACGTGATCTCCGTCGCCGCCGTCCGGGCGACCCGGCCCTTATAATGATTGCTGCCGACGAGCGCTACAAGTGTCCGGCTGTCAACAGGCAATGCGCGAGAGGACGCCTGTTGGTAAAAATTAGCTAAAGGTCGAAATTGACAGATGCTCAACTTGGTGGCGAAGAGAAGGGCGATGACAAGCCGGCCGATACCGGCCGATACCGGACTGAACGACATGCCGATCCCCGCAGCCACCCTCGAAGCCGATCCCCGCTTCTTCTACGCCTTCCGGCAGGGCGCCCGGCTGCTTCTGGACATCTACGACGCCGATCCGCCGCTGGGGAGGCTGTTCTCCTCGCAGCAACGGTGGCTGATGAGCCACGCTGCCTTCGCGCTGGCCTGTTCGCGCGACCCCGCAGATCCGGCAAGCGGCCTCTACACGGCGCGCTTCATCGCGCTCGTCGTCGAAAAGAACGTGGCGAGCAAGAACACCGCCGCCGATTTCATCCAGGAGATCGTGGCCAACGGTTTCGTGCGGGTCGTCAGCGGCCACGAGGACCGCCGGAGGAAGCCGCTGCAGGCGACGGACGTACCCGACCGGGCGATGTCGCAATGGCTCGAACTGCACCTGGCCGGTCTCGACGGGATTGACGGCGGCAACCGCGCCGATATCTACCGGGCCGACCCGACGCTGCAATACCGCCTGCAGCCGAAGATTGCCGAGCGCATCCTGGTGGCAGGTTCGGTCCGCAGCCAGGGACCGGCCTTCGATCTCTTCACCTGGGCCAATTTCGGCGGCCTCATCCTGGATCTCCTGATCGCCGGGGTGGATGCCGGCGTGGCCGACGCCGGGCCTGCCACCGACCGCCTCCCCGCCGGCACGCTGTCCCTGACCGAGACCGCGCGCCGCTTCACCATCTCGCGCACCCATGTCGTCCGCCTGTTCGGCAAGGCGGCGGAAATGGGCGATATCGGCTGGAGCGGCAGGCGCGGCGAGAGCGACGTGTGGATCTCCCGCAGGCTGCTGCGGCAGTACTGGCAGTACCAGGCGGCCAAGCACGCACTGGTGGACGAGGCCTTCGCCGAGGTCACAGGCTCCAGGGCGGCGCGGACGACCTGAGGCCGGCCGGGTCCTGCGGATCCGTGCCGCAGACAGCAGAACGCCGCGGACCTGCCGCGGCGTCTTCGTTTGCTTGTTCGCCGGCGGGTCCCTGCCGGCAGCCTATTTCAGCAGGTCCTTCACCACGCCCGAGGCCTTGGCGAAGTCCATCTGGCCGGGATAGCGCTCCTTCAGCGCGTTCATGCACTTGCCCATGTCGCGAAGGCCATGCGCCCCGGTATCCCGGACCACGTCGGCGCAGAGCACCTTGACCGCGTCCTCCGAGAGCTGCTCGGGCAGGAACCCGTTGATGACAGCGATTTCCTCGCGCTCGTGCTGGGCGAGCTCGGGGCGGCCGTTCTCGGCATAGATGCGAGCCGATTCCTCGCGCTGCTTGATCATCTTGGCCAGGATCTGGCGGATGCCGTCGTCATCGACGGGATCCTTGCCGGCGCCGCGATTGGCGATGTCCCGGTCCTTGATCGCAGCCTGGATCAGCCGCACGGTCGAAGTCCGGCGCGTGTCCTTGCTCTTCAGGGCGTCCTTGAGGCATTCTGCGAGTTGCTCGCGCATTGTCTATCTCCGCTGGACCGCCTGCCGCTGCCGGGCGCGACGGGTCCGCATTTTCTCGATGTTGTGCGTCAGTTCGTGCGCTCTCATAGACCAGCAAGGCCTCGGCAATCAAATTCATTGCTTAAGCCATTGATTCTGAACAGCGAAAATTCGAAGCAATCCACAGCCGGAAGGTTGACCCGGCGGCATGCTTTGTCTATTTTCCGGCACCTGCACGAAATTTGCATGTAGTGGCCTTGCCGCGGATTTTCCGCGTGCCCACGTCTGCGACATTAAATGGCGCCTGAACCCTCGCCTTTCAAGGCGGGCCGGTCCGCGCCGGAAAAGGGATGACCATGACCTCGACTGCCCCTTCGACCGCCCCCTGGACCGCCGACAAGCCCACGGCACTGCTCGTTCTCGCCGACGGCACCGTGATCGAGGGCAAGGGCATCGGCGCGACCGGCAAGGTCCAGGCGGAAGTCTGCTTCAACACCGCGCTCACCGGCTACGAGGAAATCCTGACCGATCCCTCCTATCTCGGCCAGATCGTCACCTTCACCTTCCCCCACATCGGCAACGTCGGCACCAACGACGAGGATATCGAGGACCTGACGCCGGCGGCCCGCCACGGCGCGGTCGGCGTCATCTTCAAGGCCGACATCACCGATCCCTCCAACTACCGCGCCGCAAAGCACCTCGACGCCTGGCTGAAGGCACGCGGCATCATCGGGCTCTGCGGCATCGACACCCGCGCCCTGACCGCCTGGATCCGCGAGCATGGCGCCCCGAACGCGGTGATCGCCCATGATCCCTCCGGCGTCTTCGACATCGAGACGTTGAAGACCGAAGCGAAGGCCTGGAGCGGGCTCGAGGGCCTCGACCTCGCCAAGGTCGCCTCGTCCGGCCAGTCCTCGCGCTGGAGCCAGGAGCCCTGGGTCTGGAACGAGGGCTTCGAGGACCTTTCGGAGGCGGATGCGAAGTACAACATCGTCGCCCTCGACTTCGGCGTGAAGCGCAACATCCTGCGGCTCTTCGCCGGTCTCGGCTGCAAGGTCACCGTCATGCCGGCGACCTCCAGCACCGAGGAAGTCCTGGCGCAGAAGCCGGACGGCATCTTCCTCTCCAACGGCCCGGGCGACCCGGCCGCGACCGGCGAATATGCCGTTCCGGTGATCCGCGACCTCATAAAGTCCGAGATCCCGATGTTCGGCATCTGCCTCGGCCACCAGATGCTGGGCCTCGCCGTCGGCGCGAAGACCGAGAAGATGCACCAGGGCCACCACGGCGCCAACCATCCGGTCAAGGACTACACCACCGGCAAGGTCGAGATCGTGTCGATGAACCACGGCTTCGCCGTCTCCTCCGACAGCCTGCCGGAAGGCGTCGAGGAAACCCACGTGTCGCTGTTCGACGGCTCCAACTGCGGCCTGCGCCTCACCGGCAAGCCGGTGTTCTCGGTGCAGCATCACCCCGAGGCCTCGCCCGGCCCGCAGGACAGCCACTACCTCTTCCGCCGCTTCATCAACCTGGTGCGGCAGAAGAAGGGCGAGGAAGCGCTCGCCGAGCGCGCCTGACCCTGCCCTGAGCGGGAGAGCGAAGTCCCGGCCTCACCAACGAGGAGGCCGGGCCGATCCCTGACGGATCGCACAGATCCGCGCACCATTCCCTGGCATTGCCGATCGAGTCCTGCCTACGCCGCCCGGCTCTGCGCCTCCGGCAGCGCCCGGCTCCGCCCTTCCACCGCCATCCGCACGTAGAAGCGCCAGCACAGCAGGATCGCCGCCGCGGTGAGCCCGCAGAGGAAGCCGAGCCAGACGCCGATGCCGCCCAGGCCGAGCGGGAAGGCGAACAGCCAGGCGCAGCCGAAGCCGATCGGCCAATAGGACAGGATCGCCAGCAGCATCGGCACCCGCGTGTCCTTCAGGCCGCGCAGGAGGCCGGCGGCGATCGCCTGCAGGCCGTCGACGAGCTGGAACACGCCGGCAATCACGATCAGCGGGCCGGCATAGGCAAGCACCTGCGCAGCTTCAGCGGACTGGCGATCGAGGAAGATGCCGGCAAGCTGCGTCGGGATCGCCGCAAACAGGGCGGTGCCGGCCATGGCAATACCGGTCGCCACGATCATGCAGGCGATCGCCGCCCGGACTATCCCCATGTGATCGCCGCGCCCGTGCGCGACCCCGACCCGCACGGTCGCCGCCTGCGCCAGCCCGTAGGGAAACATGAAGGCGATCGAGGCGAACTGCAGGGCGATGCCGTGCGCGGCAAGCTCGATCGTGCCGATGGAGCCCATCAGGAGCGAGGCGGCCGTGAACAGGCTGACTTCGGCGATGATGGTGAAGCTGATCGGCAGGCCGAGGTACACCACCTCGCGGAAGGCCGACCAGTCCGGCCGCCAGAAGCGGACGAAAAGCTCGTAGCGCCGCATCTCCGGACGGCTCTGCACATAGGCCACCATCAGCACGAACGACAGGAGGTTCACGCCGAAGGAGACGTAGGCGGCCCCCTTGATGCCGAGCGCCGGCAGGCCGAAATGCCCGAGCACGAGGCCATAGGCGAAGATCGCGTTGAGGATCAGGATCGTGATCGTGATCTTCAGGATGATGCCGGCCTTGCCCACCGCGCTTGCAAGCCCGCGAAGCGCCATGAACAAGAGCGCCGGCGGCATGCCCCAGTGGGCGATCGCGAGATAGTCGCCGGCAAAGGCCGCCACCTCCGGCTTCTGGCCGGCATGGAGCAGGATCTGCTCGGCATAGGAGAAGACCGGCGCCGTCAGCAGCGAATAGAGCAGCACCACCCACATGCCCATGCGCACGGAGCGGCGCACCGAGACGGTGTCGCCGCGCCCGAAGGCCTGGGCCACCATCGGGATCACCGCCGTCGCAAAGCCCGAACCGAAGATGAAGATGATGAAGAAGAACTGGCTCGCCAGCACGATCGCCGCCAGATGCGCCGCGCCGAGCCGGCCGAGGATGACGACGTCGGTCGTATGGATTCCGAGCTGGGCCAGCTGCGCACCGATCAGCGGAATGCCGAGGGTGAAGGTCGCCCGGAAATGGGACGCCCAGCTGTTGTCGTGCCGCGGTGCGATCATGTGCATGTTGCTGCCACCTTTCGGCTCGCTTCCGATCACATCGGCGCAAGGCGATCAACCCAATAGAATTGATCCATTCATCAAAAATGCGCCCGTTCGTGCCAAAATCGCGGGATTTCGGCGCCGGAAGCTCGAAAACGGGCGAGAAAACACAGATCCGACCGCCTTTTCCCGAAAAATCGGCGAAAACTGCCGAACCCCCTGAAACCCCGACCTAGCCCGCCACCTCGACGGCACCCGTCACCGGGCTTGCGCCGCCGCGGACCTTGAGGACGAAGAGGACGACACCCGCAAGCAGGATTGCGGCCGCGAGCGCATAGGGTGCCCCGGCGAAGGAGACGGTCGCGGACGGGCCGGTGAACAGGCCGAACATCTGCGTGAAGATCAGCGGCCCGACGATCGTCGTCACGCTCGCGAGGCTGGAGAGCGCCCCCTGCAGTTCGCCCTGCGCGGACGGGGGAACCTTTGCCGACGCGATCGATCTGAGCGCGGGGTCGGCGACGTTCTCGATCGCCGTCAGCAGGATCACGGCATAGATCATCCAGCCCTGCCAGGAGGCGGCGTAGCCGGCAAGCCCGAGCGAGGCGAAGGAGAGGCCGAGCACCGCCGTGCGCCATTCGCCGAGGACGGGAACGATGCGCGGCAGCGCAAACGCCATCACCAGCGCCGCGCAGATGCCGAACATGCCGAGCGACAGCCCGATCTGCCCCTCCGACCAGCCGTAGCGATAGGCGGAGACGAAGGCCCAGACGGCCGGATAGACCGAATGGGCGAGCCAGTAGCAGAAGAAGACCAGCAGGACCCAGAGGATGCCGGGATAGTGGCGCATCTGCTGCAGCGCGCCGAGCGGATTGGAGCGGGACAGCTCGAAAGGCCGGCGATGCCGTGCTTCCAGGCTCTCCGGCAGGAATGCCCAGGCGGCGGCGAAATTGAGGAAGGCCAGCAATGCGGCGCCGAAGAAGGGAACGCGCGGGCCGAATTCCCCGAGAAAGCCGCCGATCACCGGACCGAGCGCAAAGCCGGTGCCGAAGGCGATCCCCATCAGCCCGAAGTTCTTCGCCCGCGTCTCGTCGGTGCTGACATCGGCGATGTAAGCGGCGGCCGTGCCGAAGCTGGCGCCGCTGACCCCTGCCAGCACCCGGCCGACGAACAGCATCCAGAAGCTGGTCGCGAGCGCACAGATCAGGTTGTCGATCGCGAAGGTGAAGACCGAGACGAGCAGCACCGGCCGTCGCCCGAACCGGTCGGACAGGTTGCCGATGAGCGGAGCGAACAGGAACTGCATGGCCGAGTAGACGATCAGCAGCCATCCGCCGTCGATGGCCGCCGTGCCGATGTCGGCGCCCGTCAATTCCTCCAGGAAGCTCGGCAGAACCGGCATGATGATGGCAATGCCGATCACGTCGAGAAACATGATCATGAAGACGAGGGCCAGCCCCCGGCGGACGTGTTTTTCTTCGATCATCGGATGGCATCCCGGTGCGGAAATCGCGATTTTCTCGATCCGAAGCGTCATAATCCGGAACGACGCGCGAAACAATACGTGAACATCGCAAAATTCCTGATGCCAGGATCGCAAATTTTGATCCTTCCGGCCGTTCGTCCGCCCCCGCGCCGTTCTTCCCCGCCCCGCCGCGCCAGGCTGGCCAGCCGTTTCCGGCGCATCTTGGGTTGCCCTATCGCATCCGCTACGATCGCGGGCGACGACGATTCGCAGGTTTCGAGACCCGCGGAGACGCGGCCGATCGCCGGCTGCGGGGATCAAGGGAGCTAGGGAATGAGCGAGCTAATCTGGCGTGGCGCACTGATCGGCGTCGGCGCAACCGTCATGATGGACCTCTGGGCCGTACTGCTGCACGTCGCCTTCGGACAGCCGAAGCCGAACTGGGCACCCGGCGGACGGTGGTTCCGGCATCTGGCCGACGGCAAGGTGTTTCATGAGGCGATCGCGGATGCGGAGCCCTATCGCCACGAGAATGCCCTGGGCTGGACCGGCCACTATGTCGTCGGCATCCTTTACGGCATCGTTTTCGCGCTGATCGTCGGGATGGACTGGTTCGCCGCGCCGAGCTTCCTGCCCGCCTGGATCTTCGGCATCGTCACCATCGCCGCCGGCTGGTTCCTGATGCAGCCCGGCATGGGCCTCGGCTGGGCCGCGTCGAAGACCGCAGAACCGAACAAGGTCCGCCTGATGGGCCTTCTCGCCCACACCGCCTTCGCGCTGGGCCTCTACGGCACGGCCTTCCTCGTTCGCTAGACACAAGCCCGGGCGCCGGACGGCGCCCGTTCTCCGGCGCACCCGAGCGGGCGATGCCGGCCGGGCGTTTAGGCGTCCTCACACGTCGTTCGAGAACGTGTCGCAATCCTGAACCCGGCCGCTGTCGAAGCCGCGCTTGAACCAGCGCATGCGCTGCTCGGAGGTGCCGTGGTTGAAGCTCTCGGGCACGACATAGCCCTGCATGCGCTTCTGGATCGTGTCGTCGCCGATCTGCACGGCCGCGTTCAGCGCCTCCTCCAGGTCGCCGGCGCTCAACAGACCCTTCTGCTCGGTGTACTTGCCCCAGATGCCGGCATAGCAGTCGGCCTGCAGTTCGACGCGGATCGACATCTGGTTGGCCTCCGCCTCGCTCATCGACTGGCGGGCACGGTTGAATTTCGGCAGCACGCCGGTGAGGTTCTGCACGTGATGGCCGACCTCGTGGGCGACGACATAGGCCTGGGCGAAATCGCCGGCGGCATCGAACTTGTCGGCGAGTTCGTCGAAGAAGCTCATGTCGAGATAGACCTTGCTGTCGCCCGGGCAATAGAACGGTCCGGACGCGGCGGAGGCAAAGCCGCAGGCCGACTGGATCGAATTGGAGAAGAGCACGAGCTTCGGCTCCTCGTACTGCACGCCGCTCGCCTGGAAGATGCCGTTCCAGACGTCTTCAGTCTCGGCGAGCACGGTGGCCATGAACTGCTTGGTCTCCTCCTGCCGCGGCGAGTTCGCGCGGCTGGCGCTCTCGGTCTGCTCGAATCCCGGCAGGTTCACCTGCCCGCCGCCGCCCTGGCCGAGCACCTGCAGGAGATCGATGCCCATCATCTTCAGCACGAAATAGATCACGACCAGGAAGATAATGGTGCCGACGCTCAGGCCGCCGCCGGCCCGGCGCGGCCCGCCGCCCATCGGAATGCGGAAGCCGCCGCCGCGGCCGAAACCGCCGGGCCCGCCAGCCCCGCGCTGGTCCTCGACATTGCTGGATTGCCGCCGGCCTTTCCATTCCATGATCGTTCCCTCTGTTGCACGGTCGGAACGGCCGAATGGCGGTTTCGTTCCTGCAATTTAGTTATAGGGCGGAGAACCCGCGTTGCAATCGGATTGAACGGCGTCATTGGCGATGTCCGGCCCACGGTCTTAGCGCCCGATCGTCGTCTCCACGGCCCTCACCACCGCAGGAAGAACCGTCCGAGCAGCGCTCCAAGGCTCACCAGAATGGCAATGGCAAGCGGGTACCAGACAGCAACGAACAGTGGCGAATCGTCAGGGCAATGGGCGGCATAGAAGGCGGCGGCAATGCCCCCCGCCAGAAGCCCCGACACCGCGCCGGCGGTGGTCGCGTTGGCCGGCGCACCATGCCGCATGGCCAGCAGCAAGACGACGAGGGGAATGACCCCGATGAGGGGAACGAAGGTCAGGCATACCATGCTGTTGGTCCCGATCAGCCGGGCAGCCCAGTTCGTCGACGGCACTGCGACCAGTTCCAGCAGGACGGCAAGGACAAGAAGCAGCGGCGCCACCAGCAGGCCGGAGAGTGCTGCCCGCCAGTTGCCGCCCGGTCGCGAGACCGCGACGGCAAGCCGGTAGGCCGCGACCGCCAGTGCAACAGTGACGATGAACTTGAAGACGAAGCGCACGGTGGAAAGCGCAGCCCCGGCATCAGGGCGGGGGCCGAGCAGCGCGAAGAACACGACCGCCGCCACGAGCACGGCGACCACCAGCGCCGCGATCCATGCCCGCCCCAGCGGTAGCCCCTGGCGCCGCGTATCGGTGGCAAGTGCCTTGATCAGGTCGTTCGTTTCCATCCTCATGTCCTTCCGAACCGCCTGGCGATCGCCGCCAGCCCACGGTGCAGCGCGACCCGCACCGCCGTCTCCTTCATTCCCAGGTCCCGTGCCGTCTCCTGGATCGAGCTGCCCTCGATCGAGACCGCCGTCACCACCGAGCGCTGCCCGGGCGTCAACACTTGCAGGGCGCGGTCGATCTCCCAGCTCTGCAGCACCTCCGGCTCTTCCGCCTCGACCTCTTCCAGGGCCGGACTGTCGGCGAGCGGCTGACGACCGTGGCGGCGGAAGGCGTCGATCAGCTTGTGGTTGGCTATGGCGAATATCCAGGGCCTGACCGGCTCGTCACTACGCCAAGTATGCCGTTTCAGGTGGATCGCAAGCAGCGTTTCCTGAACGACGTCTTCCACGTCCAGGCTGCCGTACGTCACCTTCCGCCTCAGCCACGTCCGCACCAGCTTCGCCACCGCCTCGAGGAACGCGAAGTAGGCACGCTCGTCGCCCTCGATCGCCGCAACGAGCATTCGCTCGAGACTGCGCTCATCGGCTTTGTCCAAGCTGCTTCTCCTGTCTGTTCGCGCGGGAGGTTCGGTCCGTTACAGGTTGTGGACGGTATTTGCCATTGCAAGCGGCGGTGATCACGAAGTCGTGTTCGCCGGCAGTGTAACGCATGGCCGCCTCCGACGAAAAAGCCGATGTGCGTCATGTGGCGCATCGAAAGCAAAACGTTCTGGAGACTACGACATGACAACACGTTCAGCAGTAAGCACCGCGGTTCTGGCAGGCGCCGTCGCATCGGCCCTTTCGTCGCTGGCCCTCGCGAGCCCCCTGTCGGAAGCCGACGTCAAGTCGGCCATGGATGCCGGCAAGGAGAAGTGCTTCGGCGTCTCGCTGAAGGGGCAGAACGACTGCGCGGCAGGTCCCGGTACGACCTGCCAGGGCACCTCGACCGTCGACTACCAGGGCAATGCCTGGAAGTTCGTCGACGGCGGAACCTGCGCGACCATGCAATTGCCCGATGGCCGCAAGGGTTCGATGGAGCCCCTCGACCGCGACATCCCGGCCTGATCGAACGCGTGTAGAAAGCGGAGGGAACGATGACGGAACCGAACAGCATTGCGACCGGGTATCGCGCCCTTCGCTTTCCCCGCCACCGGATCGACGGCATGGCAGGAACGAGCTTCAAGCACGAGCATCTCACGGCGATCCTTGAGGAGGATCGCCGGCACGGCTTCTTCGAGGTCCATGCAGAAAACTATATGGGCGACGGGGGCATGCCACATCGCGCCCTGACGCGCATCCGTCAGGACTATCCCGTCTCCATCCACGGGGTCTGCATGTCGATCGGCGGCCCGCAACCCCTCGACAGGCGACACCTCGCACGTTTTAAGACGCTGATCGAACGCTACGAACCGACGCTCGTCTCCGAGCACCTGGCCTGGTCGACGCACGAAACCACCTATTTCAACGACCTGCTGCCCCTGCCCTACACTGCCGACACATTGCAGCACGTGGCCGACCATATCGACGAGGTGCAGGAAACGATCGGCCGGCAGATCCTGCTGGAGAACCCGTCCAGCTACCTGAGCTTCACGGAATCGACGATGACCGAGACCGCGTTCATCCGCGAACTGGCGCGGCGCACCGGCTGCGGCCTGCTGCTCGACGTCAACAATGTCTTCGTCTCCGCCACCAATCTCAGGACCTCGGCCCTCGCCTATCTCGCGGACTACCCGCTCGACGTCGTCCAGGAAATCCACCTCGCCGGTCATACCGCGCAGAGTGACGAGAACGGCGAACCTCTCCTGATCGACAGCCACGACGGACCGGTCTGCGATGCGGTCTGGGATCTGTACGAGACAGTCCTGTCCGGAACTGGTCCGATCGCCACGCTTGTCGAGTGGGACAGCGCGATACCGAACTGGCCGACGCTGACGCGCGAGGCCGCAGCCGCACAGGCCATCCTGGACCGCTGCATCCTTCCAGACCACAGGAGGACGCGCCGTGCGGCCATCTGACGTGAAAATTGCCGCACGATGTGAGGCTGCACTTTATACCGCCCGTTTCGCGGGACGCCTGCTCGACCCGGAAAGGCCGGCCCCGCCGGATGTGGCTGGCCCGGCCGGCAAGGCGGCGGAGCAACGGTTCGGCATCTATCGCAACAATGTCACCGTCAGCCTGATCGAGGCGCTGGCGGCCGTCTTTCCGGCGACCCGCCGGATCACCGGGCCGGACTTCTTCCGGGCCATGGCCCGTTTCCACGTTCGCGCCGCGCCGCCGACCTCGCCGTTGCTGTTCGAATACGGCCACGACTTTCCGGCATTCATCGAGCGGTACCCGCACGCCCGATCCATGCCGTGGCTTGCCGATGTCGCCCGGATAGAGCGGGCCTGGCTGGATTCCTATCACGCGGCCGATGAGGCCATTCTTGTCATGGAAGCCTTGGCTGCCGTATCGCCGGAAGGCTTGGGAGCGATCCGGCTCGTCGTGCATCCGGCAACCCGCCTGCTCGCCTCGGACCATCCGGCATTCAGCATCTTTTCCGCCAACCGCCGGGATGCCCCTGTCGGGCGCATTTCGGCGACGGAGCCGGAATGGACGCTCCTGACCCGTCCGCACCTCGATGTCGAGGTTCGAAAGATTTCGCCGGACGTGGCGATGATGATTGCAGGCCTGATGGAGGGCGTTCCGCTCGGGCGGGCCGCGGGCGACACACTGGCCGCATATGCCGATTTCGACCTTTCAGCCGCGATCGCGTTCATCATTGAGGCCGGCGCCTTCTGTGGAATATCAACGAACGGAGTGCACGATGAAACATGAAACGACGGCAAGGCAGTCGCCATACACGGGCCTGACCGGCATCCTCGGGCGGGCCTATGCGAACATCACCCATCTTGCCCCGCCGTCCCTGGCGCAATTCGCCCTCCGGTTCGCGCTGGCGGTGCCGTTCTGGCGCTCGGGGGTCAACAAGTGGGACGGTTTCCTGCAACTGAACGAAGTGGCGGTTCTGCTCTTTTCATCGGAGTTCCGGCTGCACCTGCCGGGGGGACCGTACCCCTACCCGTTTCCCGCGACCGTCGCCTTCGCATCCGGCATGGCGGAAATCGTCCTTCCGGTTCTGCTGGTGCTGGGCCTGGCCTCCCGCGCCGCAGCCCTCGCGCTCCTGGTTATGACGATCGTCATCCAGTTGACCGTGCCGGACGGATGGCCGCTCCACGTGACATGGGCTGCGATGGCGCTCGCGATCATGGCGTGGGGGCCTGGACGCTGGTCGATCGACCAGCTTGCCGGCATGGACCGTCTCACCTGCCGGCAAGCGCGCTGAAGCCGGCCAATTTCACGGCCGGAAAGCAACCGGGATCGGCTCCCGGAAGCGTGGCCGGTGCGGCGGCCCGATGCCGGCGCACCATTGCCCCCAGGTTTTCTGTTTGATCGGCCATTTTCGGGGTTCCGCTTGGCCCGGCATTTGCCTATAAGCCGCTTCTAGCCTTTTAAGACGATGCCTTGAGCGCCCCGGCCGGTGACCCTCTCACCCTGGCCGGTTTTTCGCGCAGGCAAGAAAACGGATAGAGCCATGCCCAAGCGCCAAGATATCAAATCGATCCTCATCATCGGCGCGGGGCCGATCGTCATCGGGCAGGCCTGCGAATTCGACTATTCCGGCACCCAGGCCTGTAAGGCGCTGAAGGAGGAAGGCTACCGGGTGATCTTGGTCAACTCCAACCCAGCGACGATCATGACCGATCCGGGCCTGGCGGACGCCACCTATATCGAGCCGATCACCCCGGAGGTCGTGGCCAAGATCATCGCCAAGGAACGGCCGGACGCGCTGCTGCCGACCATGGGCGGCCAGACGGCGCTGAACACGGCCCTTTCCCTCAAGCGCATGGGCGTGCTGGAGCGCTACAACGTCGAGATGATCGGCGCCAAGCCGGAGGCGATCGACAAGGCCGAGGACCGGGCGCTGTTCCGCGAGGCGATGGCCAAGATCGGGCTGGAGACGCCGCGCTCGCTGCTCGCCAACGCCACCGAGATCAAGGACGCCGACCGCAAGAAGCACGAGGCCGAGCGCACCAAGCTGAAGGGCGAACTCTCGGGCGATGCGCTCGACAAGGCACTGGATGCGCTGGAAAACCAGTGGAACCTCGGCGAGACCGACCGTAAGCAGCGCTACATGAGCCATGCCATGGCGATTGCCGCGACGGCACTGGACGAGATCGGCCTGCCCGCCATCATCCGCCCGTCCTTCACGCTCGGCGGCACCGGCGGCGGCATCGCCTACAACCGCTCGGAATTCTTCGATATCGTGTCGGGCGGCCTCGACGCCTCGCCGACGACGGAAGTCCTCATCGAGGAATCAGTGCTCGGCTGGAAGGAATACGAGATGGAAGTCGTCCGCGACACCGCGGACAACTGCATCATCATCTGCTCGATCGAGAACATCGACCCGATGGGCGTGCACACCGGCGACAGCATCACCGTGGCGCCGGCGCTGACGCTGACGGACAAGGAATACCAGATCATGCGCAACGCCTCGATCGCGGTGCTGCGCGAGATCGGGGTGGAGACCGGCGGCTCGAACGTCCAGTTCGCCGTCAATCCTGCAAACGGCCGCCTCGTCGTCATCGAGATGAACCCGCGCGTCTCGCGTTCGTCGGCGCTGGCGTCGAAGGCCACCGGCTTCCCGATCGCCAAGATCGCCGCCAAGCTCGCCGTCGGCTACACGCTGGACGAACTGGAGAACGACATCACTGGCGGCGCGACGCCGGCGTCCTTCGAGCCGTCGATCGACTACGTGGTGACGAAGATCCCCCGCTTCGCCTTCGAGAAGTTCCCCGGCGCCGAGCCGACGCTGACGACGGCGATGAAGTCGGTCGGCGAGGTCATGGCGATCGGCCGCACCTTCGCCGAATCGCTGCAGAAAGCACTGCGCGGCCTGGAAACGGGGCTGACCGGCCTCGACGAGATCGAGATCCCCGGCTTCGACGAGGGTGACGGCAAGAACGCCATCCGCTCGGCCATCTCCACGCCGACGCCCGACCGGCTGCGCATGGTCGCCCAGGCGCTGCGCCTCGGCTTCACCGACGAGGAAGTGCACGAGGGATCGAAGATCGATCCCTGGTTCATCGCCCAGTTCCGCGCGATCGTCGAGATGGAGGCCCGCATCCGCGAGCACGGCCTGCCCGAGGACGCGCAGAACCTGCGCATGCTGAAGGCGATGGGCTTCTCCGACGCCCGCCTCGCCACGCTCTCCGGCAAGCGGCCGAAGGAAGTGGCAGAACTGCGCAATGCGCTCGACGTCCGTCCGGTGTTCAAGCGGATCGACACCTGCGCTGCCGAATTCGCCTCGCCGACCGCCTATATGTATTCGACCTACGAGCAGCCCTTTGCCGGTGCCACCCGCTCGGAAGCCGGCATTTCCGACAAGAAGAAGGTCGTCATCCTCGGCGGCGGCCCGAACCGCATCGGCCAGGGCATCGAGTTCGACTATTGCTGCTGCCATGCCGCCTTCGCGCTGAAGGATGCGGGCTATGAAGCGATCATGGTCAACTGCAACCCGGAGACCGTGTCGACCGACTACGACACCTCCGACCGCCTCTATTTCGAGCCGCTGACCGCAGAGGACGTGATCGAGATCCTGAAGGCCGAACAGACCAACGGCACGCTCGTCGGCGTCATCGTCCAGTTCGGTGGCCAGACCCCGCTGAAGCTCGCCGAAGCGCTGGAGAAGAACGGCATCCCGATCCTCGGCACCGCCCCGGACATGATCGACCTCGCCGAAGACCGCGACCGCTTCCAGAAGCTCCTGCAGAAGCTGGACCTCGCCCAGCCGAACAACGGCATCGCCTATTCGGTCGAGCAGGCGCGGCTCGTCGCCGCCGAGATCGGCTTCCCGCTGGTCGTGCGCCCGTCCTACGTGCTCGGCGGCCGCGCCATGCAGATCATCCATTCGGAATCGATGCTGCAGACCTACCTGCTCGACACCGTCCCCGGCCTCGTCCCCGAGGACATCAAGCAGCGCTACCCGAACGACAAGACCGGCCAGATCAACACCCTGCTCGGCAAGAACCCGCTGCTGTTCGACTCGTATCTGACCAACGCGGTGGAAGTGGACGTCGACGCGCTCTGCGACGGCGAGAGCGTCTTCGTCTCCGGCATCATGGAACACATCGAGGAAGCCGGCATCCATTCGGGCGACAGTGCCTGCTCGCTGCCGGTCCGTACGCTTTCGCCCGAAATCGTCGACGAGCTGGAGCGCCAGACCAAGGCGCTGGCCAAGGCGCTGAACGTCGGCGGCCTGATGAACGTGCAGTACGCCATCAAGGACGGCACGATCTACGTGCTGGAGGTCAACCCGCGCGCCTCGCGCACCGTGCCCTTCGTCGCCAAGACCATCGGCGCGCCGATCGCCAAGATCGCCGCCCGCGTCATGGCCGGCGAGAAGCTGGACGCGGCGATTTCGGCCTATGGCGAGAAGCCCGATCCGCGCAACCTCAACCACATCGCCGTGAAGGAAGCCGTGTTCCCGTTTGCCCGCTTCCCCGGCGTCGACACGCTGCTCGGCCCGGAAATGCGCTCGACCGGCGAGGTCATGGGGCTGGACCGGAACTTCGCGCTCGCCTTCGCCAAGTCGCAGCTCGGCGCCAGCGTCGACCTGCCGCGCGACGGCACGGTGTTCGTCTCGATCCGCGACGAGGACAAGGACCGGGTCCTGCCGGCGATCCGCACCCTCGTCGGCGTCGGCTTCAAGGTCATGGCCACCTCGGGCACCGCCCGCTTCCTCGGCGAGCACGGCATCGAGGCCGTCAAGATCAACAAGGTCCAGGAAGGGCGCCCGCATATCGAGGACGCGATCCGCAACCGCCAGGTCCAGCTCGTCATCAACACGACGGATGGCAGCAAGGCGATCTCGGACAGCAAGTCGCTGCGCCGCGCCGCTTTGATGCAGAAGGTGCCCTACTACACGACGATGGCCGGCGCCGCTGCGGCGGCCGAAGCCATCAAGGCGCTGAAGGAAGGCCAGCTCGAGGTCCATCCGCTGCAGAGCTACTTCGCTTAACTCAGCCGCTCCGTCGGAAAGCCCTTCCGGCAGGCCGGTGCCGCAGGTCTTCTCCCCTTGCGGGGAGAGGACCGGCAGGGCGGAGCGGGACTTCCCTATGTGGTTGCCTGACCGTCGTCCCGGCCTCGTCACGCGCACTCTGGCCGAAAAAATCCCGGCTTGACTGTCGCCTCCCTGGAAACGGAACTGTCCGGTTGCAGAAGTGAGTGCCGATTGTCCTTGGCAGGACTTAAGGACGCAGCAATTAAACTGGCTTTTGCTGGCAGCTTTCTGCTATAAGCGCCGTTCAAACAGTTCCGCGGGTTCCGGGGTTAACGCCCCGGAAACCGTTTTATTTTGCGTGCGTGCCTGCGGAAGGCGGGACGCCGCGACGGGAAGGACAAAGGAAAATGGTCGACAAGGTACCGATGACTCAGGGCGGATTCGTCAAGCTGCAGGAAGAACTGCGCTGGCGCCAGCAGGAGGAGCGCCCGCGAATCATCGACGCAATTTCCGAGGCGCGCGCGCATGGCGACCTTTCGGAAAATGCCGAATACCATGCCGCCAAGGAAGCGCAGAGCCACAACGAGGGCCGGATCACCGAGCTTGAGGACCTGACGGCCCGCGCCGAGGTGATCGACCTCTCCAAGATGTCCGGCGACACCGTCAAGTTCGGCGCCCGCGTCAAGCTCGTCGACGAGGACACCGAGGAAGAGAAGACCTACCAGATCGTCGGCGACCAGGAAGCCGACGTGAAGGAAGGCCGGATCTCCATCTCGTCCCCGATCGCGCGCGCGCTGATCGGCAAGGAAGTCGGTGAATCGATCGAGGTCAACGCCCCCGGCGGCTCCAAGGCCTACGAGATCCTCTCCATCACCTGGGGCTGATGCGCCAGGCATGACCGGCTCCCGCAAAAAGGACGCCGCACGCGTCGACATCGCCGATGTCGACGTCGTCGCGCCGAACTTCAAGCGTCGCCTCTCCGGCGTCACCTCGACCATCGTCCAGCTGGTGCCGATGCAGAGGGCCCTCGGCCAGCGGGTGGCGACGCTCGGGCCGGGGCTGCCGGACGACCTGCCGCATCTGCGCTTCCGTGATCTCCTCTTTTTCTGGCGCCCGCCGGCCGGCCGCAGCCACCGCGTCTGGCATGCCCGCCGCAACACCGAAATGCTGCCCGGCATCGTCATGAGGACGCTGCTGCGCATGCCGCTGAAGCTGCTCTTCACCTCCGCCGCCCAGCGCCGCCACAGCCGCTATACGAAATTCCTGATCCGCCGCATGGATGCCGTCATCGCCACCAGCGGCCGTTCCGGCTCCTTCCTCGAGGTCCCGCACACCGTCATCCGGCATGGCGTCGACCTCGAGCGGTTCCACCCGCCGGCAGGCCCGGACGACACGATCGCGGCGGCAGGCCTGCCGGGACGATACCTCGTCGGCTGCTTCGGCCGCGTGCGCCACCAGAAGGGCACCGACCTCTTCGTGCGCGCAATGATCGCGCTCCTGCCACGCCATTCCGAATGGACCGCCGTCATCTCCGGCAGGATCACGCCCGAACACAAGGCCTTCGCCGACGCCCTGAAGGCGGAGATTGCCGCAGCCGGCCTGTCCGGACGCATCGTCTTCCTCGGCGAGGTCGACGACATCAAGCCCTGGTACCGGTGCCTTTCGCTCTACGTCGCCCCCTCCCGCAACGAGGGCTTCGGCCTCACGCCGCTGGAGGCCATGGCCTCGCAGACGGCCGTGGTGACCTCCGACGCCGGCGCCTATGCGGAGATGACGATCGAAGGCGAGACCGGCTCCGTCGTCCCCGCCGGCGACGGCGCGGCGCTGACGAACGCGATCGGCCGCTTCATGGCCGATCCGGAAAGGACGATCGAGGCGGGACGCAGGGCGCTCGACCACGTTCGCGCGAATTTCGCCCTCGAAAGGGAAGCGACAGCCATCGGCGAGGTTTATCGCCGCCTGCTGGCCCGGTAGCTCTTCGCGGCTTCGGCGTCAGCGCACCAGCCGGTCGTCGAAGGCGATCCCGATATCCGCAAGGGCGGAGACGGGCGAAAAGTTGACGAAGGAGATGCCCTGCTCGCCGGCGACGTCCCTTGCCAGCGCGACGTGTCCGAGAATGCGCGCCTCCGCTCCGGCAATGCCGGAGAAGGCGGCCCGCCCCCTCTCCTCGTAGAAGCGCGGCTCGGTCGCGTTGCGGATGTCGATGCCGGCAAAGCCGACTTTTTCCGGCCGCAGCGCGACGGCGAACTGCAGCGCCGAGACCACCACCGATCCGCCCTGGAACACGCCCCGCCCGGGCTGGAGCGAGAAGCCGCAATCTCCCGACGGATCCAGCCGCACGAAATCGAGCGCCCTGATCTGCGCGAGCGTGCGGCGCGGCAGCCCATAGGGCTTGCGGATATCGTTGACGAGGATCACGCCCTTGTCCGACAGCCAGCCGCGATCGTGCTCGCAGATCGCCCGCAAGGCCGCGACGGAGAACAGGCAGGCCTGGCCCGCAGCGATCTTGTCCCGCATCAGGTCGAAATGGCGGTAGACGAAACGCTCGTCCTCTACGGCGACGGCAAGCGGGGCCGCGACCGGGCCGCCGGCGAGATGAATCGCGCCGTTGAGAAGGATCGCGCTGGCCGGCGCTAGCCGGGAGAGGTCGGCGCCGGCCACCGACGGCCCCGAGCCGACGATATGGACCCACTCGCGCTGACCGTCGATGAGGATGCCGATGTCCCGCAGCGTGGCCACCGGCTGGCGGCGATAGTGCAGCATCCGCCGCTCGTCGATCGAAAGCCCCGGGAACCAGTCCTGCACATGGGCGAGGTTGCGGCCGAGCAGCAGGCGCGTGCCGAGCTTGACGAGCGAGCGGGTGAACGGGCGGTCGGATCCGGCCAAGGCTCAGATCTCCACCAGCCCGAGCTTCTTGACCTGGCGGATCGTCAGCATGGTGCGCACCGTGTCCACGTGCTCGTTCGCCGTCAGCACTTCGATGACGAAATCCTGGAACCGCGTGAGGTTTTCGGCGACGCAGTGCAGCAGGAAATCGCTGTCGCCCGACACCATCCAGGCCTGCCGCACCAGAGGCCATTCGGCGGTGACCGCCGCAAAGGCCTTGAGGTTGGCCTCGGACTGGTGCTTGAGCCCGACCATGCAGAAGGCGACGAGGTCGAAGCCGAGCGCCGGCGCGTTCAGCATCGCATGGTAGCCCTCGATGATGCCGGCCTCCTCCAGCTTGCGCACGCGCCTGAGGCAGGGCGGCGCCGATATGCCGGCCTTGGCGGCCAGTTCCACATTGGTCATGCGGCCGTCGGCCTGGAGTTCCTTGAGGATCTTGATGTCGATGGCATCGAGTTCGGCGCGAAACACGGATGAGCTTCCCCTGTCTGTTTTGCACGCGCATTACCAGAAACCGTTCGCCGGCGTAAGATAATTGCAGGTGCAGGCACAAAAATGTCACGCCCCGTCGCCAAGTCTGTTGGCAAATACGGCCTTGCCCTTGAATAATGGGGGGCCGCACTCATAAATGAACGACGATTTCCCTACCAAGCCCGCAAGCGCGCCTCAGCCGCGACGCGGGCGCGAGAATTGCCAAGGAGCGCAGCCATGTCTGCCCGTCACGTCAAGGTCCTGATCATCGGCTCCGGCCCGGCCGGCTACACCGCCGCCATCTACACCGCCCGCGCCATGCTCGAGCCCGTGCTGATCGCGGGCATGGAGCAGGGCGGCCAGCTGATGATCACCACCGACGTCGAGAACTATCCGGGCTATGCCGATCCGGTGCAGGGCCCGTGGATGATGGAGCAGATGCTCAAGCAGGCCCAGCATGTCGGCGCCGAGATCGTCAACGACCTCGTCACCGAGGTCGATCTCGACGTGCGCCCGTTCCGCGTTTCGACCGACAACGGCAACGTCTGGACCGCCGACGCGCTGATCATCGCCACCGGCGCCAAGGCGAAGTGGCTGGGCATCGAGACGGAGCACAAGTTCCAGGGCTTCGGCGTGTCCGCCTGCGCCACCTGCGACGGCTTCTTCTACCGCAACAAGGACGTGATCGTCGTCGGCGGCGGCAACTCCGCCGTCGAGGAGGCGCTCTACCTCTCCAACCTGGCAAAGACGGTGACGGTGATCCACCGCCGCGATTCGTTCCGCGCCGAGAAGATCCTGCAGGAGCGCCTGTTCGCCAAGGAAAACGTCAAGGTGATCTGGGATCACGAGGTGATCGAGTATCTCGGCACCGAGGCCAAGCCGCCGATGCCGGCATCGGTCAACGGCGTGCGGCTGAAAAACACCAGGACGGGCGCTGTCAGCGACATGGCGATCGACGGCGTATTCGTCGCCATCGGCCACGCGCCGGCCGTCGAGCTCTTCGAGGGCAAGCTGAAGCAGAAGCCGAACGGCTACCTGTGGACGGCGCCCGATTCGACCGCCACCGACGTACCGGGCGTTTTTGCCGCAGGCGACGTCACCGACGACATCTATCGCCAGGCGGTCACGGCCGCCGGCATGGGCTGCATGGCCGCGCTCGAGACGGAAAAGTATCTCGCGGGTCATATGCCTGTCGCAATTGCGGCCGAGTAGAAGCCGCCTATAACGCGAGGCGGGAACCTCCCGCACACGCGGGAGTGGGAACAGTTCATCAGCAACGGCGGGAAACGGACAGCGTTCCCCGCCTTGAAGACATATGGGGGAAAGAATGGCGCTCGACTGGGACAAGCTGCGGATATTCCACGCCGCGGCGGAGGCCGGTTCGTTCACGCACGCAGCCGACAAGCTGCACCTGTCGCAGTCCGCTATCAGCCGCCAGGTCAGCGCGCTCGAACAGGACGTCGGCATCAAGCTGTTCCACCGCCATGCCCGCGGCCTGATCCTCACCGAGCAGGGCGAGATCCTCTATCGCACCGCCCACGACGTCTTGATGAAGCTCGAGAGCGTCCGCGTCCAGTTGACGGAGACGACCGAGAAGCCGAGCGGCAAGCTTAGAATCACCACCACCGTCGGCCTCGGCCAGGGCTGGCTGACCGACAAGGTGCAGGAATTTTTGGCGCTCTATCCCGACATGCAGGTTCAGCTGATCCTCGACAACGAGGAACTGGACGTCAACATGCGCCACGCCGACTGCGCCATCCGCCTGCGCGAGCCGCAGCAGTCCGACCTGATCCAGCGCAAGCTGTTCACCGTGCACATGCACGTCTATGCGGCCCCCTCCTACATCAACCGCTACGGCGAGCCGCAATCGATCGACGATCTCGACCACCACAAGATCATCACCTTCGGCGAGCCGGCGCCCAACTACCTGCTCGACGTCAACTGGCTGCAGATCGCCGGCCGCGATTCCGACAATCCGCGCCCGTCGGTGCTGCAGATCAACAGCCTGACCTCGATCAAGCGCGCCTGCCTGCTCGGCATCGGCATCGCCATGCTGCCGGACTATATCGTCGGCCGCGACCCGGGCCTGCTGCAGCTCGTCACCAATGCGGACGTGCCCTCCTTCGACACCTATTTCTGCTATCCGCACGAGATGAAGAACGCTGCCAAGCTCAAGGTATTCCGCGACTTCATCGTCTCCAAGGCGCGCAACTGGAACTTCTGAGGCAGCGGCGCGCTGTCGCGGGATATCCGTCTCGAAACAAAGGCCTGCGCCCATCGCATGGCTGACATGCACACAAAAAGATTGCCGCCTGCCCAAAAAACCATCATACAGCATCCAGCTGATGCACATCCGGTGGTTTTCCTCCCAGTGCCACCCGCAGCAGCTGTTCCCCTCTGGAGGTTTTTACCTTCAAAACTATAAAGGGCCCAAGTTCATCTTGCGGCCCTCTTTTTTTGCCCGCGCGCCGACTGCTCTTGCGCATTCGCAATTATATTCCCTGTTTGCCCGATGGCGCGACAAGCCTTTCCCTTGAAAGCACAGCCAGACTGCCCCATATCCAAATCAGCCGATGCGACTGGCGGTCTATTTCCTCCCAGTACCGCCGCATTGGCTGTTCCCCTCTGGAGGTTCAGACCTTCACACCTACAGGGCCCAGGCTTCGCTTGTGGCCCCTTTTTTTTTGCGCTCGCGAACTTTTCCTTCCCACTGCCCTTGAATATCGGAAATTGACGATCCACGTATCGCCTAATCGCAATACAGCGAAATGAGATGAAGATGGACACGGTCGAAATCCTCAAGGCACTGGCGCACCCGGTGCGCCTGCAGATCCTGAACTGGCTGCGGGAGCCCGAAAAGCACTTCACCACCCAGGAGCATCCGCTCGAGATGGGTGTCTGCGCGGGCCAGTTCGAGCGCTGCAGCCTGTCGCAATCGACGGTCTCGGCCCATCTCGCCACCCTCCAGCGCGCCGGCCTCGTCACGACCAGGCGCGTCGGCCAGTGGGTCTTCTACAAACGCGACGAGGAAACGATCGCAGCCTTCCTGAAGCACCTCGACGGTTCTCTCTGACCAACCCAATGCCGCGGAACCCTCGAAGGACCGCGGCCGATCCTCCCAACGAAAAGGAACCACCATGACCAGCCTGTTCGATCCCCTGGAAGCCGGCGACCTCAAGCTTGCCAACCGCATCGTCATGGCGCCGCTGACGCGCAACCGCTCCCCGGGCGCCGTCCCCAACACGCTGAACGCCACCTATTACGAGCAGCGCGCCACCGCCGGCCTGCTGATCACAGAGGGCACCGCCATCACCCAGCAGGGCCAGGGCTACGCCGACGTGCCCGGCCTCTACAAGCCGGAGGCGCTGGAGGGCTGGAAGCACGTCACCGAGGCCGTACACCGCGCCGGCGGCAAGATTGTCACCCAGATCTGGCATGTCGGCCGCGTCTCGCACACGAGCCTGCAGCCGAACGGCGGCCAGCCGGTCGCCCCCTCCGCCATCACCGCCAAGTCCAAGACCTACATCATCAACGAGGACGGCACCGGCGCCTTCGCCCCCACCTCCGAGCCGCGCGCACTCGAGGTCTCCGAGATCGCCGGCATCGTCGAGGACTACCGCAAGGCCGCCCGCGCGGCGATCGACGCCGGCTTCGACGGCGTCGAGATCCACGCAGCCAACGGCTACCTGCTCGACCAGTTCCTGCGCTCGGGCGCCAACCAGCGCACCGACGCCTATGGCGGCTCGATCGAGAACCGCGCGCGCTTCCTGTTCGAGGTCGTCGCCGCCGTCACAGCCGAGATCGGCGCCGGCCGCACCGCGATCCGCATCTCGCCGGTCACGCCCGCAAACGACATCTCCGATCCGGACCCGCAGCCGCTGTTTGAGCATGTCGTGGCCGGCCTGCCGGACGACATCGCCTATATCCACGTCATCGAGGGCGCCACCGGCGGTGACCGGAACTTCCTGCAGGGCGAGGTGCCCTTCGACTATGCCGCGCTGAAGGCCGCCTACCGCAACAAGGGCGGCAAGGCCGCCTGGATGGTCAACAACGGCTATGATCGCGAACTGGCGACCCAGGCTGTCGAAAGCGGCTACGCCGACCTCGTCGCCTTCGGCAAGCTCTTCATCGCCAATCCCGACCTGGTGGGGCGCCTGCGCGACGACACCCCGCTCAACGCCCCCGACCAGGCCACCTTCTACGGCGGCGGCGCCAGGGGCTATACCGACTACCCGGCCAAGGAAAAGGCCGCCTGATATCCGCCACTGCAGCGACGATGGGGCGGGCGCGACATTGCCCCGCCCCTCATCCGGCCTACCCCTCACCCTGACCCTCTCCCCGCAAGCGGGGAGAGGGAACATGCCCTGCGCCGGCTTTGTCCCGGTCCGAACGGCATTGATTGTCTGGCCATATGGCCGCAGCACCTTCCCTTCTCCCCGCCTGCGGGGAGAAGGTGCCGGCAGGCGGATGAGGGGCAACAGCGCCCATCCTCCCCCCCCGGCTATCCCGCCCCGTCCCTCGCCTTCGCGCGGCGTTGCCGCCGGCTCCCGAACGATGATATCAAGGCGGGCACGCTGGCAGCGCGGGGGATCTTGGCGATGTTCGGAGCGAGATGGCGATCCGGTCCTGTGCGCCATGGCGGCGCCGTCATGGCGTGGGCGCTCTCGCTTGCCGTGACCCTCGGCCTGCCGCAGCCGGCCATAGCCCAGTCCGAATGGCGCGCGCCGCCGCCCTGCCTCTTCGCCTCCACGCTCTCCGACGGCAGCCGCCTCTGCGTCCGCACCGACACCTACAACCGCGACATCTGCGTGGCCATGGAGAGCTATGCCCGCCTCAACGCATTGCCGCCGGACTATTTCGCCAGGCTGATCTGGCGTGAGAGCCTGTTCCGTCCCGACGCCGTCAGCCCCAAGGGCGCGGAGGGGATCGCCCAGTTCATGCCCGGCACGGCAAGGCTGCGCGGGCTGGAAAACAGCTTCCATGCGCTGCACGCGCTCGACAAGTCGGCCGAATATCTCGCCGACCTGCGTGACCGCTACGGCAATCTCGGCCTTGCCGCCGCCGCCTACAATGCCGGCGAGGCGGGCCTGAACACCTTCCTCGCCACCGGCCGGCTGCCCTTCGAGACGCGCGCCTACGTGATGGCGATCACCGCCAACACGGCCGAGCAGTGGAAGGATGCGCCGCCGGAGACGCTCGATCTCTCGCTCGAGAAGGACAAGCCCTTCCAGGAGGCCTGCGTGGCGCTTGCCGAAAGCCGGCGGATGCGGGAGATCGTGTTTCCCGACGAGGGCGTCTGGGCGCCCTGGGGGGTGCAACTCGCCGCCCATTTCAGCAAGCCCGCGGCCCATCGGCTGTTCATGATGGCGGTGGCGCGCCTGCCGGCGCCGATCAGCGCGGAGAAGCCGCTGATCCAGCGCGAACGCCATGCCCGCTTCGGCGCGCGGCCGCGCTACACCGCCCGCATCGGCCGCCAGTCCCGGGCGGAGGCCGACAACCTGTGCGACCAGATCCGCAAGGCCGGCGGCGCCTGCATCGTCTTCAAGAACTGACGCCGGCCTGCCGGCGAGCCGACCGTTGCCAAGTCGCAAGCGTGGACTATCTCTTGCAGGGAGCGGCGTTCTCCAATCATTCCCGATGGTTGCTCGCCGCTCCGGAATCACCTTCTCAAGCCGCGGACGACCTCCTTGACCAAGCCAGGCCTCTTCAGACGGGAACTCTTCCTCATCATCGCCCTTCTGGTGGCCGTCGCGGCCTTTGCCGGCGAACACGCGATCCTTTCGGCCGGCCGCGCGCTGACCCTGACCGCCGCCTTCGCCATCGTCGCCACCATCATCCTCGCCTCCACCCGCGTCGCCCATCATGCCGAGGTGCTGGCCGTCAAGGTCGGCGATCCCTACGGCACGATGATCCTGACGCTCTCGGCGGTGCTGGTCGAGGTCGTGGTGCTCGCCATCATGATGCGGGGAGAGACGTCGCCGACGCTGGTGCGCGACACGATCTACGCCGCCGTGATGCTGGACATCAACGGCATCATCGGCCTTGCCGCCCTGCTCGGCGGCCTGCGCCACGGCGAGCAGCCCTACAACGACGATTCCAGCCGCACCTACAGCGTGATGATCCTGACCGCCATGGGCATCTCCATGATCGTTCCGGAATTCGTGCCGCGCGCAAGCTGGCAGGCCTATTCGGTGTTCACGATCTGCGCGATGATCGCCCTCTATGCGCTGTTCCTGCGCATGCAGGTCGGCCAGCACAGCTACTTCTTCAGCTATGCCTATCCGCGCGCCGCCCGCGGCGACGGGCATGCCCGGCATCCCGAGGCCGACCAGCCCGCCCTGCCCTCGATCCTGGTCATCCTCGCCGGCGTGGTCGTCATCGGCGCGCTCGCCGAACTGATGGCGGCCACGCTGAACGTGGGGCTCGAAGGAACCGGCGCACCCGTGGCGCTGATGGCGGTCATCGTCGCGGCGATCTCGGCCGCGCCCGAGATCCTCACCGCCATGCGCGCAGCGCTCGCCAACCGCATGCAATCGGTCGTCAACATCGCCATGGGCGCCTCGCTGTCGACCGTCATCCTCACCGTGCCGGTCATGGAGGCAATCGCGCTCTACACCGGCCAGCCCTTCATCATGGCGATGACGCCGGTGCAGACCGTCATGGTCGCGATCACCCTGATCGTCGCCGCCATCAACCTCAACGACGGCATGACCAACGCGATCGAGGGGATGACCCACTTCATCCTCTTCGCGACCTTCGTCATGCTGACCGTGATCGGGCTATAGGGCAGATATTACAACATCTTGGGCCGACGACCGGAATCACTTCCGGAACGACTTGAAGAGGCACGCGCGTGCCAGAAACGACAAAACCCGCCATCGCTGGCGGGTTTTGCAAATGCCTGAGCTGGCTGAGGGCCGCTTACTTGCAGGCCGCGCAGAAGCGCTGGATGCGCTTGCAGGCCTCTTCCAGCAGCGCCTCGGAGGTCGCATAGGAGATGCGGAAGTTCGGACCGAGGCCGAAGGCCGAGCCGTGCACGACAGCGACGCCTTCGGCTTCCAGAAGCTCGGAAACGAAGTCCTCGTCGGTCTCGATCACCTTGCCCGACGGCGCCGTCTTGCCGATCAGTCCCTTGCACGAGGGATAGACGTAGAAGGCGCCTTCCGGAGAAGGGCACTCGATGCCCTTGGCCTGGTTGAGCATGGAGACGACGAGGTCGCGGCGCCCCTCGAAGATCTTCTTGTTCTCGGGGATGAAATCCTGCGTGCCGTTCAGCGCCTCGACGGCGGCCCATTGCGCGATAGAGCAGGCGCCCGAGGTCTGCTGGCCCTGGATCATGTCCATCGCCTTGATCAGCGCGAGCGGGCCTGCGGCATAGCCGATGCGCCAGCCGGTCATCGCATAGGCCTTGGAGACGCCGTTCATCGTCAGCGTGCGGTCGTAGAGCGTCGGCTCGACCTCGACCGGGGTGGCGAACTTGAAGTCGCCATAGGTCAGGTGCTCGTACATGTCGTCCGTCAGGATCCAGACGTTCGGATGCTTCAGGAGCACGTCCGTCAGCGCCTTCAGCTCGTCATGCGAATAGGCGGCCCCCGACGGGTTGGAGGGCGAGTTGAAGATGAACCACTTGGTCTTCGGCGTGATCGCGCGGTCGAGGTCTTCCGGCGTCAGCTTGAACTTGTTCTCCTGCGTGGTGGCGACGAAGACGGGCGTGCCGCCGCACAGCGCCACCATTTCCGGATAGGAGACCCAGTAGGGGGTGGGGATGACGACTTCATCGCCCGCATTCAGCGTCGCCATGAAGGCGTTGAAAAGAATCTGCTTTCCGCCGGTGCCGACGATCGTCTGGGCGGCGGTGTAGTCGAGGTTGTTCTCGCGCTTGAACTTCCTGACGATCGCCTCGCGCAGCTCGGGAATGCCCGAGACGGGCGTGTACTTCGTCTCGCCGCGATTGATCGCCTCGATCGCCGCCTGCTTGATGTTGTCGGGCGTGTCGAAGTCCGGCTCGCCGGCACCCAGGCCGATCACGTCGCGGCCCTTGGCTTTCAGTTCGCGCGCTTTCTGCGAGACGGCGATGGTGGCGGAAGGCTTCACACGGGAAAGGGCGTCGGCAAGAAAGGCCATGGTCGATTGTCCGTTTTAGGGTTCAAAGACAGCGTAGGGCCACGGGCCGCGCAAAAGCGGCCCCCAGGCGGATAGGTCTATGGCCAAACTGCAACGCTCTGGCAAGACGCGACAAGGCAAAAACACGCCGGCAGGCCGTATCCGCCCCCCGGATGAATAAGTTTCATGGACGCCATAAGGCAGACCGATGGGTCGGCTCCTGGGGCGATCTTGATCCGATATGCAACGAATGATTGCATAACCCCGGCATTTTAGCGGAAACCTTAAGCGCGGGTTAAGGCCTGCGGCGGTAGTTTCGGGAAGGCCGCCCGGCATTATCGGCGTGCCGGAAGACACACATGATCGAACGCAGCATATTTGCAAACATAGACAGGGACGCCGACGGAACGACGACGGCACGCTACGGCCACTACATCCTCCAGTCGGCACTGCAGCCCATCCTGCGAGAAACCTCCGATGGCCGGCTCGAACTCGAGGCGGTCGAGGGCCTGGTGCGCGCCAGTTGCGACGGCGCGCTGGTGCCGCCGGCGGACTTCTTTGCGCTGGTCCCGGAAGAGGACCGGCCGATGGTCGACAGCCTCTGCCGCAGCCTGCATATCCTCAATACCGGCCAGCTCGCCCGCAAGGACGTGACGCTGCTCGTCAACTCCCAGCCGGGCCTGTTCCAGTCGCCGCATGCGATCCGCCAGGAAGTCGATCGCATGCGCCTTGCCGCCCACGAGGCCGGCATGGCGCCGGCCAGGATCGCCTGCGAGATCCGCGAATGGCCGGACGACGACCCGGACACGCTCGCCCAGTTCGCAAGACAGCTCCACGACGCGAACTTCCTTGTCGCCATCGACGAATATGCGGCGACCGACGAGGACATCGCCCGGCTTGCCCGACTGTCGCCGGACCTTCTGAAATTCGATCCGATCTGGGTGAAGCGCTTTGCCGAGGGCTCCACAGGCTCGGGCCTCATGCGGGTGGTGGTCGCCCGCCTCGAGCGCGAGGGCATCCGCCCGATCGTCACCAACATCGAGGAGCCCTGGCAGGCGGAATTCTGCCGCGAGATCGGCATGCCGTTGATGCAGGGCTACCTGCTCGCCCGGCCGCAGGTCACGCCCACCTCCTTCGAGCGGGACTTTCCCGAGGAACAGCCGGCCTCGCCCGCCCCTGCCGCGCACGAGGCGCGAGCCCACAGGGCGGCACCCCGCTTCGGCCGCCGCACGGGCTGACCGGCGACGGGCCGCCCGGCCCCGCAGCCGTTGCCAATGACGTTCCGTCGGGACCCGTCTGTACGTCCCGCACCGCGCGTGGGCCGACCTTTCCGCAACCGCCACGTTTTCACCACAACAACTGTCGGGCGGCGCCGCATTTCAGTCCCCCTGACGCCGACTTCGGCGTGCCTTCTTGCAGCCAACAGGGAGACAAGCCCGGCAGCGAAAGACAAAGGGGTGGGATATGTTCATCGACGACGAGAAGGCAATCCGCAACCATCGCCGGCGCGAAGGCCGGGCGGTCCTCTACATCACGCTGACGGCGCTCGCGGCCTGCGTCCTGATGTTCGTCGGCCTGATGAACGTCGCCAACGCCGCAGCCCTCGGCGACGAACGCAGCCTCGTCGTCGGCATGCTGGGCGATACGCATCCTTCGCTCGACCCCGCCGCCATCGGGACGGTCGGCCACGCCGGACGGACCGCCATCTCCGCTCCGGCCCTGCCGGACGGGCTCGACAGGATCACCACGACTGCGATGACCGGCGCGAAGGACGACGATGCGGCCTCGTTCGACCGGCGTCTCGCAACCGCACTCGGTCTCGGCGCGCTGATCGTCGTTGCCGGCGTCGGCCAGCTGGCCGGACGGGCCACCGAATCCGTGCACGCCGGCGACACAAGCCGCAGCAGCGAGGCCTGACGCGTGCCTCTTCCTCCAGTCGACGGACGCAGGATCCCGGGGCACCCCTGCACCTCGGTTCCCGCGTCCGCCGCCCTCTTGAAAACGCATGACTATGGCTTCAGTTATGTGGCGGATGGAGGAAGGATCGCCGATGCACCCGCCTGACCGAGCAGAGTTTCCTGAGACCGCCGGCCGACCGATCGACCTTGCGCGCCTGACGATGCAGCTCTCGGCAACGCTGCTGCTGGCAGCCGGTCTCGGCGCCACAGTGTCCGCCGCGCCGCAGGAGTTTCCCACCAGCAAGGTGCCGCTTGCCGTCGAGCCGATCGCAACGGGGCTGAAGCATCCCTGGGCGGTCGAGGTCCTGCCGGACGGCGCCTACATCGTCACCGAGCGCGAGGGCAACCTGCGCATCGTCCGCAACGGGCAGCTTTCCGCCCCGATCCGCGGCGTCCCGCAGGTGGTGGCGCAGGACCAGGGCGGCTTGCTCGACGTGGCCATCGCGCCCGATTTTGCGACGAGCCGCATCCTCTTCCTCACCCACAGCGCCCCCGGGCAGGACGGTACGGGCACGGCGGTCACGCGCGCCCGGCTTTCAGCCGACGAGAAGAGCCTGGAGGACGTGCGGCGCATCTTCACGATGAACAGGGCGACGCCGAACGGCGAGAACTTCGGCGCGCGCATCGCGATCGCCGCCGACGGCAGCCTGTTCTTCGGCACCGGCGACCGCGGCGAGCCCGACCGGGCGCAGGACCCGCGCGACCACGCCGGCGCGATCCTGCACATTGCCGCCAACGGCGGCATCCCCGCCAGCAATCCCCATGCGGGGCACGCGGGCGGGCTGCCGGAGATCTGGTCGAAGGGCCACCGCAATCCGCAGGGCATCGCCATCGATCCGAAGGACGGAACGCTCGTGACCGCCGAGCACGGCGCGCGCGGCGGCGACGAGATCAACCTGCCGCAGCCGGGCCGCAACTACGGCTGGCCGGTCATCAGCTACGGCAAGGACTATTCCGGCGCCGAGATCGGCAAGGGCACGGCAAGGGACGGCTACGAGCAGCCGGCCTACTACTGGGATCCCTCCATCGCGCCCGGCGCCGTTGCCGTCTATCGCGGCCCGATGTTCCCCGAATGGGACGGCGACCTGCTCGTGGCGGCGCTGAAATACCAGACGCTCGTCCGGCTGGAACGCGACGAGGCCGGCGTCATCCACAGCGAGGAGCGCATGCTGGACGGCGCCTTCGGCCGGCTGCGCGACGTCAAGGTCGCCCCCGACGGCGCGATCCTGCTGCTGACGGACGAGGACGACGGCGCCCTGCTGCGCGTCTCCAGGCTCCCCTCCTCGCAATAGCGACACGCCCCTGCCCCGACGTCTATCGAAAATCGCCCCGGCTTCGTCCCGGCGGGAGAGGCCCTGTCTGCCTCCCTGTTCGATGTATTTCCGATGAGCGACAGCATTCCGGTGCCGGATCGGCCGACCGCACGATCTTTTTCGCCGCGATGCTTGCGATCGGACCTGTACCGGAACTGGAGAAGACCAAGGAAAAGCGGGGCAAAGCGGCATAGTTCGCCCCCTTCTTGAACATGTGAACCAGGCCTCTCTGCGCTTTGCTGTCCCCCGGCCGGGTTATTGGGCAGCATGCTCAATATAGTTGCTATGATGCCTGCGAAACTGTTCCGGAATGCTGCAAGTCTATTGCCCCAACCGCCGGAAAGACGCCGAACCGGAGCGGTTCACGAAGTGTTCGAAACTTTTGCTTGCCAATTAATGATAAACACAGCACTCTTGCCCTGTTCGGGCAATTTGCGGACATGGGAAGACCTTCAATAATAGCGCGCCGGAGACGCGATAAAAATCCGGGCAGCCGTGCTGATAAGTTCCATGAGGAACAGCGCTTGGCTGGCTGCGGTAAAACAGGACCCTTTCCTCACATCGGAACTGCCTGCCTCACGCCCCTTCGGGGGCAAACCGAAATGCTGCCCGCCGCCAAACTACCGGGCAGAGAGAAAAGGACCTGACGCATGGCCGAAACTGGCACTGTAAAATTCTTCAACACCGAAAAGGGCTTCGGTTTCATCAAGCCCGACAATGGTGGTGCGGATATCTTCGTACACATCTCTGCCGTACAGGCTTCCGGCCTGAACGGACTCTCCGAGAACCAGAAGGTAAGCTTCGAGACGGAACCCGACCGCCGCGGCAAAGGCCCCAAGGCGGTGAACCTGCAGATCGCCGGCTGAGGCGATCTTCAACCAAGACCATTGCGACCCGGCATCCTGCCGGGTTTTTTTTTTGCCCGGCGCCGTTCAGCGCCCGTTCATTCGGATCTCCCTAGGATCGCCGCTATCGGATGGTCGCAGGTTCGCGACCGGAACCAGGGACGAATGAGATGAACAGATACCTGAAGTCGGCCGTGCTGGCATTTGCAGTGGCAGCGACAACGCTCTCCTCCTTCGGAGCCGCCGAGGCAGGCGATCGCGGCCACTGGCGCCACGGCCGCCACCACAACAACGATGCCGCCTGGGCAGCTGGCGCCGCCGGCCTCGTCACCGGCGTGATCGTCGGCAGCGCGATCGCCAACACCCCGCGCTACGACGACGGCTACTACCGCGCGCCCCCCCGCCGCGTCTATGTCGAGCCGGAATACCGCCCGGTTCGCCGCGTCTACCGCGAACGGGTCGTCGTCGGCACCCTCGAGCCCTGGAGCCCGGCCTGGTACGACTACTGCGAAAGCACCTATCGCTCGTTCAATCCCCGCTCCGGCACCTTCGTCGGCTATGACGGGCGGGAGCACTTCTGCGTCGCCGGCTGAGGCAGGCACGGCTGCACGCAGGAAAAAGGCGGATGGGAAACCATCCGCCTTTTAATTTTGCACCTTGCGGCGGAGTTCAGAGACCGCGCAGGAAGGGGTTGGTCAGCCGCTCCTCGCCGATCTTGCCGCCCGGGCCATGGCCGCAGATGAAGCCGACATCGTCGCCGAGCGGCAGCACCTTGTCGCGGATCGAGGCGAGCAGCACCTTTTCGTCGCCGCCCGGCAGGTCGGTGCGCCCGACCGAGCCGCGGAACAGCACGTCGCCGAGATGGGCGAAATTCTGCTTGCGGTTGAAGAAGATGACGTGACCCGGCGCATGGCCGGGCGTGTGGTAGACCTCGAACGCGTGTTCGCCGAAGGAGACGCGGTCGCCATCTTCAAGCCAGCGGTCGGGAACAACGTTCTGCACCTTCATCGCGACTCCGAATTTCTCGGCCTGCGTCTCCATGCGTTCCAGCAACGGCAGGTCGTCCTTGTGCGGGCCGATGATGTCGAGGCCGAGCGCTTCCTTGAGCTCCTTCGCCCCGCCGGCGTGATCGAGATGGCCATGCGTCAGCCAGATGGCCTTCAGCGCAATCCCGTTCTTCTGCACCACCTCGACGATCGCCTCGACGTCTCCGCCCGGATCGACGATGACGCCTTCCTTTGTGTCCATGTCGAACAGGATCGTGCAGTTCTGCTGGAAGGGGGTGACGGGGATGATGCCCGCCTGAAGCATGCCCATGGGGTCCTCGCTGGGAAGTGGTGCCGACCCCGCATATAGCCGCTCCCGGCCCGGGATGCCACGGTCAATGGCAAGACCGCACACGGGACCGGGCGTGGGAAGTGAATTCAGCGCGCGCTGGCGACCTGCTGGACCGGCGCATCCTGGCCGGCAATGGCGGTCGGCGCGGGCGTCACCGTCGACAGCAGCAGGGCCGCGACGGCGATGTTGGCGAGAGCGTAGGCATAGACCACGGCGCGCAGCCGGACCGCGACGGTGCCGCCATCTGCAGGCATCTGATTTTCCATTACCCTGTTCCTTCGACCCGATGACGGTGCCTGATTGTTTGATTGCAACCTACAACGACGATCCGGGCCATTCTGTTCCGCTGGAAACACGGACAGGCACGACAATCTATTCGGTGCGCTCAGACGGGAAGCGCCGTCGTCTCCTTCAGCGTGTCGAGCACGATCGCCGTCTTCACGTGCGAGACGGATTCGTGCGGCAGGAGCACGTCGTTCACAAAAGCCGAAAGCGCCTTCAGATTCGGCACCACCACCTTGATGATGTAGTCCATCTCGCCCGTCAGCGAAAACGCCTCCAGCACCTCCGGAAGGCTGGAGATGAGCCGGGCGAAGCGCTGGGCGTTGTCGCGATTGTGGGTGGCGAGCGTCACCGTCACGATGATGACGATGCCGAGGTCGAGCTTCTCGCGGTCGAGTTCGGCCCGGTAGGCCCGGATGATGCCCTCCTCCTCCAGCCGCGCACGCCGCCGCGAGCATTGCGACGGCGACAGGTTGATGCGCTCGGAGATTTCGCTGTTGGTCAGGCGCGCATCCCGTTGCAAAAGCGCCAGCAATTTTCGGTCGAATGCGTCCAGATGCACGACTTCGTCTCCATCTCCACATATCATGCAAGAATACGTCACATCGGCTCGATTGACCACCGACTTTGCAAACATCATGCGCCGCGGTCGGCGCATACTTGCGTTTCATCAGGGAATTCGAGGAGGAGAATGCCATGGGACCGTTCCCGCACGACGCACCGCCGGCTGTGATCAGCACCGAGAACCCGGCCGGAACCGATGGCTTCGAATTCGTGGAATTCGCCCATTCCGAGCCGGAGAAGCTGCGCGAACTCTTCGCCCGCATGGGTTATGCGGAAGTGGCGCGGCACCGGACGAAGGACATCTCCGTATGGCGCCAGGGCGACATCAACTACGTGCTGAATGCCGAGAAGGGTTCGTTTGCCGAGCGCTTCGTCGAAAAGCACGGCCCCTGCGCGCCCTCGATGGCCTGGCGCGTCGTCGATGCCGGCCATGCCCTGAAGCACGCCGTGTCGATGGGGGCGGAGGAATATACCGGCACCGACAAGTGCATCGACGCACCGGCGATCGTCGGCATCGGCGGGTCGCTGCTCTATTTCATCGACCGCTACGGCGAAAAGGGATCGGCCTACGACGCCGAGTTCGACTGGACCGGCGAGCCCGACCCGAAGCCTGCCGGCGTCGGCTTCTACTATCTCGACCACCTGACCCACAACGTCTTCCGCGGCAACATGGACAAGTGGTGGGCGTTCTACCGCGAACTGTTCAATTTCCGGCAGATCCACTTCTTCGACATCGCCGGCAAGATGAGCGGGCTGGTTTCGCGGGCGATCACCTCGCCCTGCGGCAAGATCCGCATCCCGCTGAACGAATCGACCGACGACCGCAGCCAGATCGAGGAATATCTGCGCAAGTATAACGGCGAGGGCATCCAGCACATCGCCGTCGGCACCGACGAGATCTACGATGCCACCGACCGGCTGGCGGGGAACGGCCTGAAATTCATGCCCGGCCCGCCGGAGACCTACTACGAGAAGTCGCAGGAGCGCGTCCACGACCACGACGAACCGCTGCACCGGCTGAAGAAGCACGGCATCCTGATCGACGGCGAAGGCGTGATCGACGGCGGCACGACGAAGATCCTGCTGCAGATCTTCTCGAAGACCGTCATCGGACCGATCTTCTTCGAGTTCATCCAGCGCAAGGGTGACGAGGGTTTCGGCGAGGGCAACTTCAAGGCCCTGTTCGAATCGATCGAGGAGGACCAGATCCGCCGCGGCGTCTTCAACGACGCCGCCGAATAGAGGCGCGGCCCCAGCCTCCCTTCCCCCGCCATGCCCGGGCCTACCCCGGGCATCTGCGCGGCGTTTCCGGCCGGGGCGACTGCCAGCTGGCCGCCGTGCCGAAAAACACTGAAAAATTGACAGCTTGCAATTTCGCAACCACCATATGCGCGCCGAGGGTATCGGCACTGGCGATTCGGCCGCTCGGGAGGGCGCCGGCCAGCTTCACGTGTTCGTTGCCGGAAGGTCTCGACGCGCTTCCGGCACGACCCGAACGGGGGGACTGCACATGGAAGCATTGATGCCACTCATCACACAGCTCATCAGCGGCGCGGTCGGCGGCAACGCCGTTGGCGCCATGCTGAAACAGCAGGCGACCAGCGTCATCGTGCGCACGATCGTGGGTGCGATCGGCGGTGTCGGCGGCGGCCTGCTGCTGCAGGCGGTGGGCGGCGAGGCCGGCCTGTCCGTGCTCGTCGCCAATGCGCTGGGCGGCCTGATCGGCGGCGGCGTACTGCAGGCGATCGCAGGCAGCCTGTTCGGCCGCAAGCAGGCCTGAGGCCCGGATCGACCGAACACATCAGACCCGTGAAAAGGCGGCTGGAACGTGCCGCCTTTTCAATCCGCCCTATTCCGCCGCCGCTGCGACCGGATGGACCTCGGCCATGTAGTCGTTCATCAGCGTCTCGCAGATCGTGCCGGGCGTGAAGCGGTAGGGGCCGATCTCCGATACCGGCGTCACTTCGGCGGCCGAGCCGGTCAGGAAGCATTCGCTGAAGCCGGCGAGTTCCTCCGGCAGGATCGCCCGCTCGACCACCTGGTAGCCGCGGCGCCCGGCGAGCTCGATGACCGTCTGGCGGGTGATGCCGTTCAGGAAGCAGTCCGGCGTCGGCGTGTGGATGACGCCGTCCTTGACGAAGAAGATGTTGGCCCCGGTCGCCTCGGCCACCTGGCCGCGATAGTCGAGCATCATTGCATCCGCATAGCCCTTGGCCTCGGCGGCATGCTTGGAGATGGTGCAGATCATGTAGAGCCCGGCGGCCTTGGATTCGCACGGCGCCGTCCTCGGATCGGGCCTGCGGTACTCGGCGATGTCGAGGCGGATGCCCTTCAGCTTCTCGGCCGGGTTGAAGTAGCTGCCCCACTGCCAGATGGCGATGGCGACGTTGATCCGGTTCGCTTGCGCCGAGACGCCCATCATCTCCGAGCCCCGCCAGGCGATCGGCCGCACATAGGCCTCAGAGAAGCCCTGCCGCTTTAGAAGCTCGACGCTTGCCGCATCCAGTTCCTCGACCGAATAGGGAATCTTGAAGCCCAGGACCTCGGCGGACCGGTGCAGACGCCGGTTGTGCTCCGTCAGCTTGAAGATGCGCCCGCCATAGGCGCGCTCGCCCTCGAACACGGCACTGGCATAGTGCAGCCCGTGCGTCAGCACGTGGATCTTCGCGTCCGCCCATGCGACGAATTCGCCGTTGAACCAGATCTGGCCTTCCATTTGATCGAAGGCAACCGCCATGATGCTTCCTCCCGGCCCGAAGGACCGTTCTTGATGTTGATTTTGCTGCCCGATACGGTCTAACCAGAAACAGGCATGATACCGCCTTGCCAAGGTGCCGGAAGCGCCGGTGAGAACGGAAGAACGCCTTCGGCGCGACGGATGCGAGGGGCCGTCGGCAAGTTGTGGACAACGCCTACCAAGAGTGTAAAAATATGTCAACAACGCTGACATATTTTTACGGAAGTTGCGCGAAGTGCTGCTGCGAGGAAAGGAAATGACCGCGTGGGACGAATGACTTCGGAACGCAAGGCGACGACCGAGTTCTGCGACCAGCCTTTGACCGACGAAGGCGGCATCGACTTCGAGATCATCGAGGGCTTCTTCTTCGCCTATCGGGACTTCATCTCCGATCCCGACGCCATCCTGGAGAGCAGCGGCTTCGGGCGCGCCCACCATCGCGTCGTCCACTTCGTCAACCGCGAGCCGGGGCTGACGGTGGCCGACCTGCTCGAAACGCTCAAGATCACCAAGCAAAGCCTTGCACGGGTTTTGAAACAACTGATCGATTCGGGCTATATTCGCCAGATGGCCGGCCCGGAGGACCGCAGGCAGCGCAAGCTGTATCCGACGCGATCCGGCCGCGACCTGGCGCTGGCGCTGGCGCAGCCGCAGCAGGTGCGCATCGAGCGCGCCTTCGAGGGCATGAGCGCGGAAGACCGCAAGGCCGTGACGCGTTTCCTCGCCGGGATGCAGAACGCGCGCCAAGAGTAACCGGGACAGACGGAAATGACGATGCAAGACAGGCCCTCCGACGACGCCGCCCACCTCCTGATCGTCGACGACGACAAGCGCATCCGCGAACTCCTCAGCCGCTATCTGGCGGGTGAAGGCTTTCGCGTCACCGTCGCCGGCGATGCCGACGAGGCTCGCCGGCGGCTGGAAGGCCTCGATTTCGACCTGATCGTGATGGACGTGATGATGCCGGGCGAAACCGGCCTGCAACTGACGGAGAGCCTGCGCGCGATCCGCAACATACCGATCATCATGCTGACGGCGCTGACGGAGACGACGGCGCGCATCGAGGGACTGGAGGCCGGCGCCGACGACTACCTCGCCAAGCCCTTCGAGCCGCGCGAACTGGTGCTGCGCGTCAACAACATCCTCAAGCGCAACGCCCAGCCCGCAGCCCCGAAGATCGAGCAGGTCATGTTCGGGCCATACACCTTCTCTATCGTGCGCAAGGAGCTCAAGCGCGGCGGCGATCCGATCCGGCTGACCGATCGCGAGCAGGAGATCATGCTGCTCTTTTCGCTGCGCGCCGGCGAGACCATCCCGCGCCACGAACTGATCGGCGAGGAGACAGACGTCGGCGAGCGGACGATCGACGTGCAGATCAACCGCCTGCGGCGAAAGATCGAGGACGACCCGACCAATCCCGTCTGGCTGCAGACGGTGCGCGGCATCGGCTACCGGCTGAGCATCGAGTAGCCGGCACAGGCCGGCCAGGAAATTGAAACGGCGAACCGCGACATGACAGCCTTCGAAACCTTCAGACGCGAAATCGAGCGGACACCGCTGGCAGGCTGGCGTAGCTTCGTGAAGTGGCTGCGCAGGCGGTTGCCGACCGGGCTCTACACGCGTTCGCTGCTCATCATCATCATCCCGATGGTGCTGCTGCAGTCGGTCGTCGCCTTCGTCTTCATGGAGCGCCACTGGCAGTTGGTCACGGAGCGGCTGTCGATGGCGGTCACGCGCGACATCGCCGCGATCATCGACCTGATCGACACCTTCCCCGACGGCAGCGCCAATGCCGAGATCGTCCGCATCGCCCGCGACCGGATGAACCTCAACATCGCCATCGAGAAGGGCAACGAACTGCCCCCGCCGCAGCCGAAGCCGTTCTTCAACATCCTTGACCATATCCTCAGCGCCCAGATCACTAAGCAGATCAGGCTCCCCTTCTGGATCGACACGCTCGGCGACAGCGACCTTGTCGAGATCCGCATCCTCGTCGACCAGGACAAGACGCTGCGCGTCTATGCCCGCCGCAACCACACCTACGCCTCCAACACCCACATCTTCCTCGTCTGGATGGTCGGCGCCTCGCTCGTGCTACTGACGATCTCGATCCTGTTCCTGCGCGGCCAGATCCGCCCGATCCTGTCGCTGGCGCACGCGGCCGAGAGCTTCGGCAAGGGGCAGAAGATGCCGGAGGACTTCGCGCCGCGCGGGGCCGACGAGGTGCGCCGCGCCGGCCTCGCCTTCATGCTGATGCGCGAGCGCATCGAGCGGCAGATGGAGCAGCGCACGGCGATGCTGACCGGCGTCAGCCACGACCTGCGCACGATCCTCACCCGCTTCAAGCTGCAACTGGCGCTCGCCGGCAAGAACCCGGACCTCGACGGGCTGAACAAGGACGTCGAGGACATGCAGAGCATGCTGGAGGGCTACCTGTCCTTCGCCCGCGGCGAGGCCGAGGAGGATGTCGGCCATCTTCGCCTTTCCAACCTCTTCGACAAGTTCGAGATGGAGGCGGAGCTCCACAACAAGGAACTGACCAGCACAATCGAGGGCGAGGACGAGATCATGGTGCGGCCGAACGCGTTTTCGCGGCTCGTCGGCAACATCGTCTCCAACGCGCTGCGCTATGCCGGCAAGGTGCAGATCCAGGCCCGCCACAGCGCCAAGTGGCTGACGATCGTCGTCGACGACGACGGCCCCGGCATCCCCGAGCGTTCGCGCGACGACGTGTTCAAGCCGTTCTTCCGCCTCGACGAGGCCCGCAACCTCGATTCCTCCGGCACGGGCCTCGGCCTTGCGATCGCCCGCGATATCGCCCGCAGCCACGGCGGCAACGTCACCCTCTCCGACAGCCCGCTCGGCGGCCTCAGGGCGACGGTGCGGATCCCGGCATAGAAATATCCTAGCGTATCGTTAAAACTCTACGAGTTCGACTTATATCTATATGAATATTAGGATAGAATCGCAATTCAGCGATCGAGAATGCATCAACAGTTCTACAGGAAATACATTTCATGGACGACACTTACTACCTAAATGGAGCATTCAAGCCAACCATGAAAAGGTTTGCCGACTTAAGCGGACCTGATTTCTTTCCAACACCAGCTTGGGCGACCGCCGCCCTTTTAGATAATGAAGTATTTGAAGGAAGCATCTGGGAATGCGCATGCGGCGACGGCGCCATGTCAAAGGTCTTGGAGACCCGATATTCAAATGTATACAGCTCAGACTTATATGATAGAGGTTACGGAGAAACTGGAATTGATTTCACTATCCAAGATAGAAATTTCGATAACATTATCACAAACCCACCGTACAATAGTGCAGAGAAGTTTATTCATAAAGGAACAAAGCTAGCCAAGAAGAAATTCGCTCTTTTGCTTAGATTGGCATTTCTGGAAGGCGTAAATCGGGCTAATACAATATTCTCATCAATCCCCCCTAGTCGTGTTTGGATTTTCAGCGAACGCATTACCTTTTACCCTGCGGGAGTTACCGTCAAGGGAAACGGCACCACCGCGTATGCGTGGTTTGTATGGGACGTTAACGCTCCCGCTCGCTCTGAAATTAAATGGCTTAGACCCGGATACAAGGCAGTACATTTCTAGTGTCGGCTTAGCACTCTACGACGACCTGCTTCAGTAATCTGAAGACCACCATTAACCTTGATCAGATATCCTTCAGATATAAAATTGCCTTCAGCACGCCGATGCGAAGAAATGTTTCGAACCCTCTGCTCCCAAATATACTCATTAGGTCGAGTCGGAGACAGAACCTGATCTGCATTGGTCAATCTCAGTTGGCCGGGAATTGCACGTATCAACTGACGAAAAGTTGCTCTTCCGCTGGGGAGACCTTCTAGAATTTTCAGGACAGCTTCAGAAATTTCAAGTTCAGTAGTTCGACCTTGCGCGTCAGGCATGCATGACTCCCGTACATCTCTCTAAATCAACGTATACGGGAATTAATCACGCTTCAACTACCACGTCACGTTCAGCAGAGCCTTGCCCCGTTCGGCACCGGGCGCTCGGCGGCGGCGAGCACGATGGCGCCGGCCTCGTCGGCAAAGCCCAGCGTCAGCACTTCCGAGCGGACCGGGCCGATCTGCCGCGGCGGGAAGTTGACGACACCCAGCACCTGCCGCCCGACCAGGCTCTCCGGCGCGTAGTGGACGGTGATCTGCGCCGAGGACTTCTTCAGCCCGATCTCCGGTCCGAAATCGATCGTCAGCTTGTAGGCCGGCTTGCGGGCCTCCGGAAACTCGGCGGCCTCGACGATCGTGCCGACGCGAATATCGACCCGTTCGAAATCGGCAAAGGAAATCGTCTCGGACATGGGATGCTCCGTGAATGCAAGAGGCAAGACGCCAAGGCTGTCCCGGCAGGGACAACCACGAGGTTGTCGTCAAGGGTTAGCGCATGTCGCGCAAAAGTGTGAAGCGGTTTTGCGACGACGACATGGGCAAAATGAAAGGGCTGAAGCGCGATCGGCCTTTGCGCATGGAAACCGGGCGGTAGCCCCGCCCGCCCGCGCAGTCGTCAGCCGGCGAGGTCCTCGGCGCGCTTGCGGGCGGCCGCGATCGCCCGGTCGAACAGCGGCTGCATGCCGTCCTTGTCCATCAGGACGGCGAGTGCGGCTGCCGTGGTGCCGCCCGGCGAGGTGACGTTCTGGCGCAGTTTCGAGGCGTCGTCGGGGGACTGGTGAAGAAGTTCGCCAGCCCCCGAGACGGTTTCCCGCGCAAGACGCATGGCGAGGTCCGCCTGCAGGCCGGCTTTGCGGCCTGCCTCCGCCATGCACTCCACGAGATAGAAGACATAGGCCGGGCCGCTTCCCGAAAGGGCGGTGACCGCATCGATGTCGGCTTCGCTGTCGACCCATTCGACCGGGCCGCTAACCTTGAGCAGGGCATGGACCTGCTCGCGCTGGTCCGCGCTGACGCGGCCGTTCGCAAAGGCGCCGGTAACGCCCCGGCCGATCATCGCCGGCGTGTTCGGCATCGCCCGGACCATGGCCGCCTGCCCGAGGTGGGCTTCGAGATTGCCGAGGGTCTTTCCGGCGGCGACCGAAACCACCACCGTTTCCGGCCCGACCAGCCCCTTCAGCGGCGGCAGCACGATATCCATGACCTGCGGCTTGACCGCGACGAAGAGGACTCCCGCCACCATGCCGACCGGTGCCGCCGTCACGTGGCGCACGCCGTTGTCGGCAATCAGCTTCTGCATGGCCGGCGCCGGACCGGGATCGATCACCAGCACCGAGGCGCCGGGCACGCCGCTCTTGAGCCAGCCCGCGAGCATGGCCCCGCCCATGTTGCCGGCACCGACAAGAACGACTGGACCCGCTGCCTGACCGCTCATTTCTTAAGCCACCCCGACCGTCTCGAACATCACCGCATCGACTGCGGCCTGCGCTTCCATTCCCGACCAGACGACGAACTGGAAGGCCTGGAAATAGGCCTCGCAGGTCTCCAGCGCGCTCGACAGCAGCACCTCGACCTGACGGTTCGTCGGCTCGGCCCCGCCGGCAAGCAGCAGCGACTGGCGGAAGATCACCACGTCCTCATGCCGCCACAGGTCGAAATGGCCCATCAGCACCTGGCCGTTGATGTGCGACAGCAGCCTGATGACCTCGTTAACACGGCTTTCGGGCACCTTGATGTCGAAGGCGCAGGCAAGGTGCAGCGCCTCGAACTCTTCCATCCAGGAAAAGGAAACGTGGTAATCGCTCCACTTGCCCTCGACCGTCATCGCGATCTCGTCTTCGCCGGAACGCTCGAACGACCAGTCGTTGTTTGCAGCGACGAATTCGATCATGTCGACCGGATTCTGCTCCCGTACGAATTCCAATTCCATCAGGCTCATGCGTCACCCTTTTGACCGGAAGGCATGCGCTATCGCGACCACGCACCACAAGAACGCGGATACCCACTCCGGAAGAAAACCGAATGATTTCGCTGCGCTGCCAGAGTCTGACTTACTAACCCTGCCCCAAGCTGGCGTTGCCGTCTCGAATCATCATTTAAAATCAGTGTATAACGGCAGAGTCCCGAGACCAGCCCCCACGCCCCTTTTTGTCGTCGCCGTTGTGGACAGTGGCTGCCAAAGAGATTCAGCCCGGCACCTCAAGTGACTCTGCGATAAGGATTTTTTAACGCTATCCACAGGGCCAAAATTTCTTCAAAAAGAAGAAGGCCGGCGCGGGGTTCCCGCGGCCGCCCTTCCCTAACGTGAGCCGGAGGCTCCGCCCGGCTATTTTTTCGCAGTCGCGATCTTCGCCTCGAGCGCTTCGATGCGCTGCTGCAGCGCGTCGTTTTCCTCGCGCGCCTTCGCCGCCATCTCCCGCACCGCCTCGAATTCTTCGCGCTTGACCAGGTCCATGCCGTTCAGGAAACGGTCGGCCTGCGCGCGGAAGACCGTTTCCATTTCCTTGCGCACACCCTGTGCCGCGCCGGCGGCGTCGGTCATCAGCTTGGCGAAGTCATCGAGAATTCGACTGGTTCCGGTGGTCATGGTCGGCCTCCTCGGCTTTAAACGTGTCGCGGCCCAGCGCCGCCTCCTTTCCTGAGGTAGGATGTGCCACCGGGCGATGCAAGCGGAATCGCTTGGGGACGAGCCGGCCGGAGGCCCCGTGCGACCGATGGACCCGGCAGTATCCGCTTGACCATCCCATGGCCGGACGCCATCTTCCGCCCGAACCAACCGGACCAGAGAGCCCTTGATCCCAGCAGCAGAACTTTTCGCCGTCATCGCCTTCCCGAACATCGACCCGGTGGCGTTCTCGATCGGCCCCGTCGCCGTCCACTGGTACGGGCTCGCCTATGTGGTCGGCATCATGCTCGGCTGGTTCTACGCCCGCAGGCTGATCTCCCGTGCCAATCTCTGGCCGAAGGACACGCCGCCGATGACGCTGGCGCAACTCGACGATTTCCTCGTCTGGGCGGCCCTCGGCGTCATCCTCGGCGGGCGGATCGGCTATATCCTGTTCTACGACTTCGCCGCGATCGTCGACGATCCGCTGCGCGCCTTCCAGATCTGGAACGGCGGCATGTCGTTCCATGGCGGCTTCACCGGTACCACCATCGCCATGATCCTCTTTGCCCGCCGGCACGGCATCCGCATCTGGAGCCTGTTCGATATCGTCGCCGCCGTCGTGCCGATCGGCCTGTTCTTCGGCCGCATCGCCAATTTCGTCAACGGCGAGCTGTGGGGCAAGCTCTCCGGCGCGCCCTGGGCCTTCGTCTTCCCCAATGCCGGCCCCTTCGCCCGCCATCCGAGCCAGCTCTACGAGGCGGCTCTGGAGGGCATCGTCCTGCTCTCTCTGCTGGCGATCGCGATCTACGCCTTCAAGGCGCTGAAGCGGCCGGGCCTCGTCACCGGCATGTTCGTGGCCGGCTATGCGCTCTGCCGCATCTTCGTGGAGTTCTTCCGCGAGCCCGACGCCCAGCTCGGCTATCTCTTCGGCGGATGGCTGACGATGGGCATGCTGCTGTCGCTGCCGATGCTGGCGCTCGGCATCTGGGCGATGCTGCGTGCCCGGCCTGCCGCCGTCTGAGAGACCGAGGCTGCCATGTCGACACCCCTTGCCAGCAAGATCGGTGCCCTGATCCGCACCAACGGCCCGATCAGCGTCACCGACTATTTCTCGCTCTGCCTCGCCGATCCCGAGCACGGCTACTACAAAACCCGCGAACCCTTCGGAACCGAAGGCGACTTCGTCACCGCCCCCGAGATCAGCCAGCTCTTCGGCGAGATGCTCGGAGTCTTCATGGTCAACGCCTGGCAAAAGCACGGCGCCCCGGCCACCGTCCGCTTCGTCGAGATCGGCCCGGGCCGCGGCACCATGATGGCCGACATGATGCGCGTCGTCGCCCGGCTGGCCCCGCAGCTCCATGACGGCGCGACCTTCCATCTCGTGGAAACGAGCCCGCGGCTGAAGGACGTGCAGCGGCAGACACTCGGTGCGCACGCTGCGCGGATCGCCTGGCACGACAGCTTCGACGAGGTGCCGGACGGCTTCACGCTGCTGGCCGCCAACGAGCTCTTCGACGCGATCCCGATCCGGCAGTTCGTCCGCACCCCGACCGGCTTTCGCGAGCGCATGGTCGGCCTTGATGCCGAGGGCGAACTGACCTTTGCCGCAGGCGTCGCCGGCATCGATCCCGACCTTCTGCCGGAGGGGCACAGGTCCCAGCCGAACGGCGCGATCTTCGAGATCGCCCCGGCCCGCGAGGCGGTGATGGCGGCGATCTGCGAGCGGCTGCGACGGAGCGGCGGGACGGCTCTCGTGATCGACTACGGCCATGTCGTCACCGGCTTCGGCGACACGCTGCAGGCGGTTCTGCGCCACGCCTTCGATCCGCCGCTCGCCCATCCGGGCGAGGCCGACCTTACAAGTCACGTCGATTTCGAACGGCTCGCGACCGTCGCCCGCGACAGTGGGCTGCGCACGCATGGCCCGCTGCACCAGGGCGACTTCCTGATGGGGCTCGGGCTCGCCGACCGGGCCGCAGCACTCGGCCGCGGCCGCGACGAGGACCTGCAGCGCCAGATCGTGGCCGACGTCGAACGGCTGGCCGGCTCCGGCGCCGGAAACATGGGCGACCTGTTCAAGGTGCTGGCCGTGTCCCGCGGCGAGGTGACGCTCGCGCCGTTCCGCCCCGCGGATTGACAGCCCGATCACCGGCGATCAACATCGCCCCCGTTTTGAATCGGACGCCGCATCGTCCGCATGCCCGCCACGGTTTCCGGTCTCCGGGCGCCGCAACGAAGCGACGAAGGATGATGCCCGTGCTTTCCCCCGTTCAGTCCCCGCTGGTTTCGCGCGCTGCCGGAAATGCCGTCCGCCACGGCTATTTCACCCGCGCTGGCGGCGTCTCGGAAGGCATCTATGCCGGCCTCAACGTCGGCCTCGGCTCGAACGACGAGCGCGCCCGGGTGGTGGAGAACCGCGCCCGCGTCTGCAACTGGTTCGCCGTCGACCCCGGGCGCCTGGCGACCGTCCACCAGATCCATTCCCCCGACGTCGCGGCCGTCGACGACGGCTATGACGGGCAGCGCCCGCAGGCCGATGCGCTCGTCACCGCCACGCCGGGCCTCGTGCTCGGCGTGCTGAGCGCCGATTGCGGGCCGATCCTGTTCGCCGATCCGAAGGCCGCCGTCGTCGGCGCCGCCCATGCCGGCTGGAAGGGCGCGCTGACGGGTGTGCTGGAAAACACCATTGCCGCCATGGAGACGCTCGGCGCCGCGCGGAAGGACATCGTCGCCTGCCTCGGCCCCTCGATCAGCCGGCGCAACTATGAGGTCGGCCCAGAATTCGTCGAGCGCTTCGTCGGAACAGACGCTTCTTACGGCGCGTTCTTCTCCCCATCAGAGCGGCCCGGCCACGCCATGTTCGACCTGCCGGCGCTGACCCTGAAGCGGCTGGCGGAGGCCGGCATCGAGGCGGAGAACCTCGACATCTGCACCTATCCGCAGGACACGAACTGCTTTTCCTACCGCCGTTCGGTCCATCGCAAGGAGCCGGATTACGGCCGCCAGATCTCGGCGATCATGATCAGCGGCTGACGAACAGACAAGAAACGATACCGACAAGAAACAACAAGGGAGCGAGGCATGGCCCTTCATTTCGAAACCGAGGAATATGCCAACCGGCTGCGACGGCTGACGTCGAAGATGCGCGAAGAGAAACTCGACGCCATGCTGCTCTTCGCCCAGGAGAGCATGTACTGGCTGACCGGCTACGACACCTTCGGCTACTGCTTCTTCCAGACGCTGGTGGTGCGGGCCGACGGCGAGATGGTGCTTCTGACGCGCTCCGCGGACTTGCGCCAGGCGCGCCGGACCTCGACGATCGAGAAGATCGAGATCTGGGTCGACCGGGCGAACGCCGATCCGGCGATGGACCTGAAGAACCTGCTGTCGGAGATGGACCTGCTCGGCTGCCGCATCGGCGTCGAATACGACACCCACGGCCTGACCGGCAAGAATGCCAAGCTGCTCGACAACCAGCTCCAGAGCTTCGGCGAACTCGTCGACGCCTCGCATCTCGTCGGCCGCCTGCGGCTGATCAAGAGCGCCGCCGAGATCACCCATGTCGAGCGGGCGGCCGCCCTTGCCGACGACGCGCTGGACGCGGCCCTGCCGCTGATCGGCCCCGGCGGCGACGAGGCGGCGATCCTCGCCGCCATGCAAGGGGCGGTCCTGGCCGGCGGCGGCGACTACCCGGCCAACGAGTTCATCATCGGCTCCGGCGAGGACGCGCTCCTCTGCCGCTACAAGTCCGGCCGGCGCCGCCTGGACGCGCAGGACCAGCTCACGCTCGAATGGGCGGGCGTCAGCGCGCACTATCACGCCGCGATGATGCGCACCGTCGTCATCGGCACCCCGACCGACCGCCACCGCGAACTCTACAGCGCCTGCCGCGAGACCATGCAGGCGATCGAGATGGTGCTGCGGCCGGGCAATACCTTCGGCACGGTGTTCGACACCCACGCGCGGATCATGGACGAGCGCGGCCTGGCGCGGCACCGGCTGAACGCCTGCGGCTATTCGCTCGGCGCGCGCTTTTCGCCCTCCTGGATGGAGCAGCAGATGTTCCACATCGGCAATCCACAGGAAATCCTGCCCGACATGTCGCTGTTCATCCACATGATCATCATGGACTCCGACACCGGAACCGCGATGACGCTGGGCCAGACCTACCTGACCACGACTGACGAACCGAAGGCATTGTCGCGCTACGGGCTGGATTTCATCGAGGCCTGATCCCGCCGATCGGCCCGCTGGAAAATCCGGGAATTGACACGCAGCGACGCGGCACCGCATAAATCCCCCGTGAATGGAGGGATGATGCGACTTTCCGGACAGCGGACGTGAGACGGATGCGCGAACTGAGGCAACGGCTGGCCCTGATCGGTCTTCTTTTCCTGGGAGGCTGCAACAGCACGGATGCGCTGACGCCCCCCATGGACGTGGGCGGCGCGGCCGCCCAGTCGCCGCCGGTGACCCAGCGCGACCTCGACCAGATGAGTGCCGACAGCCGCCCCGTCGGCAATGCGCAGGCGCGCGCGATGGGCGCGCCGCCTCAACAGGGCTCGTCCGGCAGCCTCGAATCACAGGCCGCAGCGCTTTCGAACGGCAATGCCAACCCGGTGGCGAGCGGCGAAGGCGGCACCGTCATCGACGACCCCTCGCCCGGCAACGCCGCGCCGGCGACCGGGCAGCCGCCCCGCCAGCCCGCAGAACCCCAGCCGCAGCAAGCCGCAACGCAAACACAGCAGCCCGCCGCGCCGCAGACCCAGACCGCGGCCGTAAACCCCGCCGCCGGCGAGAGCATCCGCTTCCTGCCGATCATCGGCGCGCCGGTGGAAGCGGTGACGCCGCTCTCGCGCCAGCTCGGCGCGCAAGCGCGGGCGCGCGGCCTGACGATCAAGAGCTCTTCCGACAACTCCAGCCGGCATATCCTCAAGGGCTATTTCTCGGCCATGGCCAACGGCAACGGCACCACCGTCACCTATGTCTGGGACGTGCTCGACAGCTCCGGCGCGCGCCTGCACCGCATCCAGGGCGCAGACAGCGTACAGGCGACGGCAAAGGATCCCTGGGCGGCCGTGCCCGCCGGCACGATGGAGGCGATCGCCAGCCGCACGATCCAGGAATACATGAGCTGGAAGCAGCAGAGCGGCGGCTGAGGCGACGCCGAGAGATCACGGCCGGCTGGCGCCGGCCGCAGAGCCCCCCGACGGATCAGGCGAACAGGAAGTCGTCGGCGGCCAGGTTCGCCACGCCGGCAACCGTGATGTCGTTGTCGGCGTCGAAGCGGATGACGCTGTCGTCGCCCACGAGATCGATGTCGAGATCGGCGAAGCCATGGATCCCGCTTCCCGCATACCCCTTCAGGTCGATCCTGTCGGCGCCCTTTTCGAACACGACCGTATCGTGGCCGTTCTGCGGGGCGAACACGAAGCGGTCGGCATCCGCGCCGCCGTCCATGTGATCGCTGCCGGCGCCGCTGGCCAGCGTGTCCCTGCCGACCCCTCCGTAGAGTTCGTTGTCCGTCCCATCGATCACGATGAGCCTGTCGTTGCCCGAGCCGCCCTTCAGGATGCTCGCCCCGACCGACCCGGCAGCGACGGTCGCAATGAGCGTGTCGTCACGCGCGCCGCCGTCGAGGCGGTTCTGCGCAAGCGAGCTGGCGTTCTCCGCCGCGTTGTCGAGAGAGACTTCGAGATAGGCCTCGAGGCGATCGTTGCCGTCTCCGCCCTTCAGCACGTTGGCGATGTCGAACAGGCCGGCACCTCCGCGCGCATGCACGCTCATCCGGGCCTCCAGCATGTCCCAGCCGTCGCCGCCGTCGAGATGCTGCAAGGCCGTAGCCGTGCTCCCGACCGAGGTCGAAATCATCTCCGCCTTCAGGTCGTCGCCTCCGCTCCCGCCATAGAGGCGGCTGGTGATATCGACGAACCAGTTGCCGTTGTCTTCGTGCCGGACGTCCAGCGTGTCGTTGCCGCTGCCGCCCCAGAGCTCGTTGAGGCCGACCGGCGACGACGAGTTCGAATTGGTGTAGCCGAAGGCGCGCAGGGTGTCGTTGCCCTCCTCGCCACTCAGCGAATTCCGCACCAACTCGGTTCCGTTCGCGCGGCCGATCGCCGAGGCGTCCAGGATATCGTCGCCGGAGCCCCCCTTGAGCACGTTGATCGCGGTTGCGACCATTGCGTGGTGCTCGGTCTCGGCCCGGGCGGTGATCTCGTCCTTGCCGCTGCCGCCATCGACGCAATTCTTGGCGAGATTGTCCCTTATCGCGCCGCGCGCATCAGCCAGAACGTCGATCGCGTCGTTGCCGCTTCCGCCGAGAACATGGTTCTTCAAGGTGACGTTGCCGAAAATCGTGGCGGCGACATTGGCCACGGCCTTGATCGTGTCGGCATCGCTGCCGCCGGAGAGAAGGTTCTCCGCACTGAATTGCTGGCTCGAATCCGGGGGGCCGTCACTCTGCAGCGTGACCGTCGAATCCAGCTTATCCCTGCCCTTGCCGCCGTACTGGATGGCGAGCCCCTCGACGGGATCACTGGACGATGCCAGGACCAGAATGTCCGTGGTGAGCCGGTCATGGCCCTTGCCGCCGACAAGCCCGGTGCGGTTGAAGCCGGTGCTGAGCGCGTCGTTGCCGTCCATCCCGAAGACGGCGTCCCGCTCGGCTGCCGCAGCGAGGACGTCGGCGTATCGCGTGCCGACGATCGTGCTGTTGATGGGGTTGATGCGTGCGAGCCACTTGAACGCGGCCAGATTTACATTCGCCATCTTCGCCTCCCGCCAATCGGCAAGTACTTCCAAGGAGATTTCATAGCCATGCACTGACGTTGCTTGGACCAGCAAAACAACTCAGGAATGTTCCAGGATGGACTATCGTGTTCTGCGATGTGCCGTTTGTCCACGTAGACAAATTCATGCAGGCGGCTTTCGAAACATTCCCCCGAAAGACTTACCCCTGGGCCTTGCGGATCATCGCGGGTACGGGCACCGCCTCTTCGACCTGCAATCGGACGTGACGCGGCAGGGGGGAATACACCCGGCATGCTTCGGATGCGGGAGAGAGCGCACATGGACGCTTCGTGCCGGCGACAGCCGTCACCCTGCGCAAAACCCGACACGAGCCGGTTCGGACGCCGCCGTCTGCCTGCACGTCTGGCGGGGCGCACGAGCCGCCAGGACCACCCTCGCGCGCATTCGGCGAGGGAAAGTGCGGAAATCCCATCGGCACGGGACTTGCATTCACGCCGGGGAACGCTAAAAGGCAGCCCATCAGCATTCTCCTAGGCCATCAGACAGGCGGACCATAGATGAAGGTTTTCGCGGGCAACTCGAACCGGCTGCTGGCCGAAGCGATCTGCAACTATCTCAATGTCCCCCTAGGCCGCGCCAGCGTGCGCCGCTTCGCAGACCAGGAGATCTTCGTCGAAATCCAGGAGAACGTGCGCGGTGAGGACGTCTTCGTCGTCCAGTCGACCTCGTTTCCGACGAACGACCACCTGATGGAACTCCTGATAATGATCGATGCGATGCGGCGCTCCTCCGCCCGCCGCATCACCGCAGTCCTTCCCTATTTCGGCTATGCCCGACAGGACCGCAAACCCGGCCCGCGCACGCCGATCTCCGCCAAGCTCGTCGCCAACCTGATCACCCATGCCGGCGCCGACCGCGTCCTGACGCTGGACCTGCATGCCGGCCAGATCCAGGGCTTCTTCGACATCCCGACCGACAACCTCTACGCCATCCCGATCCTGGCCCGCGACGTGAAGGAAAACTACGACCTGAAGAACGTCATGGTCGTCTCGCCCGACGTCGGCGGCGTGGTGCGCGCCCGCGCGCTCGCCAAGCGGCTGGACTGTCTGCTGGCGATCGTCGACAAGCGCCGCGACCGGCCAGGCGAATCCGAGGTCATGAACGTCATCGGCGAAGTGGCCGGCAAGGATTGCCTGCTGATCGACGACATCGTCGATTCCGGCGGAACGCTCTGCAACGCCGCCGAGGCGCTCTTGAAGAACGGCGCCACCAGCGTCACCGCCTACATCACCCACGGCGTTCTCTCCGGCGGCGCCGTGGCTCGCGTCACCTCGTCGAAGCTGAAGGAATTGGTGATCACCGACTCGATCCAGCCGACGACGGCCGTCCAGTCGGCGCACAACATCCGCGTGATCACGACCGCCGGCCTGCTGGGCGAAGCGATCAACCGCACCGCCGCCGAAGAATCCGTATCCAGCCTGTTCGATTGACGGCCGCCGGCACCCGAAGCCGGTCATCTCTGCAAATCCAGAAGCCCCCTGCTGGCGCGCGCCGAACACGACGCGGTCGGTGAACGACGGTTGCCGGTCCCGGTTGCGGATCAGCCGGGACAGCCATTTTGCAACTTGCAAGTATAAAAATTGCGCGCCCCGATTGCGCAACGTTGAATTGTGGCCTAGTTTGCCGACCGGGGACGAGAGTAGCAAGGCCATCAGTGAGGCGAACGGACCGACGCGCATGCCGACAGGCAGGCGCGAGGGATTTCACGTGGCTGCAACTCGCCCCAAACAGGGGATTGAGCCATGAGCCATGCAACCGGAACGATAATACACCTCGATCAATCTGTGCCGCCGAGGAGGGCGGCAACGGCCGGTGACGGCCATGGACGCTACATCATCGTCCATCCGGACGACGGCGCAACCATCGCAATCCACAGCTACACGGCCGACGGGCAAGCCCAGACCTTCACGCTCGACGCCGGCATCGGCGTCATGCAACTCTGGCTGGTGCCGCGCTCGGACGACCCTGACGCGGGTTTCATTCTGGTCTGGCACGGCTTGATGAACCCCACCCTCTACCGGCAGTTTCTCGACGCGAACGGCGCACCGATCGGCGACGAACCCGAGATCCTCGCCTGGGAAGAGTGGGCCAATGTCGAGACTGTGGCCGTCGGAACGCTCGCAGGCGGCGGGAGCGTCGTGGCGTGGATGGACTGGCGGGGCTTCAACGTGCAGGCCTACGACGCACAAGGTGCGCCGTCCGGCGAACGGACGATCTATCCCGACTATTTCTACGAGCCTTGCATCGTCCCGGACGCGGAAGGCGGCTTCAGCCTCATTGGAATCATGTATGGCGGCTACAGCAGCAATTCGATCCTCGGGCTGCGGCTCGACCCCGAACTCCGCTATCAGGAGTTGACGGAGATCACAGTTACGCCTGCGCCTCCGGCGATGGCGACGCTACCCGACGGCGGGATGATCGCCGGCTGGATCTCCAACGGCCGCCTCGGCATCGTCTTCATTGATGCACTGGCGCTGGAAGAGACCGGCACCGTGACGTTCGAAATGTCCTCGTCGGCGATCTACAGTTCGCTCGCGCTGGCGCAAATGTCAGATGGCGACTTCGTCGCGACATGGACGCAGCGGGGCGCAGACGGGGAACCGCCGGTGCTCGCGGGCCTGCGCATCAATGCCGATGGAACCCTCGATGGAGGGATATTCGAGATCGACAGCCGCCCCGGCATCGTCGAACACCAGCCCGCCACCATCACGGCGGTGGCAGGCGGGGATTTCTTCGTCACCGTCCATGCGAGCGAGGGTGGCATCACCACCGTCCACCACATCGAGGTGAACTATGCAAGTGACGCGCCGGAGGGCGTGGACCGGACCGTGGCCCTCACCGAGGATGGCACCTATCGGTTTGGCCGCGACGACTTCGCGCTTCTGGACGCCAACAACGATGATCTGACGGCCATCGAGATCACGAGCCTGCCGGATCGCGGAACGCTCGACCTTGAAGGAGTGGCGGTTACCGTCGGCATGCGCATCGAGGCGGCCGATCTCGTCCGCCTCGTCTATCGGCCCGCTCCCGACGGCAACGGAACCGCCTATGCCGCCCTGGGCTTCCGCGTGATCGACAGCGGTGCCAGTGGCGCCGGCGGATCGAGCAACGTCGCCGCCCTGCCGAACGTCATCACCTTCGACGTCGCCGCCACGGCCGATGCGCCCTCGGGCAAGAACCGGACGATCGCGATCCTCGAGGACGGCGCGCACAAATTCCAGGTCGCCGATTTCGGCTTCCACGATGCCGATGGCGACGCGTTCTCGATGCTCCAGGTAACGAGCCTTCCGGCCGGTACGCTTCTGCTCGACGGGAAGAAGGTCGTGGCCGGCCAGAAAATCGACGCCAGCCAGTTGTCCACCCTCGTCTACAGTCCCCCGGCGAACGCCACCGGTTCGGCCAGCTTCACGTTTCAGGTGATCGACGACAGCGGCGGGATCGATGCGGCACCGAAGACCGTGCGCTTCGACATCCTCGCAGTGAACGACGCGCCATCCGGCACGAACAGGACGATTTCCCTGCTCGAGGACGGCCGCCATCCCTTCAAAACCGCCGATTTCGGCTTCTCGGACAAGGCAGACGGCCATGCCCTGCAGGCGATACGGATCGCCGGTTCGCCCTCCTCCGGCACGCTGACCCTCGACGGCAAGGCAGTGAAGGCCGGACAGACGGTTGCAGCAGCGGACATTGCGAAACTCACCTACACACCGCTCGCCAACATGAACGGCACGGCTTCCTTCACCTTCCAGGTCATCGACAATGGCGGCACGGCCAACGGCGGCAGGAACATCGACCCGACGCCGAACCAGTTGAGCTTCCGGGTCACCCCCGTCAACGACGCGCCGTCCGGCACGAACAGGAGCATTGCCCTGCTGGAAGACGGTCGACACGTCTTCAAGGCAGCAGATTTCGGCTTCTCGGACAAGGCAGACGGCCATGCCCTGCAGGCGGTCAAGTTTGCCGGCCTGCCCTCATCCGGCGCGCTGACGCTCGCCGGCAAGGCAGTGAAGGCCGGACAGACGGTTGCAGCAGCGGACATTGCGAAACTCGCCTACACGCCGCTCGCCAACATGAGCGGCACCGCGTCCCTCACCTTCCAGGTCGTCGACAATGGCGGCACGGCCAACGGCGGAAGGAACATCGACCCGACGCCGAACAGGCTCCGCTTCGACATTGCCGAGGTCAACGATGCCCCTTCGGGTGCCAGCAGGACGATCAGGATCGTCGAGGACAAACGCTACGGCTTCAAGCTCGGCGATTTCGGCTTTTCCGACAAGGTCGACGGCGACGCATTCCACGCCGTCAAGATCGCATCCCTTGCCGCCGGCAAACTGACGCTCGCCGGCAAGGCGGTCAAGGCCGGCCAGGTGGTCGGTGTGGCGGATATCGGCAAGCTCGCATTCACGCCCCGGGCGGATGATTTCGGCAAGGGTTTCGCCGCGCTGAAGTTCCAGGTAATCGACGACGGCAAGACGGCAAACGGCGGCCGGAACATCGACCCCAGCCCGAACACCATCAAGTTCGATGCCGCCGACGTCACCGACGTCTTCCGGGGGACAGCCAAGGCCGACAAACTGAAGGGCACCAAGGGCCACGACATCCTCGACGGCCGCGCCGGCAAGGATATGCTGACGGGAGCAGCCGGTCCCGATACCTTCATCTTCAAGAGTGGCTACGGCCGGGACACGATCCGGGATTTCGACCCTTCCGGCAGCGACCGGGACAGGCTCGATCTCTCGGACCTTCGATCAGTCAAGGGCTTTTCCGACCTCAAGCAGAACCACATGCACGTCCATGGCAAGGACGTGTGGATCGACGGAGGCCATGGCGACGTGGTCATCCTCAAGGGTGTAAAGATCGCCGACCTGAGCAAGTCGGACTTCCTGTTCTGATGCAACCGGTCGGCCGCCTGCCCTCACGCTGTGCGGCCGGCCGGGTTCGTCACTCGGCCGGACGACGGCGCGGCGACGGTCGGCTGAATTTGGCCGACCAGGTATCGAGCCATTTCTGCGCAGCCGGAAAGCGGCCGCTGGCGGCAAGCGCCTCGACATCCCGGCGAACGCGCGCCCAGTAGGATCGCTCCTGCCCCTTGGTCAGGACGCGCCCGGCAGTCCGGCGCGAGTTATGGATCCGGACGTCCGCAGGATCCTCCAGTTCCAGGCCGACGAACGCCTGCACCCTGCGCGCCGTGCCCACGGGGTCCTGGCAGAGATCGTCGAAATCGAGCAACAGCAGCGAATCCGAAAACCCAGCGGCATCGAACCGCTGGATATGGCTCCAGTAGCGGGACGTGCACCGATGATGATAACCGTCTTGAAACCTTCTTGCCGCTGCCGCTAACATAGGGGCTTCCGCGTCGAGTATATTTTGGGACTTTGGGAGGTCGTGCATGCCGGATAGACGAGGTTTCATCGCCAGCCGCGCGCGTCGTCTCTGCATCTCCCTGAGCCTCCTTCCGCTCCTCGCCGCCTGCACGGTCGAGACGTCTCCCGGCCATGGAGGCGGACCGTCTCCTCGGCCACCTGTCGCCTGCACCATGGAGTATGCGCCCGTCTGCGGCGAGCGCGGCGTACGCCGCCAGACCTTCCCCAATGCCTGCGAGGCCCGCAGCCGCGGCTTCGACATCGCCCATCGCGGCCAATGCCGCAGCGAGCCTCCGGTCCGCGCCTGCACGCGCGAATACGCCCCGGTCTGCGCAGAGCGCGGCGGACGCCGGCAGACCTTCTCCAATGCCTGCCTGGCGCAGAGCGACGGCTTCCGCGTCGTCGCCCGCGGCGAATGCCGCCGGACGCCGCCACCCCCGCGGCCTGATCGTCCCGACAGGCCCGGCCGCCCCGACCGCGAACCCGAGCGCATGTGCACGATGGAATATGCCCCCGTCTGCGCCGAACGGGGCGGCAGGCTGCGCACGTTCCCGAACGCCTGCTCGGCCGGCAATGACGGCTACCGCGTCGTCCGGCCGGGAGAATGCCGCGGCTGACCGTCCCGCCCCCCGGGCATGACTGCGACGGGCGGTTCGCTAGCATCAGCCGTGCCGCAAATACGGAAATGCAATCATGGCTCGCATGTCGGCAGGCCATTCGCATCCTTCGCAAGCTGTGCTAACGAACCTCCATCCGCCAACCCTGGTCATAGTCCCGCATGCTCCGCGACTTTTCCCCACAAGCGCTCTTCATGGGCCTGCTGACCGCCTTTGTCGGTTTCGCCTCCTCCTTTGCCGTCGTGCTGCACGGACTGACCGGCGTGGGCGCCAGCGAGGCGCAGGCCGCCTCGGGGCTGATGGCCCTGTCGGTGTCCATGGGACTTTGCGCGATCGTGCTCAGCGCCTGGACCAGGCTCCCGGTCTCCATCGCCTGGTCGACCCCCGGTGCCGCGCTGCTCGCAAGTTCCGGCGCGGTAGAAGGCGGCTTCGGCGCGGCCGTGGGCGGCTTTCTGATCTGCGCCGCGCTGATCGTGCTCGCCGGGCTGTGGAAACCGCTCGGGCGCATGGTCGCCGCCATTCCTGCCACGCTCGCAAATGCCATGCTGGCCGGCGTGCTGATCGGCCTCTGCTTCGCACCGGTCAAGGCGATCGCCTTCGCCCCGGTGCTGGGCCTTGCGATCGTCGGTGCCTGGGGGCTCGTCGGCGCGGTCAACCGGCTCTTCGCCGTTCCGGCAGCGCTGTGCGCCTTTGCGCTGGTGCTCGCCTTCGGCATCGACATCCCGGAAGGCGCCTTCTCGGCCATCGCCGGCCAGTTCCTGCCGCGGCTGGAGATCATCGAGCCGGTCTTCAATCTCTCCGGCGTCGTCAGCATTGCGCTGCCACTGTTCATCGTCACGATGGCCTCGCAGAACATTCCCGGCATCGCGGTCCTCAAGGTAAACCACTACGAGCCGAACCCGGGACCGCTCTTTGCCGTCACCGGCCTGTTCTCGCTGCTCAGCGCGCCCTTCGGCGGCCATGCCGTCAACCTCGCCGCCATCACGGCTGCGATGTGCGCCGGCGAGGATGCCCATCCCGATCCGCGCCGCCGCTACTGGGCGGCGATCGTCGCGGGCGTCTTCTACGTGATCTTCGGCCTCCTGGCCGGCGCCGTCACCGCCTTCGTCACCCTTGCCCCGCCGATCCTGATCCAGGCGGTCGCGGGCCTTGCCTTGATCAGCGCCTTCGCCGGCTCCGCCATGAACGCCTTCAAGGAGACCGAGACGCGCGAGGCGGCGGCACTGACCTTCCTGACCACGGCTTCGGGCGTCAGTTTCGGCGGCATCTCCGGCGCCTTCTGGGGGCTCGTCGCCGGCGGCCTGATGATGGCCCTCGGCCGTCTTGCCGCCAACCGAAAGGCCAGGAAGGCGTAACATCCCCGAAGAAACGGGCCGCCCTTGCATTTTCCGGCGTTCTCGGCTATGCGACCGGCGTCCGCGCAGACACCCTTGGAGGCAAACGCGGATGAGGCTTTCACGAAATCCTCAAGTTTCGGACGGACGCGGCCATTGCCGCGCCCGGCGAAGCTCTCCAGTAACACTTGAAAGGTCCATGCTATGAGCCACTCATCCTACGAGCTCAAGGCCGAGACGCGCGAACGGGTTGGTAAGGGGTCCTCCCGCGAACTTCGCCGCAACGGTCTTATCCCGGCTGTCATCTATGGTGACAAGAAGGCCCCGCTTTCGATCGCCCTGTCGACCAAGGAAGTCACCCAGCGCATCCACGCCGGCGGCTTCATGACGACGGTTGCCACGATCGACGTCAACGGCGAGAAGATCTCGGTCCTGCCGAAGGACTACCAGCTCGATCCCGTCCGCGACTTCACCATGCACGTCGACTTCCTGCGCGTCTCGGCCTCCAGCCGCGTCACCGTCCAGGTTCCGGTCCACTTCGTCAACGAAGAGAAGTCCCCGGGCCTCAAGATGGGCGGCATGCTGAACATCGTCCGCCACGAAGTCGAGCTGCACTGCCCGGCAAACGACATTCCGGAAGCCATCACCTTCGACCTCGACGGCCTGAAGATCGGCGACAGCATCCACATCTCGCACACCAAGCTGCCGAAGAACGCGAGCCCGGTCATCACCGACCGCGACTTCACTGTTGCGACCATCGTCGGCACCGCTGCCGCGAAGGAAGAAGAAGCCGAGGCCGAGACGAGCGAAGAATAAGCTTCTTCAAGCCTGCTTCATTTCGATCGAACCCGCCTTCGGAAACGGAGGCGGGTTTTCTTATGCCCGAAGGTTTTGACTTCAATAACATTTAAGAAATTCACGAAATACTCACAGGCGGGTTTGAGACCAAACGAGAAAAAGACAGGCCGGCGGCTGGTGCCGGCACGAACAGGGGGATGGCATGAAAATCCATTCTGTCGAAAGCCGCTTCATCGCGATCGTCTTCGGCGCCTTCCTGCTTTTCGTCGCCCCGCTCTTTGCCCTCTTCCTCGCCCTCTCTTCCGAACGCGTCACCCGCGAGAGACTGAACGACGCGGAGATCCTCCTCCAGGCCAACGTGCAGGCGCTGGGCAAGCCGCTGTGGGACCTGGATGCGGACAGCACCGGGACGATCGCTACAGCTCTCGGGTCCGGCGCCAACGTCATCTATGTCCGCGTCCGCGACACCTCCGGCACGATCGACATCCGGATGCCCCCCTCCCCGCCGGATCCCGACGCCGTGCAGTCGACCGTCGTCTCCGACATCCTCTACGAGACGAGCGATGGTACGCGGAAGGTCGGAAGGGCGGAGATCTGGGTGGCCGAAGCCGGCCCGATCTCGCGGCTGACCAGGGACGAGGCCGCCGTCTTCCTCATCTTCCTCTTCGCCGTCGGCACGATCTTCGTCGCGGCGATCATCGGCAACCGCGTCACGATCATCCGGCCGCTGATGCGGCTGACGGCGGCGATCGAGGCGACCCGCCGACTCGGCTCGCGCCACCAGGTCGACTGGACCTCGAACGACGAGATGGGCTACCTCGCCCGCAACTTCAACGAGATGCAGAGCCGGCTCGAGCGCGAGGAAAACGAGCTGAAGCTGGCCCATGCCCGCACCACCGAGATCTACAACAGAACCCCCGCCATGCTGTTCACGATCGATGCGGACAATTGCATCGCAGCCGTCAGCGACTACTGGCTGGTCGCCACCGGCTACAGCCGCGACGCCGTGATCGGCAGGGGGTTCACCGAATTCGTCGACGCCGCCGACCACCTGATCTACCGCGACCGCCATGAAAAGGGCATCAACGGCGAAGGGATCTGCGAGGTCACCGTCCGCTTTCATCGGGCCGATGCATCGGTGATGGACGTGCTCGTCCACGAAGTGGCCATGGATTCAGACGGCGGGCAGCGCGGGCCGACGCTTTCGGTCATGACCGACGTCTCCGGCCTGAAGGAAGCGGAAAACCGCAACCACCGCCAGGCCATCACCGACCACCTGACCGGGCTCCTGAACCGCCAGGGCTTCGAATCGGTGCTGGGCGAACTCATCGCCAAGGCGGAGGAGGAAAAGCAGCAACTGGCCTGCCTGTTCCTGGACCTCGACCGCTTCAAGTGGATCAACGACAATCTCGGCCATGCCGTGGGCGACCAGGTCCTCTGCGAGGTCGCGGTCCGCCTGCGCAACCAGTTGCGCTTCAACGACATGGTCGCCCGGCTGGGCGGCGACGAGTTTGCGATCCTCTTGATCTCGCCGGATGCCGTGCAGGTGGCGATGGACATCGGCGACCGGCTGTGCCGGGCGCTGAAGGAACCGGTGATGATCAACGGCAGCCGGCTCAACGTCAGCGCCAGCATCGGCGTCGCCGTCTACCCGGATCATGCCGCAAGCGCCGGCGATCTCCTGCAGAAGTCCGACATGGCCATGTATGCCCGCAAGCGCAACGGCAAGAACGGCACGCGGCTGTTCGACGACGAGATCGTCGACATCGCCCGCAGGCGCCTCGAGATCGAGCAGTGCATCGAGCAGGCGCTGCGTGAGGACTGGTTCGAGGCCTATCTGCAGCCGATCGTCGAGCTCGGCACCGGCCGTGTTGCCGGCTTCGAGGCACTGATGCGCCTGCACCACCCGGAAAAGGGCGTTCTCGTCCCCGACGAGATCGTCGGCGTGGCGGAGGAGAACGGTGCGATCGGCAAGGTCGGCGACGTGATCTTCGAGAAGGCGATCCGCAGCCTTGCCGCGGTTTCGCAGATCAGCGGCTTGGGCGACTGCTACCTCGCGGTCAACTTCTCCCCGCTGCAATTCGACGCCGCCCTGCCGAGCCGGCTCGCCGCCATCCTGCTCGAACACGGCGTCACCGCCTCGCGCATCGTCGTGGAGATCACCGAGGCCGTGCTGATGCTCGACAGTCCCGCCGTGCGCCACGTGCTGGACGCGCTCGGCGAGCTCGGCTGCCGGATCGCGCTGGACGATTTCGGCACCGGCTATTCCTCGCTCAGCTATCTCAACCGCTTCCCGGTCGACATCGTCAAGGTGGACCAGTCCTTCGTCCGCTCCATCGACCCGCAGGAGGTGGAAATCAGCCGCAAGAGCCGTACGCTGATCGAAGGCATCACGATGATTTCGCACCAGATGGGATGCATCGTCGTCGCCGAAGGGATCGAGACGGAACATCAGTTGCAGGTCCTGACCGAGATCGGGCTGGATTTCGGACAGGGCTATCTCTTCAGCGAGCCGCTGCCCCTGTCCGGCCTGATGGCGAGGCTGCCGCACATCGCCGCCCGACCGCACGGCCATGACCGCACGGCCGCGGGCAGCCGGCTCTGAAAGGGAGGCAAATGCGAGCATGATGCCGACGAAGACCGTCCTTGGCGCCCTGGCCGTTCTGGCGCTCTGCACAAGCCCCGTCCGCCCTGCCCTTGCAGCCGACATCACCTTCGTGACGGAGGAGTATGCCCCCTTCAACTATTCCGAAGACGGCACCATCCGGGGCATCGCGGTGGAACAGGTCCGCAGGATTGCCGATACAGCCGGCGTCTCCTATCGCATGGAGATCATGCCCTGGGCACGCGCCCTGATGCTGGCCGAGCGGGAGGCGGACCACTGCGTCTTCACCACCGCCCACACCTCCGAGCGGCACGACAGGTTCAATTGGGTCGAGCCCCTGCTCCGCGACCAGATGGTCATGGTCAGGCGCAAGGGAAGCCCGGTCCACGCGGCCACGCTCGACGAAGCCCGCGCCTTCCGGATCGGCTCGCAGCGCGGCGACATCGGCTACGATGTCCTGACGCAAATGGGCTTTACCGGCATCGACCTCGCCACCGACATCGCGATCACGCTCGGCAAGCTCAGGAGCGGCCGGATCGACCTGATGCCGACCTCCGTGAAAACCTACGACGCGCTGATCGCCGAAGGCGAACCGATCGAGCGGGCCATGCTCATGGAGGGGCAGGTCTACGGCATCGCCTGCAACAGGAACGTGCCGAAGACGACGATCGATGCCCTGCAGAAGGCGCTCGACGCGCTTGTCACCGGCGGCGACCAGGACGCCATCTTCGCCCGCTACGGCCTGCCTCCGAACACCCGCACGGCGCAGCGATAGTTCGTTCTCCCCTCAGAAATCGGTTGACATCGCTCCCAATTGGCGGTGGGACAGCGGCAGAGAGACGGTCCTTTCGACACTAGGCGAGCGCGTTTCATGCTGATCATCGCAGGCCTCGGCAATCCCGGCCCCAAATATGCCGACAACCGGCACAATATCGGCTTCATGGCCGTGGACGCCATCCACCGCAAGAACCCGTTCTCGCCGTGGTCGAGGAAGTTCAAGGGTGAGATCGCCGAGGGCGAGCTTGCCGGCGAGAAAGTGCTGCTGATCAAGCCGCAGACCTTCATGAACCTGTCCGGCGAGGCCGTCGGCGAGGCGATGCGCTTCTACAAGCTCGCGCCGAAGGAAATCGTCGCGATCTATGACGAGCTCGACCTTGCGCCCGGCAAGGCGCGCATCAAGACCGGCGGCGGCCATGGCGGCCATAACGGCGTGAAATCGCTCGACGCCCATTGCGGCCGCGACTATCGCCGCCTGCGGCTCGGCATCGGCCACCCGGGCGTCAAGGAACTGGTGCACAACCACGTGCTCGGCGATTTCGCCAAGGCCGACCACGCCTGGCTCGATCCCCTGCTCGACGAACTGGCGATCAATGCCGACATGCTGGTGCGGGGCGAGGATTCGCAGCTGATGAACAAGCTCGCGCTTGCCATAGGCGCCACGCCGGAGGAGAAGCCGAAGCCTGCCGCCCAGCCGAAGCCCGCCGGCGGCCAGTCGCATATCCGCCAGGCGCGCAACCACAACCAGCCCAAGATTCTGCCGGCGACCGGCCCGATGGCGGAGATGCTGAAGAAGCTGCTCGGCAACAAGGGCGACTGAGCCCCGGCGCTGCAGGCGGTCGCGCGAGCGACCATGCCCGCTATTCTTCCGGCTCGGTCCGGAACATCAGCGGAAAGCCGGCCTCCTTGGCAAGGTCCGTCGCCTCGGTCGCCTTGGTCTCGGCGATGTCGCGGGCGCAGACCACGACCACGCAGGTCCCGAGCTTGTGCGCCGTCATCATCACCCGGTAGCCCGCATCCTCGCTCATGCGGAAGACGGCGCGCAGCACGAGGATGACGAACTCGCGCGGCGTGTAGTCGTCGTTGACGAGGATCACCTTGTAGAGTTTCGGACGCTCCAGCTTCGGCTTGGTGACGGTCTTCGGCCGGACCGCCGTATCCTTGCTGCTCATCGGAAGGACGTCTCCTGAGTGAGGATCGGGGCAGCCTTTGGCGGCTATGGCCTCGCCATTGTGCAACGCCATCCGCGGCGTCGCAAGGGCAAGGGCGGTTTCCGACCCGGAGAGAGCCTTCCGGCAGCGTCCGTCGCGTCACGGACCGGGGGCAGGCTGCGGCCGCACCGTCAGCCCTGCTGCGGGCTGCGGACGACCTTTCCTTCTTCGGCCTTGTAGAAATACTGGCTGGCGACCAGCCACCCCTTCAACGGCCTGAGCGGCGGGATGCAGGTGGCCAGCAGGAACGGCCCGGTGACGAAGAGCTGCGTCCAGAACGAGGCGCTGAAGGCGACCTCCAGCCAGACCGCCAGCAGGACGCTGGGCACGCAGGCGAAACAGATCACGAAGAAGGCCGGGCCATCGGCAGGATCGGCAAAGGAATAGTCGAGCCCGCAGGCCTCGCATTTCGGCTTCAGCGTCAGGAAACCGTCGAACAGATGTCCCTGGCCGCAGCGCGGACAGCGTCCCCGGATGCCCGTCTCCATCGGCGGCAGTGCTGGGTAGTCCTCGACCATGATGCGGATCCTTCCGAACAACCATTCAATATCGTCATTGAATGCAGTCATACAGATACAATCATCATCAATTCCTGTCGAGACGTCAGAGTGACGCAGCCTGATCTCCAGAGAATTGCAGGCGCTTCTGGCGTCTTTGAATGAAATTGACTGCATATTGTATTGATTCAGTTCCGCGACCACCCGCCTTGCCTTCGGCTGCCGCCGACAGGCTGTCCCCGCGGCCAGTCGGGCCACGTCCGCCCCGCGCAAGCCTGCCCTGCCCCGTATTCACGGCGCTGCGGACTTGACCTCCCCCGGCCCTTCCCCCATAGCGAGGGCAAGGATCCTTAAGACACGGACGGACCATTTCCATGGGTTTCAAATGCGGTATCGTCGGGCTGCCGAATGTCGGCAAGTCCACCCTCTTCAACGCGCTGACCAAGACGGCCGCCGCGCAGGCCGCCAACTATCCCTTCTGCACGATCGAGCCGAACACCGGCGAGGTCGCCGTTCCCGATCCGCGCATGCAGCAGCTCGCCGCGATCGCCGGATCGAAGGAGATCATCCCGACGCGCATCTCCTTCGTCGACATCGCCGGCCTCGTGCGCGGCGCCTCCAAGGGTGAAGGCCTCGGCAACAAGTTCCTCGCCAATATCCGCGAGGTCGACGCCGTCGTGCACGTGCTGCGCTGCTTCGAGGACGACGACATCACCCATGTCGAGGGCCGCATCAATCCGGTCGGCGATGCTGATACAATCGAGACCGAGCTGATGCTCGCCGACCTGGAAAGCCTGGAGCGCCGCGTCGAGCAGACGCGCAAGCGCGCCACCGGCAAGGACAAGGAAGCAACCGCGCAGCTGCCGGTTATGGAAGCGGTGATCAAGCTCCTGAACGAGGGCAAGCCGGCCCGCCTTCTGCTGAAGACGCTGGCGCCGGAGGAGATCGAGGTCCTCAGGGGCCTCAATCTTCTGACCTCGCATCCCGTGCTCTACGTCTGCAACGTCGCCGAGGCCGACGCCTCGACCGGCAACGAGCACACCGCAGCCGTCGCCGCCATGGCGAAGGAACAGGGCGCCGAATGCGTGATCATCTCGGCGGCGATCGAATCCGAGGTCGCCCAGTTGCCGGAAGAGGAAGCCAACGAGTTTCTGTCCGCCCTCGGCCTCGAGGAGGCCGGCCTCGACCGGCTGATCCGCGCCGGCTACCACCTGCTCGACCTGATCACCTATTTCACCGTCGGCCCCAAGGAGACGCGCGCCTGGACGATCGTGCGCGGCACCAAGGCGCCGGCCGCGGCCGGCGTGATCCATACGGACTTCGAACGCGGCTTCATCCGCGCCTTCACCATCTCCTATGACGACTACCTCGCCTACAAGGGCGAAGTCGGCGCCAAGGAAGCCGGCAAGGGCCGCGACGAAGGCAAGGAATACGTCGTCCAGGACGGCGACGTCATCCATTTCCGCTTCAACACCTGATTACGGCCATCGGCATGCCGGCGCGGGTATCGCGCGCCGGCTGCGCCCACGCTCAGTGAACCGCGTGCAGCCTCGAGGCGATGCCCTCGGGCATGAAGCCCATCACCAGGCGCCGCAGCGCCGGCCAGAAGATGCCCACGCCAAGCACGACGACACCCACCGCCAGGATCGCCACATAGACATAGCTCGACGCCTCGAAGGCGTTCTGGCGAAGCAGCGTCCAGATCGCGGCACCGAGCGACACCAGCCCCGAGGTCACGAAGGCGCGCCGGTCGATCACGAGCCCGACGAGCATGAAGCCCGAGACGATGGCGATGACGACCGCCGCCTGGGCAAGGGACGCCTGCCCGCCCGGCCACTGCCCCGAGAAACGATCAAGGAAGACGAAGGCGAGCAGCGCATAGAGCAGGAAGGGGGCAGCGCCGAGATGCAGCCAGAAGGCGATGTCGGAGCGGCGCGTCTGCCGTTGCGGATCGGACAGGTCGTAGCGCATGGCGATTGCAAACAGGCCGAGCGCGGCCAGCAGGAAGACCAATGCCGAAGCGAGGCTGTGCTCGGCGACGAACTGATCGGTGCCGGCAATCCGGCCGAGCAGGACGAGGACCAGGAGAACCGCCAGCGCAAAGGCCGAGATCAGCGTCAGCGCCAGCGACAGCGGCACCCGGTAGCGCCAGTAATAGAGGCCGAGCAGGACGGGAAAGCCCGCCAGGAACGCGCAGGCATAGGTGACGGTGTTCCATCCCTCCGCGACCGCCCCGATCGTCGCCCCGATCAGGTAGCTCGCCCCTTGCACGAAGGCGATCGTCAGCACCACGGCCGGCAGCGCCAGCCTCTGCCGGCGCACCAGCACTTCGCTCAGCAGGATGACGGCCGGAAGAAGCGCAAGCACGCTGGCAAGCCCGGACAGCCCGACGAGCGCCACGACGATGCCGATGGTGATCAGCACGTCATGGAACCCACGCACGAAGCGCGGCGCTTCCGTGTCGGCGATGTCGCGCGGCGGATCGGCGATCCCCTCAGCGGCGGCAGGGGCAGGCGCTGCCGGGATATAGCGGCCGTGTGCCGCGAGGAAGGCTGCAAGCCCCGCGACCTGACCGTCGCCGACGATCCCCTGCCTGGCCGCCTGCCTGAGCGTTTTCTCGAGTTCCCTCGTCACGTCTTTTCCGTCCTGTTTCCGGCGCGATGCGCTCATTGATTGCAAGACCGGTGGTATCGTTTTCTGCTATGCAATGCCAGCCGCATCTGTCCGGCCAAGGAGGTTTACACTTGCTCTGTTTCGAAGATTTTCCGGTCGGCCGGCGGTTCGATTTCCCGCACCGGGTGATGACGGCCGAAGAGATCGTGGCTTTTGCGACCGAGTTCGACCCGCAGCCGATGCATATCGACGAGGCGGCCGGCAAAGCCAGCGTGCTCGGCGGGCTCGCCGCCTCCGGCTGGCACACCTGCGCCGTCATGATGCGGATGCTGTGCGAGAGCTACATCGACAGGACCGCCGGCGAAGGCTCGCCCGGCGTGCAAAGCATGGAATGGAAGCGGCCGGTCCTTGCCGGCGACACGCTCTCCGGCCATTGCCGCGTGGTCGAGGCGCGCGTCTCGCGCTCCCGGCCCGAGATCGGCATCGTGCGCTTCGTCGCGGAAGTCACCAACCAGCGCGGCGAGACGGTCGCCGTCTGCGACTACGCCAACATGATCCGCGTCAAGGCAACGGAGACCGCCGATGCGCATGGCTGAACTCTACCCGGCCGGTGGCAAGATCGTCCTCGGCTCGCATCTCTTCACGGCAGACGACATCATCCGCTATGCGCGCCAGTTCGATCCGCAGCCCTTCCACGTCGATCCGGAAGCGGCCCGGCATTCACTGTTCGGCGGCCTCTGCGCCTCCGGCTGGCACACCTGCGCTGGCTGGATGAAGACCTTCATCGCCTTCTGGACCGCCGAATACGTCCGGCTGAAGAAGGAGGGCAAGGTTCCGCCCGAACTCGGCCCCGCGCACGGCTTCCGCGACCTGCGCTGGTTCAGGCCGGTCTTCGCCGGCGACACGATCACCTATTCCGTGACGCTGCTCGAGACGCGCGAGCAGGCTTCCCGCCCCGGCCGGCTGATCGACACGATCCTGTGCGAGGGCGTCAACCAGAACGGCGAACCGGTGATCCGCTTCGAAAGCACGGTGATGGAGTTCGCCTGATCGCCTGAAGGCGCCCCGGTCCCTGCGCCGGGCGCCTCCTCCGGCAACGCAGGCTCAGTGGCCCTCGTAGGCCACCAGCGTGCGCACCTCGACGTCCATCTCCTCCAGCTTCGCCCGTCCGCCGAGTTCCGGTAGGTCGATGACGAAGCAGGCGGCGACGATATCGGCTCCGAGCTGGCGCAGCAGCTTCACCGCCGCCACCGCCGTGCCCCCGGTGGCGATCAGATCGTCGACCAGGATCACCTTGTCACCGGGCTTCAGTGCATCCTTGTGCACCTCCATCTCGTCGACGCCGTATTCGAGGCTGTAGGCGATGCGAACGGTCTCGCGCGGCAGCTTCCCCTTCTTGCGGATCGGGATGAAGCCGCTCGACAACTGGTGCGCCATCGCGCCTCCGAGGATGAAGCCCCGCGCCTCGATCCCCACCACATGGGCGATCCCCAGGCCCGCATAGGGGTGGACCAGCTCATCGACCGCCCGCCGGAACGCCCGCGGATTGCCGAGCAGCGTGGTGATGTCGCGGAACATGATGCCGGGCTTCGGATAGTCCGGGATGTTACGGATGGAGGCGATCAGTTCGTCCTGGAGGGTGGTCATGAAATAGGTCCGTATAGCAGTCGGCAAAGAAAAGATGGGCAACGACCGGCAAATGCAAGGGCAGAATTCACGGCACAATCAAAAAAGGCGGCCGGTGGGGCCGCCTTTTTTCGTTTCTGCCGGAACCGTTCAGTGTTCCTTGTTCGCGTAGACCGATTTCTTGGTCAGGTAGATCAGGCCGGTGAAGATCACCAGGAAGACCATCACCATGAAGCCGGTGCGCTTGCGCGCCTCCAAGTGCGGCTCGGCGGCCCACATCAGGAAGGCGGACACGTCGTGGGCATACTGGTCGACCGTCTGCGGCGCGCCGTCGTCATAGGTGACCTGGTCGTCGGAGAGCGGCGGCGCCATCGCCAGCGCCGCGGCGTTGGCGAAGTAGGGGTTGTAGTGCGTGCCCTCGGCCACTTCGACGCCGGCCGGCGGATCCTGATAGCCGGTCAGGAGCGAGTAGATATAGTCCGGCCCGCCTTCCTGATACTGCGTGAAAATGTCGAACACGAACTGCGGGAAGCCCCGGGTGATGCCGCGGGCTTTCGCGATCAGCGAGAAGTCCGGCGGCGCCGCACCGTTGTTGGCCGCAGCTGCCGCCTCGTGGTTCGGGAACGGCGACGGGAAGCGGTCGGACGGGATCGCCGGGCGGGTGAACATCTCGCCATCGGCGTTCGGGCCGTCCTCCACCTCGTAGTTCGCCGCGAACGTCTTCACCTGCGCATCCGAATAGCCGAGGTCACCGAGCGTGCGGAAGGCGACGAGGTCCATCGAGTGACAGGCGGCGCAGACCTCGGTGTAGACCTTCAGGCCGCGCTGCAGCTGGCCCCGGTCGTACGTGCCGAACGGGCCGGCGAACGACCACTCCTGCTGGTGCGGGTGGTTGATCGGGAAGTGCTGGGTCGCGTGTTCGGCTTCCGCACCGCCGGCGGCATGGTCCTCCTGGGCGGTCGCGATCGAGACACCAAGGCCGGCTGCGACTGCGAGCGACAGGATGCTTGCAACAAGCTTTTTCATTTTTTCGGTTCCTTTCGTCGCGTCGCGATCAGGCCTTGGCCAGCGTTGCGGTGGCGTTCTTCTTTTCCAGAACCGCTTCCGTGATGGAGTTCGGAATGCGCTTCGGGGTCTCGATCAGGCCGAGGACCGGCATGATGACGAGGAAGAAACCGAAGTAGTAGAGCGTGCCGAGCTGCGAAAGGATGACGTAGATGCCTTCTGCGGGCATGGCGCCGAGCCAGCCGAGCATGATGGCGTTGGCGACGAACAGCCAGAAGAACAGCTTGTACCAGGGACGGTACACGGCCGAACGGACCTTCGAGGTGTCGAGCCAGGGCAGGAAGAACAGCACGATGATCGAGCCGAACATCACCAGGACGCCGCCGAGCTTGCTGTCGATCGGGCCGACGTTGAAGGTGATGGCGCGCAGCATCGCGTAGAACGGCAGGTAGTACCATTCCGGAACGATGTGGGCGGGCGTCTTCAGCGGATCGGCCGGAATGTAGTTGTCCGGATGGCCGAGATAGTTCGGCATGTAGAAGATGAACCAAGCGAACACGATCAGGAAGATCGAGACGCCGAGCGCGTCCTTCAGCGTCGCATAGGGCGTGAACGCGACGGTGTCGGTCTTGGACTTCACCTCGACGCCGGTCGGGTTGGTCTGGCCGACCACATGCAGCGCCCAGATATGCAGGACGACGACGCCGGCGATCATGAACGGCAGCAGGTAGTGCAGCGAGAAGAAGCGGTTCAGCGTCGGCTGGTCGACGGCGAAGCCGCCGAGCAGGAACTGCTGGATCCACTCGCCGACCAGCGGGAAGGCCGAGAAGAAGCCGGTGATGACGGTCGCGCCCCAGAAGGACATCTGGCCCCAGGGCAGCACGTAGCCCATGAAGCCGGTCGCCATCATCAGCAGGTAGATGACGACGCCGAGGATCCACAGGATCTCGCGCGGCGCCTTGTAGGAGCCGTAATAGAGGCCGCGGGCGATGTGGAGATAGACCGCGATGAAGAAGAAGGATGCGCCGTTGGCGTGCATGTAGCGCAGCAGCCAGCCGTGGTTGACGTCGCGCATGATCTTTTCGACCGAGTTGAACGCCTCGCCGGTGCTGGCGACATAGTGCATGGCCAGCACGATGCCGGTCAGGATCTGGGCGATCAGCATGACCGAAAGCATGGCGCCGAACGTGTAGGCGTAGTTCAGGTTGCGCGGAACGGGGTAGGAGACGAAGCTGTCATGGATCATGCGCGGCAAAGGCAGGCGCGAATCGACCCATTTCTCGATGCCGGTGGTCGGCTGGTACGTGGAATGCTCAGCACTCATATTCGGTGTTCCCCTCAACCGATCCGGATAACGGTGTCTGACACGAATGAATAGGTCGGCACGTGGAGGTTCTCCGGCGCCGGACCTTTTCGGATACGGCCCGCAGTGTCGTAGTGCGAGCCATGGCAGGGACAGAACCACCCGCCGAAATCCCCGGCCTGGCCGAGCGGCACGCAGCCCAGATGGGTGCACGAGCCGATCATGACGATCCAGTTTTCCTTGCCCTCGCCGGCGGAACGATCGAGGTCGGTCGCCTCGGCATCGGCGGGAACGTTCGCGTTGCGCGCGACCGGATCCTTCAGCTCGGCCATCGGAACGGACTTCGCTTCGTCGACTTCCGCGTCGGTACGGTTGCGGATGAAGATCGGCTTGCCGCGCCATTTCGCCGTCAGCGACATGCCGGGCGTCAGGCTCGAGACGTCGACTTCGATCGAGGCGAGCGCCAGCGTCGAGGCGTCCGGGCGCATCTGGTCGATGAACGGCCAGGCAACGGCCGCAGCGCCGACGACGCCGGCCATTCCGGTCGTAAGGTAAAGAAAATCGCGACGCGAGGGCTCGCCCGCTGTACCGCCTGTAGTTTCGTGTTCGCTCACGACCTGACCATCCTCTCCAGCAACTCCGCGGCGAACCGCAACTGCCTCTCTGCACCCGGAAATCCGGACACAATGCGGCCATAGATTCCCCGCCAATCGGGCGGGTTCTATGCTTGATCGGCAAATATGTCCAGCCTTGGCAGGGCTTGGTGGGCACAATGTCGCGGGAAAAGCCATACGTGTGTTTTCATTGACGCATTGGGCGCGGTGCAGCCGGCGCACGATTACCGACGTCCAGAAAGGGTCACGCCATTCTTTCGGCCGCAGAGGCCGAGACCCGGGGGCTCTTCAACAAGGCGCTGAGCGGATCGCCGCGGGGCGATATGGCCTGCCCCGGCCATCGATCTACTCCGCCGCGGCATCCTGAGCGAGGAATCCGCCGGACTGGCGTGCCCACAGCTCGGCATAGATGCCGCCTTTGGCAACGAGTTCGGCATGCGATCCCTGCTCGACGATCTGGCCGCGGTCCATCACCACCAGGCGGTCGAGGGCGGCAATGGTGGAGAGCCTGTGGGCGATCGCGAGCACGGTCTTGCCGTGCATCAGCCGGGAGAGATTGGACTGGATCGCCGCTTCGACTTCCGAATCGAGCGCCGACGTCGCCTCGTCGAGGACGAGGATCGGCGCGTCCTTCAGCATGACGCGGGCGATCGCGATCCGCTGGCGCTGGCCGCCGGAGAGCTTCACCCCGCGCTCGCCGACATGGGCGTCGTAGCCGCGGCGCCCGCGCTGGTCCTCCAGCCGCAGGATGAACTCGTTCGCCTCCGCCTCGGCGGCAGCCTCGATCATTTCCGCCTCGCTGGCATCGGCCTTGCCGAACAGGATGTTGTCGCGGATCGAGCGGTGCAGCAGCGCGGTATCCTGGCTCACCATGCCGATATTCGCGCGCAGGCTCTCCTGCGTCACCGCCGCGATGTCCTGGCCGGCGACGAGGATGCGCCCGCCCTCCAGCTCGTAGAAGCGCAGGAGCAGGTTGACCAGCGTCGACTTTCCGGCGCCCGAGCGGCCGACGATGCCCACCTTCTCGCCCGGCTTGATGGTCAGCGACAGGTTCTCGATCACGCCCGATTCGCGACCGTAGTGAAAGCGGATGTTCTCGAAGCGGATCTCAGGCCGGCTCACCGCCAGCGGCCGGGCATCCGGCCGGTCGACGAGGCCGATCGGCTGCGAGATCAGCTCGGCCGAATTCTGGATCGTGCCGATGTTGCGCATGATGTTGTTCAATTGCGTCATCAGCCGGTTGAGCAGGAAGTTGAGCCGCAGCACCAGCGCCATGGTGAAGGCGACGGCACCCGAGGTGATCGAGGAGGCGAGCCAGAGGTGGATGCAGAGCACGCCCATCGAAACGATCATGATGCCCGACAGCAGCGCCATCGAGGCGCGCACGCCGGTGAGGAACCGGGCGAAGCGCCGGATCGTCTCCTGGTAGGTCTCGAAGCCCTGCAGCATATAGCGGTCGTTGACGTCGTCGCGACCGAACAGCTTGAGCGTCTGGATGTTGGAATAGGCATCGACCATGCGGCCGTTCAGCATCGAGGCAGCCTCGGCCGATTCCTTCGAATGGTAGCGGATGCGCGGCACGAAGAAGCGTGCCAGCAGCGAAAAGACGCCGATCCACACGCAGATGATCAAAGCCAGCCGCAGGTCCAGCCCGCCGATCAGCACCAGCGTCGAGGCCGCGTAGATCGTCACGAACCAGACGCTTTCCATGAACGAGGTGATGACGTCGCCCGTCGCCTGCCCGGCCGACCAGACCTTGGTGACGATCCGTCCGGAAAAGTCGTTCTGGAAGAAGGAGAGCGACTGGCGGGCGACATGCGCATAGGACTGCCAGCGAACCATGTTGTAGAAGCCCTGGGTGATGACCTGCTGGTCGAACAGCGCCGTCAGGAAGGTGACGGCGAAGCGGACAATGCCGATCAACGCCAGCATCGCCAGCAGTTCGTAGCCGTGCCCGGCGATCAGGCCGCCCCAGCCGTCCTCCGGCTTCACGCTCGCCAGGATGTCGACGACCCGCCCGACGAACCAGAAGGTCGCCGCCTCGATCGCCGCCGTCAGCCCGCCGAGGATCAGCATCGCCACGAACGGCCCCGGCGCCTGGCGCACATAGAACGCGGTGAAGCCGATCAGGCCTGAGGGCGGGCGCAGATCCTCGGTCCGCGCGAACGGCCTGATCCAGTTTTCGAAGTAGGAGAAGAGCGCGCGCAGGACCATGGCCGAAGATATAGGCCGATTCCGCGACGCGGCAAATTAAACTTCGGCAAGCAAGGGCGGCTCGAAGGGGACGACTTCTGTGCGGCGGCGGGCACGACAAAGGTATCGGGATGCGCGGTTTGCGTATGGGAATAATGCCGTCACACCCTCTCACCGTCACACCGGACCCGATCCGGTGTCCAGCGGCGACGCGTCCGCTGCGCGGGAGAAGCACCTTTGCGCGCAAGGACTTGCGCGGACTGGATGCCGGCTCGGGGGCCGGCATGACGGCGGGTTTGGGCAGGCAAACGGGAAGCCCCGGCAGGCGGCGTACACACCCAGGCAGGCCAGAAGAGGCCGGCGGGGTGCGGCCGGCGCTCGCGTTCGCCGCCGCCAACGACAGAGACGCTACTCCGCCGCGGCCTCGCTCTTTTCGTCGTCGGCGATGAAGCCGCCGGACTGGCGGGTCCACAGGTCGGCATAGATGCCGCCCTTCGCGACGAGCTCGGCGTGGGTGCCCATCTCGTGGATGTGGCCCTTGTCCAGCACGACGAGTCGGTCCATTTCCGTCAGCGTCGACAGGCGGTGGGCGATCGCGATCACCGTCTTGCCTTCCATCAGCGCGAACAGGTTCTCCTGGATCGCCGCCTCGACTTCGGAATCGAGCGCCGAGGTCGCCTCGTCGAGGATCAGGATCGGCGCGTCCTTGAGGAACACGCGGGCGATCGCGATGCGCTGGCGCTGGCCGCCGGAGAGCTTGACCCCGCGCTCGCCGACCTGGGCGTCCAGGCCCTTGCGGCCGTGCAGGTCGACCAGGTCCTCAATGAAGTTCCAGGCATTGGCGCGCCGGGCCGCCTCGATGATCTCGGCATCGGTCGCATCCGGCCGGCCGTAGGCGATGTTGTCGCGGATCGTGCGGTGCAACAGCGATGTGTCCTGCGTCACGACGCCGATCTTGCTGCGCAGGCTGTCCTGCGTGACCCTGGCGATGTCCTGCCCGTCGATGGTGATACGCCCCTTCTCCAGGTCGTAGAACCGCAGGAGCAGGTTCATCATCGTCGTCTTGCCGGCACCCGAACGGCCGACCAGGCCGATCTTCTCGCCGGCTGCGATGGCAAGCGACAGGTTGCCGATCACGCCCTTGCTGCGCCCGTAGTGGAAGCCGACGCCCTCGAAGTCGATCGCACCCTTCTTCGCAGACAGGATCTCCGCCTGCGGATGGTCGGTGATGTCGTGCGCCTTCGTCATCATGCCCATGCCGTCATAGACGGTGCCGATGTTCTCGAACAGCGCCGAGACTTCCCACATGATCCACTGCGACATGCCGTTGATGCGCATGGCAAGGCCGATCGCGATCGCGATCGCGCCGACCGAGATCGCCCCGTTCAGCCAGAAGCCGATCGACAGCGAGCCGATGGCGAACAGGGCCACGCAATTGTTCACGTAGACGAGGATGTGGAACATCGTCACCTTGCGCATCTGCCGGTGCACGGTCTGCAGGAACTCGTCCATGCCGTTGCGGGCATAGTCCTCCTCGCGGCCGGCATGCGAGAACAGCTTCACCGTCGCGATGTTGGTGTAGCTGTCGACGATCCGCCCGGTCATCATCGAGCGGGCGTCGGCCTGCTCGGACGAGATCTTGCGCAGCTTCGGCACGTAATACCAGACGATCGCCACATAGATGGTCAGCCAGACGATCAGCGGCGCCACCAGCCGGACGTCGGCATTCGCCACCACCGCGATCATGGTGACGAAATAGGTGACGACATAGACGAAGACGTCGAGGATCTTCATCACCGTCTCGCGCACGGCGAGCGAGGTCTGCATCACCTTGGTGGCGACGCGCCCGGCGAACTCGTTGGCAAAGAACGTCATGCTCTGGCGCAGGAGGTAGCGGTGCATCTGCCAGCGCGCGATCATCGGATAGTTGCCGAGCAGCACCTGGTGCATGATCAGCGAATCGAGCGCCACCACCAGCGGCAGGCCGACCAGCACGATCGCCCCCATCCAGAAGAGCCGCGTCCCCTCCGTCTGAAGGAAGCTCGCGCGGTCGGCATTCGACAGCCAGTCGACGATATTGCCGAGGAACTGGAACAGCATCACCTCGCCGACGGCGATCAGCGCCGTCAGGATCGCCATGATGAAGAGCCACGGCGCCGCGGGTCTGGTGTAGTGCCAGCAAAAGTCAAAAAGACCCTGCGGCGGAAGCGTCGGCTCCTCGGCAGGATAGGGATTCAGTCTGCTTTCAAACCAGCCGAACATGGTGGTTCACTCTCCGAAAATTGACCCGGACCCTCTCGAAAGCGGCCTGCGCCATGGGCGGGCGGGCACTTCGGGCCGGGAAGGCCGCATGGCGGCGAACGGGGCCGGATGCGGTCGATTGAAAAGGCGAAGTTGGAAAAGAGCGTCGAGCGCCTAGGCGAGGCGGCGGAACAGGCCGTCAAGGAGGCGTGGTCGATAAGCTATGTCCATCCGGCTGCCTCCCTGTTCTCGCGTTGAGGATGACGCTTGTTACCCTGAATTGCGTCGTTTTGCCAGCGCATTCCGCCAATTTCGGCGTCATCCGCCCCCGGCCTGTTGCCCGATCGGCACAAACTGCCGCCCGGACTGACGAAGAGGGCCTTTGGCAGGGCTCCGCTTTGCGCTATGGCAGGGCATGTCCGACCTGCGCATCGCCCTCTACCAGCCCGACATCGCCGGCAACACCGGAACGATCCTGCGCCTTGCCGCCTGCCTCGGGCTCGGCGTCGACGTGATCGAGCCGGCCGGCTTCGACATCTCCGACCGCAGCCTGAAACGCGCCGGCATGGATTATCTCGCCGCCGTCGCGCTGACCCGCCACGTCACCTGGGAGCGTTTCGAGGAATGGCGGGAGGCCTCTGGCCGCAGGCTCGTCCTCGCCTCGACGAAGGCGGCGACGCCCTATGTCGACGTCGCCTACCGGCCGGACGACGTGCTCCTCTTCGGCCGCGAAAGCGCCGGCGTTCCCGATCACGTCCACGCGCGGGCGGACGCCCGCATCCTCATCCCGATGGTCGAGGGGCAGCGCTCGATCAACGTCGCCATGTCGGCCGCGATGATCGCCGGCGAGGCGCTGCGGCAGACGGGCTTCGCCTGAGCCAGACGCTCCGTCACCGCCCTCGCCTGCGCCTCAGGCGGCCGCGCTGTCATAGACGCTCTCCTCGCGGGCGTTCCTGAGCGCCCGCGCCCACCAGAACAGCCGCCGCATCATGACGATCAGCGGCCCCCGCATCTGCGCCGGGCGGAAGGGATGGCCCTGGGAATCGAAATGCGACCAGGCGTGCGCCAGGCTCACCGTGTCGCGGATGGCGACGGCGTGCAGTTCGGCAAACACCTGCCTGAGTTGCTCGACGGCGCGCAGGCCGCCGGAAACGCCGCCATAGGAGACGAAGGCGACGGGCTTGGCGTGCCAGGGCCGGTAGGCGCTGTCGATCAACGCCTTCAATACGGCCGGATAGCCGTGATTGTATTCCGGCACGACGATCAGGAAGGCATCCGCCTCCTCCAGCTTGGTCTCGATGATCGCCGCCGAAAGCTCGTCCGGCCCGCTGGCGGAAAAGGTCAGCTCGGCGGGATCGAGGACGGTCAGCGCGCAGCCGCCGACCTCGCGCAGTTCCGCCTTGAGCCAGTCGGCCACCGTATCGCAGAAGCGCCCCTCGCGGGCGCTGCCATAGATCATCGTGACGCGGATATGCTCTTTCATGCTGTGACTCCGGTTTCAAAGGCTACGGAGACGATGCTATAAAACCTCAACCATAGTCGAGGTCAACAGCGCCCATGCCAAATCCGGAACAAAAGATCCCGTTCGAACTGAGCGTCGGCGAAGTCGCCGCCCGCAGCGGCATCGCCGTGTCGACGCTGCATTTCTACGAGACCAAGGGGCTGATCCGCAGCAACCGCAACCGCGGCAACCAGCGCCGCTACCCGCGCTCGATCCTGCGCCGGGTGGCGGTGATCAAGATCGCCCAGAAGACCGGGATTCCGCTTTCAGAGATCGCCGACGCGCTGTCGGCCCTGCCGCACGACCGGCCGCTGTCGAAGGCCGACTGGCACGCGTTGTCGCAGCGCTGGCGCAAGACGCTCGACGAGCGCATCGCGAAGTTGACCGCCCTTCGCGACCATCTCGAGGGCTGCATCGGCTGCGGCTGCCTGTCGATGCAGGAATGCCCTCTGCGCAACCCTTATGACGCGCTTGGCCGCGACGGCAGCGGCGCAAGGCTCATCGAGCCCTGACCACCACCCGTACCGTCCCGGTACGGGTAACCGTCATTCCGGGGAGGGGAACTGCCCGATTCGTCAGGGAAGCTTGCTGGCCAGCAGCTTGTCGATCCGGCGGCCGTCCATGTCGACGATCTCGAACTGCCAGCCCTGTGTCTGGGCGATCTCGCCGGTGACCGGCAGGTGCTGCAGCACGTCGATGATCAGGCCGGCGACCGTCTGGTAGTTGCGGCTCTCCGGCAGGGAGAGGCCGAAGCGGTCCGCCAGTTCGTCGATCGGCATGGAGCCGGAGATCAGCCACGAACCGTCGGCCCGCTCGACCGCATAGTCGTCCTCCTCGCCCTCGCCGATGTCGGAGCGGAACACGCCGGCGATCGCCTCGAGCACGTCGGCCGGCGTCAGCACGCCCTCGAAGTGACCGTATTCGTCGTGGACCAGCAGCATCGGCACGTCGGACGAGCGCAGCGCCTCCAGCACCCGCATCGCGTCCATGCCGTCCGGGATGACCGGCGCCTGGCGGATGTAGCTGCGGATATCGAACGGCGCGCCGGAGGCGATGGCCGGCAGGAGCTCGCGCGTCTGCAGGATGCCCATGATCGATTCGATGCCGTCCTCGCTGACCGGAAGGCGAGAGTGCTGGCTGGTGAATATCTGCTGGCGGAGCTCGGCGGGATCGTCGGAAAGGTCGATCCAGTCCACGTCCTTGCGCGGCGTCATCAGCCCGCGCGCCTCGCGATCGGAGAAGCGCATCACGCCGGCGATCATGCTCTGCTCGCCGCTCTCGATGACGCCGGCGGCCTCGGCCTCGGCCATCACCGCCTTGATCTCCTCGTCGGTGACGACGCTTTCGGGCGCCTCGTGCAGGCCGAAGATGCGGAAGATGACCTTGGTGGAACCGTCCAGCAGCCAGACGAACGGGCCGCCGACCTTGGACAGGAGCGACATGCCGGGCGCCACCATGCAGGCAAAGCGCTCCGGATTGCGCAGCGCGATCTGCTTGGGCACGAGTTCGCCGACCACGACCGAGAGATAGGTGATCAGCGTGATGACGATGCCGTAGCCGAGCGGGCCTGCAAGCCAGGCCGGGACCTCGGCGTCGAGCAGGATCTGGCCGAGCCGCCCGCCGAGTGCGGCACCCGAGACCGCGCCGGCGAGGATACCGACCAGCGTGATGCCGATCTGGACCGTGGAGAGGAACCTGCCGGGATTGTCGGCCAGCCGGATGGCGGCCTCGGCACCGCGCCGCCCCTGGGCGGCCATTGTTTTCAGCCGGACCCTGCGCGACGAGACGATAGAGAGTTCGGAAAGGGCAAAGAGACCGTTGATGACGATAAGAAGAAATGCAATCGCGAGCTCGAACAAGCGGTGTTCGCCGGACGCATTGATCGAACCGGCACCTTTCAGCTGTTTCAGATGGCCGCAATTTAAGGGGCGCGTGGTTCCCGGTCAATGCACTCCCTGTCGGCCTTCGGGCGAATTGCGTTCAGCGCCGCAAGGCAGGCGAGCGTACCGAGCGAAAGGGCCAGCGCGACCAGCAGCGCCGCCCGGCTGCCGAAGCCGTCGATCATGAAGCTGAACAGGGGCGGCGCTGCGGCAAAGGCGAGGTTGAGCGGCAGGCCGACGCGGGCGATCGCGGTGGCATAGTCGGCGCCCTCGAAGAAGACGAGCGGCATCGTCGCCCGGCTGACCGCCATGGCGCCGCTGGAAAGCCCGTAGAGAACGAGAAAGGCGACGATCGTCCACTGGGCGCCGGAGCCCGCGATCAGGACCGCCAGCGACACCGGCATCAGGCCGGCCGCCACGAGCCCGGTCGTCAGCCCGTCCCAGCGGTTTCCGCCGAGGAAATCGATCAGCCGCGCCGACATCTGCACCACGCCGATCGCGGACGCGAAACCGACGGCGAGCGCCGTCGGGACGGAGAGATCGCGAAACAGCGCGATGACGACGAGCTGGAAGCCCCAGGTGACGAAGCCGTTCAGCGCAATCGCCCCGACGATCAGGCCCATGACCAGCCAGTACCGGCCGCCGGTCGCGCTCCGGCGGCCGGTATCGACATCCCGCTCCGAAATCGCCGGCCGCACCGGCCGCAGCCCGAAGAGGGTCAGCGGCACGACGACGAGCAGCATGGCGCCCGCGAAGAGGACGAAGGTCACCCGCCAGCCGAAGGCCTGCTGCAGAAAGGCGGCCGCCGGCCAGGAGACGGTCGGCGCCAGGGCCATGGCGAGCATCTGCGCTCCGATCGCCCGCCGGGCGGCGACAGAAAACGCCTGTGACAGGTAGACATGCGCCGCATTCGTCAGCGCGCCCGCGCCTGCGATCCCGAGCACCACCCAGCCGGCATAGTAGACCGCAGGGCTCTGCGCGGTGGCGAGGAGGGCGAAGCCCGGAAGGGCGGCAAGGCTCCCCGCGACCAGCACCATGCGCGGATCGACGCGCCGGTAGAGAAAGGCCGTCGCCGGCGACGCGAACGCCATGGCGACCAGCATCGCGGACGGGCCGAGGAACACCTCCGCCGCCGTCAGGCCGAGATCCGTGGCGATCGCATCGCCCAGCACCGACACCGCCATGAACATGGTGGCCCAGGCAATGATCTGGGTAACGGAAAGGATCGCGACGGCGCGGAACATGCGGGAAAAATCCGGTGGAGCGCCCTCCTACCGCATGCGCGCAACAACCGATGTGTCTGCCGCGCTACAACCGACGACAAATCGACGCGGCCCCTGCGAAGTCACGGGATAGGAACCGTCAGTCCGCGCTGGACAGCCTGCGCATGGTGAATTCGATCCGGTCGCCTTCCAGGGGCCGCCAGCTTTCGACCTCGGTCCAGTAGGCGGCCTTCGGCCAGGTTTCGAACCATTCCCGCGCCTTCTGGCGCGCGGCATCGCGCTCGAGCTGGTAGGTCTCGCGGACAAAATGGCCCTTTTGCTGCGCGGTGCGCGCCTGCCTGCTCTGTTCGATCCGCCGCTTCAGGCCGTCGAGCGGCGGGGGACCTGGAATACGCGCCATTCAGAAAGCCTCCGGCAGCACATTCATGTTTCCAAGATAGGATGCCGGCGCGACTTTGGCGAGTCCCGCCCTGTTCAGGTGAATCGCGGCCGACGGTTGCCAAAGGACGGCGAAAAATGGGAAATGGGCCACGGATGCAGAATCGGCCGCGCGATGCGGCCCCGCTGGGGAACAGACGATGGAACGACCGGACCTGCCAAGGGGCCTGCCGGACGACATAGCCGAGCGCAAGGCGCGCGCCCGGGCGTGGTTCGAGAGCTTGCGCGACCAGCTCTGCGCGGCATTCGAAGCCCTCGAGGACGAACTCCAGGGTCCGCTCGGCGATCGCGAGCCGGGGCGGTTCGTCGGCCGTGACTGGCAGCGCGAGGACGGTGACGGCGGCGGCGGCCGCATGTCGATGATGTCGGGCCGCGTTTTCGAGAAGGTCGGCATCCACACCTCCACCGTGCACGGCGAGTTCTCGCCCGAGTTCCGCGGCCAGATCCCCGGTGCTGCCGATGATCCGCGCTTCTGGGCCTCCGGCATCTCGCTGATCGCGCATCCCGTCAATCCCAACGTGCCCACCGTGCACATGAACACCCGCATGGTCGTCACCACCAGCCACTGGTTCGGCGGCGGTGCCGACCTGACCCCGATGCTCGGCCGCAGGCGCTCCCAGGCCGACCCCGACACGGTGCTGTTCCACCGCGCCATGGAGATCACCTGCAAGCGCCACCCGGTCGCCGACTATCCGAAGTTCAAGGCCTGGTGCGACGAATATTTCTTCCTCAAGCACCGCGGCGAACCGCGCGGCGTCGGCGGCATCTTCTACGACTGGCTGCATTCGCCGAAGGAAGCCGGCGGCTGGGAGGCCGATTTCGCCTTCACGCAGGACGTCGGCCGCGCCTTTGGCCTCGTCTATCCGAAGATCGTCCGTTCGAACTTCAACAACGGCTGGACCGAGGAGGACCGCGACGAGCAGCTCGTACGCCGCGGCCGCTACGTGGAGTTCAACCTGCTCTACGACCGCGGCACGATCTTCGGCCTGAAGACCGGCGGCAACGTCGAATCCATCCTCTCCTCCATGCCTCCGGTGGTTCGCTGGCCCTGACCGGGTGCCGACCGGCCGAGCCTCGGCCGGAAACGGGAACCGCCCGGACACAATCCGTTCACGCGTATTTGCGCTGGGTCAACCGTCCCCGGCGCATACCGGACTAGTGTTTCCTATGCTACGATTGTCCTGCATGGTTCCATCGGAGGAGGGTTATCATGACGAATACGGCTGCCGGCATGCCGAGAAGCGAGGAGAATGTTCTCGGGAGTGCCGAACTCATCAACCGCATCGCTGAAAACATCCGCATCGCAAGCGGCACCAGCCTGCCGCGGGAGTACTATCTGCAACAGGCCCGCCAGCAACTGGCCGGGCAACAGCCGGCGGGAAAATCATCCCCCGGAGCCGTCAAGGGCCAGGACCAGAAGACGTCGGCCTGCTTCGACGCATGGGCGAGGCGCTGATCTTCGCCTGCGGAGCGGAACCACGCCGTCCGTTCCGCGTTGCCCCCTTGTCACGCCCCGGTCCGGCCGCACGACCGGCGGGGACCAAGAAAGTGCCCGGCACGAACACAGCACAAACACAGGGAGATATGCCATGAGACTGTTTGAATGTGGAACGCTCGTCCCCGGATGCGAGTGGCATACGCGCGCCGACAATGATGCGGAAGTCGTCCGCCGCACAGTCGAGCACCTGCGCACCGCCCATGGCGAAACCGTCATTCGCGAGAACATGGTCGAGAATATCAAGACACGGATCGTCGACGAGAAAGTGAGCGCCTGACCGGCCATCGCCTTTTCCGACGACCCCACCGGACCGGCGCCGCGCAACCGACTTGCGCGGCGTTTCCATGCCGGGGCTCACGGTCCGGCACCGCCCGGCCGCCCTGCCCCGGCCCGTTCGCGCCGGCGAAACCTGACGTCAGGCCCCCTTCGCCAGCGTTTGCAGGCGCGTCATCAGCGCCGTGCGGTCGAGGTTGAAGTTCCCCTCCACCCATTCCGTCTCCAGCGCCTCCAGCATCTTGCCGACAGCCGGACCGGCGGCGATGCCGGCGGCGAGCACATCGGCGCCGGACAGCGGGAATGCGGGGCGCGTCCAGCGGGTGGCACGGTCCAGCAGGCGCTGGACGCGGGCGCTCTCCGCCATCGCCGCGGGGTCGCCCCCCTCCGCCTTCGACCGTGCCGCGGCGAGTGAAAGCTTCAGGCGCGTCGTCAGGCCCTCGCGGCCGTTCCGGTACAGCATCCGATCGAAGGCCGTATCGGCGAGCGTCTTCGGGATTTCCGGCGCCGCGGCCCAGCTGCCGAGAGCGGCGGCTTCGGCGCGCGACAGCCGCAGCCGCTCCGAGAGGGCGGCGAGCCGCTCGCCGTCCGGCGGCACCATCGCCGAAAGCCGCAGCAGCGGATCCGGATCCCAATTCAGCGCCCGTTCGGTCGCAATCAGCGCCGGGATGGCGTCGATGCCCCATTTTTCGGTCTCGGGCAGGATGGCCGAAAGCACGCCGGACTGCCGCATCCAGAGCAGCGCGCGGAACGGATCGGGCGCGGCAAGGAGCTTCTTGGTCTCCGACCAGACGCGCTCGGCCGAGAGCGATGCGAGCTTGTCCTTTGCCCGCGCGCAGGCCCGAAGCCCGTCCGCATCCGGGCGGCCGCCGCCGTAATAGGCGAAGAAGCGGAAGAAGCGCAGGATCCGCAGGTGATCCTCGGCGATCCGCTGCGCCGCATCGCCAATGAAACGCACGGTCCTCGTCTCGATGTCGGGCAATCCGCCCACGAGGTCGATGACCTCCCCCTCCGCGGTCGCATAGAGCGCGTTGATCGTGAGGTCGCGCCGTTCGGCGTCCTCCTGCCAGTCCGTTCCGAACGCCACCTGCGCCCGCCGGCCGTCCGTCTCGACGTCCCGGCGCAGCGTCGTCACCTCGAACGGCGTACCGCTTGCGACCAGCGTCACGGTTCCGTGGTCGATGCCGGTCGGCACCGCCTTGATCCCGGCCGCTTTAGCCCGCGCGACCACCTCCTGCGGCACGAGCGTCGTTGCGATATCGACGTCCCCGGCCGGCACGCCCATCAGCGCGTTCCGGACCGCACCCCCGGCGATGCGGGCCTCGCCGCCGTCGGCGTTCAGAAGATCGAGCACGCGCCGCAGCGCCGGTTGCCTGAACCAGGCCTGATCCGAAAGCGACGTCATGCATAGAGCCTTTCATAGATCACCCGGACGATGCCCGCGGTGATGCCCCAGATGTTCCGCCCCTCATAGGGCATGCGGTAGTAGTGACGCTCGCCGCCTAGCCAGACGCCGCTTCCCGTCTCGTGGTTGGCGGGATCCATCAGAAACGACAGCGGCACCTCGAACACGTCATCGACCTCGACCGGGTTGAGCGTCAGCGAGAAACCCGGCTGCACCACCGCCAGCACCGGCGTGATGCGGAAGCCGGAGAGCGCCATGTAGTCCGGCAGGCGTCCGACCGTCTCTATCAGCCGGCGATCGAGCCCGATCTCCTCTTCCGCCTCGCGCGCGGCGGCCGCCTCGACGTCGTGGTCGTCCTCGTCGACAGCCCCGCCCGGAAAGGCGATCTGGCCGGAGTGCTTGCGCAGCGTCGCGGTGCGCTGCGTGAAGATCAGGCGCGCATCGTCGCCCTCGTCCACGGCGGCAACCAGCACGGCCGCGTCCTTCAGCGTCATCTCCTGCACATGGGCGACCGTCGCCGGGTTCATCCTGGCGTCGCCGCTCTCGCGCCAGCTGTCGGTGGTGATCGTCCGCGACTGTTCGATGGCGCGGCGGCGGAATTCTGTCGCGCTGTAGAGGGGAAAACTCATCGGATCAGCGCTTCCAGCTCTGCCGCCGGCATGACCGGAAACACGACGCCGCCCGAGCGCACCGCGAACATCTCCGTCCCCTCGACCGCGATCGTCTCGCCGAGCGCCACGATGTCGTACATGACCGGCCGCGAAACGAGCGCCTCCAGCCGACCGCGGACATGCAGGTAGGGCTTCAATTCTTTGTTATCGCCGTGGACGACAAACCGCAGCGGATGGTCGGGGCCGGCCTCCACGACGTCGCCGACATTGGTGCGAAACGTCAGCACCTGAGTCTCTCCTTCACCCACCGCTTCCATCTCGACGGCGACGAACGGCGCGTCGACGACGCGGATGCCGACCTTTTCCACAGGTGTTACGAGACAGGTCCTGCCGTCCTCTTCCCGCCGCAACACCGTGGAAAACAGCCGCACCAGCGGCACCCTGCCGATCGGCGTGCCCATGTAGAACCACGTGCCGTCGGCCCTGATCTCCATGTCGATGTCGCCGCAATCGGGAGGATTCCACTTCTCCACGGGCGGCAGGCCTCGGTTTTGGTCGCCTTTGTCGGCGTCAGCGCGCGCAATCAGCGCCGCCAGTCCGGCCGCATCGCCTAAGGCCTGAATATCGCCCTTCGCCATTGTTCCGTCCCGGTTGGCTCCTATTTCAAGCACTTGTGACGAGATAGTCATTTCGACATGGCTTGTCAGCAGCAGGTGAGCCGATAAGCTCAACAATCGACCGTTGGAGCGACAGGAGCTTCGGCCCGACGGAAGGCGTAACCCGGTATTCTGGAGACGACCATGGGCGTTATGACATCCTCCGAGGCAGCTCTCGACGAAAAGGCCGTGGTCGCAGCCGCCGAGCGCGCCCTGGCCGACATCGCAAGGGTACGCCAGGAGGTCGGCAAGGTCATCTTCGGACAGGAAAGCGTCGTCGAGCAGACGATGCTGGCCGTCCTTTCCGGCGGCCATGCGCTGCTGGTCGGCGTGCCGGGCCTTGCCAAGACCAAGCTGGTCTCCACCCTCGGCACCGTGCTCGGCCTGAATTCCAGCCGCATCCAGTTCACCCCCGACCTGATGCCGTCCGACATCCTCGGCTCGGAAGTGATGGACCAGGACGAAAACGGCAAGCGCTCCTTCCGCTTCGTCCCCGGCCCGATCTTCACCCAGCTCCTGATGGCCGACGAGATCAACCGCGCCTCGCCGCGCACCCAGTCGGCGCTGCTGCAGGCGATGCAGGAATACCACGTGACCGTCGCCGGCCGCGCCAACGACCTGCCCCGCCCCTTCCATGTGCTCGCGACCCAGAACCCGCTGGAGCAGGAGGGCACCTATCCCCTGCCCGAAGCGCAGCTCGACCGCTTCCTGCTGCAGGTCGACGTGCACTATCCCGACCTCGTCGCCGAGCGCCGGATCCTTCTGGAGACGACCGGCCTGGCCGAGGCCGAGGCGGGCCAGGCGCTGACCGCCGACCGCCTGCAGGAGATCCAGACGCTGATCCGCCAGATGCCGGTCGGCGAGACGGTGCTCGACGCGATCCTCGCGCTCGTCCGTTCCGCCCGCCCGGGCCACGGCAACGCCGAGACCGACAAGCAGGTCGCCTGGGGTCCCGGCCCGCGCGCCGGCCAGGCGCTGATGCTCTGCGCCCGCGCCCGCGCCCTCTACGAGGGCCGTCTCGCGCCCTCGGTCGACGACGTTCTGGCGCTCGCCGAGCCGGTGCTGCAGCACCGCATGGCGCTGACCTTCGCCGCCCGCGCCGAGGGCATATCGGTGCGCGACGTGATCGCCTCGCTCGTCCGGCAGGCCCGCGGCTGACGGGAGGCGCTGAATGGCCGCCATCGGAACCATCGTCGAGCGTACACCGTCGGCCGAAGTGCTTTCCCGGGCGCAGGCGCGCGCAGCGCTGATCCCCGATTGCCTGGTCGAGGCCCGTCGCCTCGCCAACACCGTGATCGCCGGCTGGCACGGCCGCCGCAAGCGCGGCATCGGCGAGAATTTCTGGCAGTTCCGCCCCTACGTCGACGGCGAGAGCCTGTCGCGCATCGACTGGCGCCGTTCAGCCCGCGACGACCACACCTATGTGCGCGACCGCGAATGGGAGGCCGCCCACACGATCTGGCTCTGGGCCGACCTGTCGCCATCTATGATGTTCAAGTCGCAGCTCGGCGCCGTCTCGAAGGAAAGCCGCGCGCTCGTCGTCATGCTGGCGCTGGCGGAGATCCTGGCCCGCTCCGGCGAACGCATCGGCTGCCCCGGCGTGATGGAGCCGATCGCCGCGCGCAATGCCGCAGAAAGGCTCGCGACCGCCATCGCCCATAGCCCGCTCACCGACGGCCTGCCGCGAACCGACATGATCCGCGGCTCCAGCGACATCGTCCTGATCGGCGACTTCCTCGACGCGCCGGATACGATCATGGAGCGCCTCGCTCCGCTCGCCCGGCGCGGCCTGCGCGGCCATGTGGTCGAGGTCGCCGATCCCGCCGAGGACACCTTTCCCTATGCCGGGCGCACCGAATTCACCGATCCCGAGACCGGCCAGAAGCTGACGGCCGGCCGCGCCGAGACGCTGCGGGAGGACTATACCCGCGCCTACCAGGCCCGCCGGGCCGCACTTGCCGACAGCCTGCGTCATCTCGGCTGGAGCTTCGTCGCCCACCGCACCGACCATCTCGCCTCGGAAGCCCTGATCTCCGTCCACATGTACCTCTCCGGCATGCCGGCACCGAAGATGGCCGGAGATCGCCGATGAGCGGCCTTGCCTTCGCCTATCCCGCCGTGCTCGCAGCCCTGGTCGTGCTGCCGGCGATCTGGTGGCTCTTGCGGCTGACGCCGCCGAAGCCCGTCGTCGAGGCCTTTCCGCCCTTCCGCATCCTCGCCTCGATCCTCAAGCGCGAGGAGACGCCGGCGCGCAGCCCCTGGTGGCTGACGCTGCTGCGCATGCTGATGGCGGCCGCCGTGATCCTCGCGATCGCCGACCCCGTGCTCAATCCGCGCGAGAACACGCTCGTGGCCTCCGGCCCGCTGGTGCTGGTGATCGACAACAGCTGGGCCGCGGCCGGCGACTGGCAGCGCCGCGTCGACACGGCAAATGCCATGATCGACGACGCCGAGGCGCGCGACCTGCCGATCTCCGTGGTCTTTACCGTCGACCGCCAGCACGATGCCGTGCCCACCGATGCGGCGACCGCCCGCACGCGGCTTGCCGCCGCCCAGCCGCGCCCCCTGCCCGCCCATCGCGAGCAGGCGGTCGCCGCGCTGCGGACGGCGCTGGCCGGCACCCCGCCCGGCACGCTCGCCTTCCTCTCCGACGGCATCGCCGGCAGCGACGACGACGGCACGGTCCCCGCGCTGCAGGACCTGCAGCCGGCGCAGTTGCGCCTCGTCGAGGGCGACGGCCGCAGCACGGTCGCGCTGACCGACGCCAACAACGACGCCGAGACGATGGACGTGACCGCGAGCCGCCTTGCCGCCGGCGAGGCGCGCACGCTGGCGCTGACCGCGCACGACACCCGCGGCCGGGCAATCGCCAACGGCACCCTGACCTTCGCCGCCGGCGAAGCAACCGGCACCGGCAGCATCGCCGCCCCCTTCGAGCTGCGCAACGACTTCGCCCAGGTGACGATCGACGGCCTTGCGACCGCCGGCGGCACCTACATGCTGGATGACGGCTTCCGCCGCCGCCGCGTGGCCCTGCTCACCGGCGAGACGCATGACGCCAGCCAGCCGCTGCTGTCCTCGCTGCACTATATCGAGCAGGCATTGGCGCCCTTCTCCGATCTCGTCCGGCCCAACGTCGCCGATCTCGCCGCCGGCATTCCCGAACTGCTGGAGCAGCGCCCCTCGGTGATGATCATGGCCGATGTCGGCCGCCTGCCGGAGGAGACCTATGCGCCGCTGCAGCGCTGGCTCGAGGCCGGCGGCATGCTGATCCGCTTCGCCGGACCGCGCCTGGCCGCCGCCCCCGCCGACGACCCGCTGGTGCCGGTGGTGCTGCGCAAGGGCGAGCGCGCGCTCGACGGGGCCCTGTCCTGGTCCGAGCCGCAGCCGCTCGCCGACTATCCGCCGACCAGCCCCTTTGCCGGCATGCCACGCGCGGGCGACGTCCTCGTCAAGCGGCAGGTCTTGGCCGAACCGACCCCCGACCTGCCGGAGCGTACCTGGGCGAGCCTCGCCGACGGCACGCCGCTCGTGACCACCGGCAAGGTCGGCGCGGGCCGCATCGTGCTCTTCCACGTCAGCGCCGAGACCGGCTGGTCCAACCTGCCGCTATCAGGCGATTTCGTCGAGATGCTCCGCCGCAGCGTGCAGCTGTCGCGCGGCGGCGGCGTCGCCGCCAACGGCGAGACGCAGGGCCAGCACCTGCCGCCCTTCCGGCTGCTCACCGCCACGGGCACGCTCTCGACCGATACCGGCGAAGCCAAGCCACTCGACCCGGCCGCCGCCGGCACGGTCCCCGCCACCGCCGACAATCCTCCGGGCCTCTACGGCTCGCAGGACGGCTTTCTGGCCCACAACCTGTTTCCGGCGGGAACGAGCCTCGCGCCGCTGCCCTCGACCGACGCCCCCGCCGTCGCCCGCGAAAGCCTGATCGGCCAGGTCGCGCAGTCGCTGAAGCCGGCGCTGTTCCTGATCGCGGCGCTCCTGCTGCTCGCCGATTGCCTGATCGTGCTCATCATGGGCGGCGCCTTTGCGCGCCGCTTCCGGCCTGCCGTCACGCGCGGCGCCGCCGCCCTTGCGCTCGCCCTCGGTCTCGGCCTGGCACTCGCCACGCTGGCGCCGGCCCCGGCACTTGCCGACGACACGCGGCCGGACGACGCCGCACTGCTCGACCGGATGGACACCACCCACCTCGCCTATGTCGTCACCGGCGAGGCGGAGGTGGACCGTGTCTCCGAGCGCGGGCTGGCGGGGCTGACCGAGTTCCTGACCTACCGCACCACGCTCGAGCCCGGCGCGCCGGTCCCCGTCGACATTTCCAAGGACGAACTCGCCGTCTTTCCGTTGCTCTACTGGCCGGTAAGCGCATCCGCCGAGATGCCGAGCCCGGCCACGATCAGCCGCATCGATGCCTATATGCGCAACGGCGGCACCGTCCTGTTCGACACGCGCGATCAGTTCTCCTCGCTGGACAGCGGCGATACCAGCCCCAACACCCAGCGCCTGCGCGATATCCTGGCCAATCTCGACATTCCGCCGCTGGAACCCGTTCCGCCGGAACACGTCCTGACCAAGTCGTTCTATCTTCTGACGAATTTCCCCGGCCGCTTCAACGGAAGCCCGCTCTGGGTCGAGGCCGAACTCGACCAGCAGCAGGATCCGAACCGCCCCGCCCGTTCCGGCGACGGCGTGACGCCGATCATGATCACCGGCAACGACTTCGCCGGGGCCTGGGCGATCGACGCCAACGGCATGGCGCTGCTGCCGACCGTTCCGCCGGACGAAGTCCAGCGCGAGCATGCGTTCCGCTCGGGCGTCAACATCATGATGTACATGCTGACCGGCAACTACAAGGCGGACCAGGTCCATGTTCCCGCGCTTCTCGAAAGGCTCGGCCAGTAGATGAACATCGCCTTTTCCCCGCTCCTCCCCTGGCCTGTGATCGGCGCTCTTGCGGCAATCGCCGTCGTTCTTGCGGTCTTCGCCCTGTGGCGGCGCGTGCGCGGCGCGCCCCTGCGCGCGCTTGCCTTCGCGCTCCTGCTTCTGGCCCTTGCCAATCCCGTCGTCATGAACGAACAGCGCGATGCGCTGTCCACCGTCGTCGCCGTGATCGTTGACCGCAGCCAGAGCCAGGACAATCCCGAGCGCACCGCGATGACCGACGAGGCGCTCACCGCGCTCAAGGAGCGGTTGGCCCGCTATCCGCGCATCGAGCCGCGCATCGTCGAGGCCGGCGACGATCCGGATTCCGACACGCCCTCCACCCGCCTGTTCGACGCGCTGACCTCGGCCCTTGCCGACGTCCCGCCCTCGCGTGTCGGCGGCGCCATCCTCGTCACCGACGGGCAGGTGCACGATATCCCCGATCCCGCCGCGTTCTCGAGCTTCGATGCGCCCGTGCACGCACTGATCACCGGGCGGAAAGATGAATTCGACCGGCGCATCGAGGTCCTCAACGCGCCCCGCTTCGGCATCGTCGGCGAACCGCAGGAACTGAAGTTCCGCGTCACCGACGACGGCGTGAGCCCCGGCACGGCAGCGCGCGTGACGATCCGCCTCAACGGCAACGAGATCGCCTCGGAGACCGCAATCCCGGGCACCGAGACGCCCTTCCGCTTTACCGTGCCGCGCGGCGGCAACAACGTGCTGGAGTTCCTGGTCGATCCGGTCGAGGGCGAGATCACCACCGCCAACAACCGCGCCGTCCACATCATCGACGGCATCCGCGAGAACCTGCGCGTGCTGCTCGTCTCCGGCGAGCCCCACGCCGGCGAACGCGCCTGGCGCAATCTTTTGAAGTCGGACACGGCGATCGACCTCGTCCACTTCACCATTCTGCGTCCGCCGGAGAAACAGGACGGCACGCCGATCAACGAGCTGTCGCTGATCGCCTTTCCGACGCGCGAACTCTTCGTCGACAAGATCAACGAATTCGACCTCATCATCTTCGACCGCTACCAGCACCGCGGCGTGCTGCCGATCCTCTACTACGACAACATCGCCCAGTATGTCGAAAACGGCGGCGCGCTCCTGATCGCCGCCGGCCCCGAGCATGCCGGCAACGATTCGATCGCCTACACGCCGTTGTCCGTGGTCCTGCCGGCGACGCCGACCGGCGTGATGAACGAGAAGGCCTTCTTCCCGCGGCTGTCCGAGCAGGGCCGCAAGCACCCGGTCACCCGCGGCCTGGAAGGCGCGCTCGACGAGCCACCGCACTGGGGCCGCTGGTTCCGCACCGTCGACGTCGCGCCCCCGCAGGGCAACACCGTCATGGAGGGTGCCGACGGCAATCCGCTGCTGGTGCTCAACCGCTACGGCAAGGGCCGCGTCGCCATGCTGCTCTCCGACCAGGGCTGGCTCTGGGCACGCGGCTTCGAGGGCGGCGGCCCGCATGTCTCGCTCTACCGCCGCACCGCCCACTGGCTGATGCAGGAGCCGGCGCTGGAGGAAGAGGCGCTGACGGCGCGCGCCTTCGGCCGCACGCTGGAGATCACCCGCCAGACGATCAAGGACGCGCCCGGGCCGGCGATGATGAAGCTCCCCTCCGGCGAGACGCGCCCCGTCGACCTGCGCGAGGACGGCCCCGGCCTCTACAAGGCCGAGGTGAGGACGACCGAAACCGGATTGTACGAAATCGAGAACGAGGGCCTGACTGCACTCGTCCATGTCGGCGCCGTCGATGCGCCGGAGTTCAAGGCGACGATCTCCACCACCGAGACGCTGGCGCCGCTTGCAGAGAGCACGAAGGGCATCGTCCACCGGCTGGCCGACGACGAGGGCAGCCTCAGCGTTCCCCCGCTGCTGCCGGTCTCGGGCGCCGTGCGCGCACCCGATCCGCAGCGGCTGTCGCTGCGCATGACCAACGAGACGGTGCTGAAGGGCATCGACAGCCTGCCGCTGTTCGCCGGCTTCGCCGGCGTCGGCCTGCTGCTGCTGGCGCTGTCGGCCACATGGTATCGCGAGGGGCGCTAGAGTTTGTCGGGGAAAAGTGGAATCCGGTTTTCCCGAAAAGACAAACGATAACAAAGAAAGCGGGAGTCTGACTGCTTCAGTATGAAGCTGACAGACTCCGGGCGCGACAGGCCGCGTCAGCTCGCCTGTGCGAACGCGACCGGACCGGCCCCAGCCGCATCGTAGGGCCGCCAGCCGATCTCCCCCTTCAGCCGCGCGTGCGTATCGGCGGCGATGGGGACGACCAGCACCCGGTTCGGGTCCACCGGGCCGGGGAAGGCCAGCGCGTTGTAGGCGACCTTCTCGAAGCCGAGCGGGCCATAATAGGGCGGGTCGCCGACGAGGATGACGGCCTCGGAGCCCTTCCGCCTGGCCGCCTCCACCGCGATCCGCACCAGCTCGCGGCCGATGCCCCGGTTCTTGTGCGAGGGCCGGACAGCGAGCGGGCCGAGCAGGTGGCCCTTCACCGAACCCGCCGTCACCGGCGTCATCCGCACCGAAGCGATCGTCTCGCCGTCGTCCGTGCAGATGAAGGAGAGCGACAGGTCGTGCGGCCCCTGCTCGCGGATCCGCGCTGCGGCGCGCACGTGCCGGCCGGGGCCGAAGGCTTCTTCGTTGATGAGTTCGATGGCTGCGTCGTGGGACGCGTCTTCGGTCAGGTAGACGAGGTCGTGCTTGGGCATGGGAACAGGAACCGTGTGCGAGACAATAGGAGATGGCTTCGCCTCTTAGGGAGGCGTCACATGCATCAGCGTCGTCGCGGGGTTCCTGCAAAGAACATCGTTCTGTCCGGTCGTTCCGATCATGCCACGGCGGCATGAAAATCCTGACCAGCGCGGATAGCAGAAAATCGCCGCCCGTCAAAGCCCAAAACGCACTGTTCAGAAAATAGTGTCTAGTCCCCCTCGACCGTTCAACTATCTAGACATCATGAAAACACGGCGATGGCGCCGAAGGAGACAGGCATGGGAAAGCTGGTAGACGGCGTCTGGCATGACGTCTGGTACGATACGAAGTCCACCCGCGGTCATTTCGAGCGCGCGGCCTCGCAGTTCCGCAACTGGATCACGCCGGACGGCGCGCCCGGCCCCACCGGCGAAGGCGGCTTTGCGGCGGAGGCCGGGCGCTACCACCTCTATGTCTCGCTCGCCTGCCCCTGGGCGCACCGCACCCTGATCTTCCGCAAGCTGAAGAAGCTCGAGGACCTGATCCCGGTCTCGGTCGTCGATCCGGTGATGCTGTCGAACGGCTGGGAATTCAAAGGCCCGGGCGAAGGGGTGGACGGCGGCACCGTCGACCCGCTGTTCGGCGCCGAGACCTTGTGGCAGGTCTACCTGAAGGCCGATACGCACTATAGCGGCCGGGTCACCGTGCCCGTTCTCTGGGACAGGAAGGAGAACCGGATGGTGTCCAACGAATCCGCCGAGATCATCCGGATGTTCAATTCCGCCTTCGACGGGATCACCGGCTCACGCGACGACTACTACCCCGTCTCCCTGCGCGCCGAGATCGACGCCCTGAACGAGACGATCTACGACACGGTGAACAACGGCGTCTACAAGGCCGGCTTCGCCACCACCCAGGAGGCCTACGAGAAAAACGTCTGGACGCTGTTTGAAACGCTCGACGCGCTGGAAGAGCGGCTGGCCGGCCGGCGCTACCTGACGGGCGACAGCATCACCGAGGCCGACTGGCGCCTGTTCACCACGCTGGTGCGCTTCGACGCGGTCTATGTCGGCCACTTCAAGTGCAACATCCGGCGGATCGCCGACTATCCCAACCTGTCGGGCTACCTGCGCGACCTCTACCAGGTCCCCGGCGTGGCGGAGACGGTGAACCTGAACCACATCAAGATCCACTACTACCGCAGCCACCTGACCATCAATCCGACCGGCATCGTGCCGGCCGGGCCTGAGCTGGATTTTGCCGCCCCGCACGACCGCGAGCGGCTGCTGGCCGCCTGATCCCGGCCAGCGCCGGAAAAAGCCCTACCAGAGGTCGGCCGGCGTCGCGCGGCCGGCCACCTCCTCCAGCCGGCGCCGCGTCGCCGGCGTCGTTCCCGGCGGCAGGGCGTCCGGTGCGAAGAACTGCGCCTCCACGATCTCGCGGTCCGCCATCTTCGGCGCGCTCTGGCGCACGTTCCGGCAGACGTAGAAGATCACATGGTCGCGCTTGCTGGTGCCGCGGTTGAAATAGACGTGGAACAGCTGCGGCGGATCGCCGGCGACAAGGTTGCCCTCCTCCCGCATCTCCTTCGCAAGCGCCTGCAGCGCCGTCTCGCGCCGCTCCACCCCGCCGCCGGGCAGATGCCAGCCGGGCACGTAGCTGTGGCGCACGAGGAAGACGCGGCCCTCGGCGTCGAAGCAGGCCGCCCGCACCCCGAGCGTCATGCCGCGGGCATAGGCGAAATAGCCGTGCACCACGCGCGTCACCAGTCGCGCCCACAGGTTCCGCTTCTCCGGCGGCCGTTCGCTCTGCATGCCGATCCTCTCTGCCCGGTCCATTACACAGGCATCGTCGCCGACCATGCCGGAATCAAGGCGCGCGGGCGGACCGCCCTCCCTGTCCACGCGCAAGGCGCGGCCCCGGCTCCCGCCGGACAACGAATCCGCGCACCCGGCATTTCCCTCATGATCCAACTTGGTCTATTGAAGGCCATGTTCCGTCTCGCGCACGCTTCCGACATTCATCTGGGCCCCCTGCCCGCCCTCACTCTTCTGGAACTGGCATCGAAGAGAATCACCGGTTTCGTCAACTGGCATCGCAACCGGCGCCGCCATCTCTTCACCAATACCCTCGACATCGTGATGAACGACATCGAGCGCCGCGATCCGGACCATCTCGCCATCACCGGCGACCTCGTCAACCTTGCCGCCAGGATCGAGATCGACACGGTCGCGAAATGGCTGGAGACGATCGGCAAGCCGGAGAACGTCTCCGTCGTTCCGGGAAACCACGATGCCTATGTTCCCGGCGCCTACGAACGCTCGACGAAGAGCTGGTATGCCTATATGCGCGGCGACAACCACCCGGCCGACTGGGACGAGGACTTCCATGTTTTTCCCTATCTGCGCGTGCGCGACAACGTCGCCATCATCGGCTGTTCGACGGCCGTGGCCACGCCCCCTTTCGCGGCCAGCGGATATTTCGGCCGCCGCCAGGCGCGCGAGACCGTCAACCTTTTGCGCGCAGCCGGCGAGGCCGGCCTGTTCCGCGTCGTCATGATCCACCATCCCCCGATCGAAGGCGCCACCTCGTTCCACAAGCGGATGATCGGCATCCGCCGCTTCGCCGCCACGATCTCGTCCGGCGGCGCGGAACTGGTGCTGCACGGTCACACCCACCTCAACACGGTCCATTGGCTCAGGGCCGCGAACGGGCCCGTCCCGGTGGTCGGGATCGCCTCGGCCTCGCAGGGACCGGGCGGCCACAAGCCGCCCGGGGGCTACAACATGTTCTCCATCTCCGGCGGCCCCGGCCACTGGAACCTCCTGCGCGAGCGCTACGAACTGGACCAGTACGGCGACGACCTGCTGCTGGCCGAGACCACCCGCTTCCAGCCCGGGGAATAAGGGGGAATAAAGGGCTCGCCCGCGGCGTCTAAGCTGCAGGATGCGCGTTGGCCCTCGTGGTCCGCGCAAGGCCTGGCGCATCCGTCCCCAGCGACAATCCATGGAAGGATGGCAGATGTCCGCTCGACCGTTCCCCCGTCCCGCTTTCGCCGCAACGCTCACCCTCGCGCTTGCGATCTCAACAACGGCGCTGGCGGCAGACAGCGGATCCGGCTCGCCGCCGAGCCCGACGCCGACCACCACCACCTGCACCAACGGCAAGATCTGGAGCCCGGCCCGCAAGATGTGCCTGACGCCGCAGCAGATCAAGTCGAACTCCAAGTCCAAGAACGGCGCGCAGAAGAAGAGCGGGCTCATGCCCGACGACATGCTCTACGAAGCCGCCCGCGAATTCGCCTATGCCGGCCAGTATGGCTATGCGCTGGAGGCGCTGAAGGCGGCGGAGAACCAGCGCGACCCGCGCATCCTGAACTATTACGGCTTCACCTATCGCAAGCTCGGCCAGGTGGACCGTGCCATGACCTACTATCGCCAGGCTCTGCAGGCGGACGAAAACTACGTGCTCGCCCGCTCCTACATGGGCCAGGCCCTGCTCGAACAGGGCGACGTGCAGGGCGCCCGGGTACAACTCGTCGAGATCCGCGACCGCGGCGGCGAGGACAGCTGGGCCTACCGGTCGCTGCTGCAGTCGCTGGGCGGCGAGCGCGGCCACTACTGAGACATCGGTTCCCCGGGGCGAGGTTCCGGGCACGTCCCCCTGCGGCACAAGGCCCCGCCGCAGGGCATCGACGGAGGCTGCAAATCGGCCGCCGGGCCGGGGGCTGCCCCCTTCCCCAAAAGGACAGGCTTGAACGCCGGCACAGAAACTCCCTATTCTGGGCCGGTTTCAGCTTGCGCAGCAAAGGGTGGATGCTTCATACCAGAAGACACACCCCGCTTACCGTGAATATTGATCGGATCTCGAACGTCCCCTTGGGAAGGCAATGCGTCAGTCGGCAGAATCAGATGAATTCCGGCGTGAATTGGTTGGTATTCTGCCGAAATTGCGCCGCTTTGCCATGACGTTGACAAGAAACGCCAGCGATGCAGACGATCTCGTCCAGGAGGCCTGTGAACGCGCCATTACCCGCAGCCATCTCTGGAACGGGGAAGGACGGCTCGAAAGCTGGGTCTATGCCATGACCCGCAACCTCTGGGTGGACGAGGTCAGGAAGCGGAAGGTCCGTACGGGATCGGGGACTGTCGACTTTGCCGAGCAGGACGACCTGCACATCGAGGCGTCCGCAGACAAGGCCGTCTACGCCAAGCAATTGCACAGAATGATCATGACCATGCCGGAAGGCCTCTCCAGCGTGTTCCTTCTCGTCAACGTCGAAGGGCATAGCTACCGCGAGGCGGCGGATATCCTGGGAATTCCGATCGGTACGGTGATGAGCAGGCTTTCGACCGCACGCATACGCCTCGCCGCCATGATCTCCGAACAGTCAGAAAGAAGGACCTGAGCTTTGGAAGGCACGCAGGGTCTACCGCTGGAAGTCCGCCTGTCCGCCTACCTGGACGGCCAGTTGACGCAGTCGGAGGTGCGGGAGATCGACGGGATCCTCGCGCGCGACGAAAAGGCGCGCACGCTCTTCAACCGCCTCAAGCTCGGCAGCGATCTCGGCCGCAAGGCATTCGAGGACATGCTGCACGAACCGGTCCCCCTCGATCTCGTCCGCAGCATCAAGCAGGCCTCGATCGACATCGGCCACGAGCGCGGCCCGGCCCTGCGGAGCCTGCCGCCGAAGGAGCCTCCCGTACGCGACAACCGCGCCCGTCTGGCGGCGGCGGGACTGGTCCTCCTGCTGGCCGGCGCCGGCGCGGGCTACCTGCTCGGGATCTGGAAGCCGCCGCCTGCTGCCCCAACCGCACAGACAGCGGCGGCGCGCAACTGGCTGGACGATATCGCCGACCACCACCGCATCTACGCCCGCCAGTCCCTGCATCTCGTCGAGGTGCCGGCGCGCGAGAGCCAGCACATCACCCAGTGGCTGACCACCGCGGTCGGCGTCGATTTCACCATTCCCGATCTCAGCGACAACGGCCTCACCTTCGAGGGCGCCCGCCTTCTCGTCGCCGGCGGACAGCCGACGGGACAGCTGATCTACCGCGATGCCGATGGCCATGTCTTCGCCGTCTGCTTCCAGCGGGGCGATGCCGTGGCGGCGCGCACGGAGCCCGCGGTCACCATTCGCAACGATCTCGGCCTCGTCTCCTGGCAGGACCGCAACGCCGCCTTCGCCTTCGTCGGCCCGTCCTCGGAGCCCGAGCTAGACGCGCTGGCCGCGACCATCGCCCAGACGATCTGAACGGCTGCCTGCCGCGACCCCGGCCGGGCAATCCTTGCCGGACGCCGGCACCGGATGTGCCGCAGCCTTCTTTCCCTCTCCTGAAACGACAAGGCCGCCCCGTGTGGCGGAGCGGCCCGGCGAAGTGTCAGGTCGTGCAGGGCTCAGCCTGCCGTTTCCTCCAGCACCCGGTTGGCGGCGGACACGATCGCCTCGAGCGAAGCGGTGACGATGTTGGTGTTGATGCCGACGCCGAACAGCTTTCCGCCCGGATAGGCGATCTCGACATAGGCGATGGCCGCCGCGTTCGATCCGCGCTGCAGCGAATGCTCCGAATAGTCCACCACCGACATCTCGACGCCGGTATAGATCGAGAGCGCATGGATGAAGCCGTCGATCGGCCCGGTGCCCTGTCCCTCGATGCGCTTGGTCTCGCCGCGGTCGGTGATCTCGGCTGCGACGATGCGCACGCCCTTGTGGGCGGTATCGGGATAGGTGTGGTGGTCGACGAAACGCAGGCGTGCGTCCGGCTGGGTCACATAGCGCTCGAGGAAACGCTCGTAGATGCGCTTCGAGGGCAGTTCCACGCCCTCCTCGTCGGTGATCCGTTGGATATCCTCGCGGAACTCCACCTGCAGGTTGCGCGGCAGGTTGATGCCGTGGTCCTGCTGCAGGATATAGGCGATGCCGCCCTTGCCCGATTGCGAGTTGATGCGGATGATCGCCTCGTAGCTGCGGCCGACGTCCTGCGGGTCGATCGGCAGGTAGGGCACCTCCCAGAGCGACTTGTTGGCCGTCTTGATCGCCTTCATGCCCTTGTTGATCGCATCCTGGTGCGAGCCGGAGAAGGCCGTGTAGACCAGTTCGCCGACATAGGGATGACGCTCGGGGATCACCATCTCGTTCGAATACTCGTAGACCGCCTTGACGCGCTCGATGTCCGAGCAGTCGAGTTCCGGATCGACCCCTTGCGTGTACATGTTCAGCGCCAGCGTGACGACGTCGACATTGCCGGTGCGCTCGCCATTGCCGAACAGGGTGCCTTCGACGCGATCGGCGCCCGCCATCAGGCCAAGTTCGGTGGCGGCGATGCCGGTGCCGCGGTCATTGTGCGGATGCAGCGAGATGATCAGGTTCTCGCGGTTGTCGAGGTTGCGGCACATCCATTCGATCTGGTCTGCATAGACGTTCGGCGTCGCCATTTCGACGGTGGATGGCAGGTTGATGATCAGCTTGTTCTCGGCCGTCGGGCGGACGATCTCGGTCACCGCATTGCAGATCTCCAGAGCGACCTCCAGCTCGGTGCCGGTGAAGCTCTCCGGCGAATATTCGAACCGGTAGTCGCCACCGGCCTTCGCCGCCATCTCCATGATCATTTCGGCAGCGTCGGTGGCGATCTGCTTGATGCCGTGCACGTCCTTCGCAAACACCACGCGGCGCTGCAATTCGCTGGTGGAATTGTAGAAATGGATGATCGGTCGGTTTGCGCCCTCCAATGCTTCGAAGGTGCGGGTGATCAGCTCCGGCCGGCACTGGACGAGCACCTGCAGCGAGACGTCGTCGGGCACGTTGCCCTCCTCGACGCACCAGCGGGCGAAATCGAAATCCGTCTGCGAGGCGGACGGAAAGCCGATCTCGATCTCCTTGAAGTTCATGTCCAGCAGCAGCTGGAACATGCGGGCCTTGCGGTCGTGGCCCATCGGATTGACCAGCGACTGGTTTCCGTCGCGCAGGTCGACCGAACACCAGATCGGGGCTTTCGTGATCGTCTTCCCGGGCCAGGTGCGGTCCGGAATGTTCACCTGCGGATAGGGCTGGTACTTTGCCGATGCGTTCGGCATGCCGTGATTGGGGGTCTGGCTATTGACGCTCATCTGAATGTCTCTTCTCATCCCGGCTTTCGCCTGCAGCCTCATAGCGGATTGATCTGCGCTTGGCGACGGCGAATGCTGCTCTCTTGGAGCCTCGGGGCGGATTTACGATAGGGGTTAGGCGAGGAGCACTGGTGCCGGTGGGCTTTTCGGCCACCGGGCGCTCCTCAAAGAACCCGGCAACCGCGCGTAAGGCCGAGAAGAAGGAGCGAGGTGAAGCTGCGCGCACGATCGGACACAGCCTGGCGGCTGTGCGAAATGCGATCGGCGATGATGCTTGCGCTCTTGGACATGGACCGGCTTATAACGGCGAAGCAGGGACCGTGCAAGTCGCGGCAAGATGATTTGTGAAATGGCCCCGCCGGCATTAGTCTTTGCGTCGGCGCCGCACGGGCGGCCATCTTGAGGATATGCTGCGATGAAGTTGCGTTACGTCCTGTTGGCGGCCCTTGCCGTGCTGGCGGCCGGCTGCCAGTCCAATCCGCCGAGCCAGAAGACGCTCGAGGCCAACCGCTATTGCTCCCTCCGTTTCGGCGGCCCCGCCAACACGAACTACGATTCCTGCGTCTATGCCCGCCAGATGGGCATGGAGGTGACGCCGGCGACGCCGGGCTGGTAGCACCCCGGAGACCCGGGGTTTCACGTCCTCGCAAGGCCCCGAAACGAGGAAGCCCTCCCGCGTCGCCACGGGAGGGCTTCGATGATTGCTGCCTTCGGAGCGAAGATCAGATATCGGCCTGCGAGGTGACGATGCGCGAGACGAGGCCGTACTCGATCGCATCCTTGGCCGACAGCCAGTAGTCGCGGTCGGTATCCTTGGCGATCTTCTCGATCGGCTGGCCGGTGGCATCGGCGAAGATCTTGTTCAGGCGCTCGTTCATCTTGATGATCTCCCGGGCCTGGATCTCGATGTCGGAGGCCATGCCGCGCGTGCCGCCGGACGGCTGGTGCAACAGGAAGCGCGTGTTCTGCAGGCAGATGCGACGTTCCTTCGGCGCGGCGACGAAGATCAGCGCGCCGGCGGAGGCGACCCAGCCGGTGCCGATCATCCACACCTTCGGCTTGATGAACTTGACCATGTCATGGATGCTGTCGCCGGATTCGACGTGGCCGCCCGGCGAGTTGACGAAGATGCGGATATCCTCGTCGCTGGCGGCGGCGAGCGCCACGAGCTGCGAGTTGACCTTCTGCGCCAGCTCCTGGGTAATCCCGCCATAGATGAAGATCGAGCGCGACTTGAAAAGATTCGCCTCGGTTTCCTTGCCGAGCGGCAGCTCGGTCTTTTTCTCTTCTTCGTCGCTCATCGGGCAATTCTCCGCCGGTTGTCTCATAGGTCTTGCCGCAGTCAGATAATGCGACTCAATGGCCAAGACAATGCAACAAAACGCTCATGCGGCGATAGAGGGCGGGAGCAGCACCGGCAAAAAGGGTAAATGCCGGGCGCAGGCGCCGGAACCGGCCCGGGAACCCGTCTCAGCTCCCGCCCCGATCCACACGGCAAGGCCGCTTCCGACCTGCGTAACATTACGTATGGACTCGCCGTCCCGCACCCCTAGGATGCCGAATGCATTGACGAAACGCCCGGTCGCCTCCCAGGCCGGACCATCATCATCGGGGACACCATGATCAGACGCTTACTGCTTGCGATCGGCCTGACCGTCGCATCCACGGCACCCGCCTTCGCCCACCTCAACCCGGAGGAGCACGGCTCCTTCATGGCCGGCTTCTCCCACCCGCTCTTCGGCATGGACCACATCCTGGTAATGATCGCCGTCGGCCTGTGGGCGGCGCAGATCGGCGGCCGTGCGTTCTGGGCGGTACCGGCCGCCTTCGTGACGATGATGGCGATCGGCTTCGGCCTTGCGGTCGCGGGCGTCTCCCTGCCCTTCGTCGAGCCGGTGATCCTGGCCTCGGTGGTGGCGCTCGGCCTGCTGGTCGCCATGGCCGTCCGGCTCGATCCGGCGATCTCGGCTGCGATCGTCGCCGTCTTCGCCCTGTTCCACGGCCACGCCCATGGCGGCGAACTCGGCGCAGCCGGTGCCCTCCCCTTTGCGGCGGGCTTCGTGATCGCGACCGCGCTACTGCATGTCGCCGGCATCGCGATTGGCCTCGGCATCGGCCGCATCGCCGGCGGTGCAACGCTGACCCGCATCCTCGGCGGCTCCACCGCCCTTGCCGGCGTCGCCCTCGCCTTCGGCTGACCGGTCGCAAACAGATCGGACCGACGACGCGGCGGCCCTCCGGCCGCCGCGTTTTCCGTTGCGGGCGGCTCTACACGGTGACGGTGCGGACCGCTCATCACAAGCGCGCGATGTCCTCACTAACATTTTGAAAAACAGTTGGTTTTAGAGTAGTCTAAAACACAGGCCGCGCAGGAGTGCACGGCCGCGAAATGCCTCACATACGGAGGTTGCAGCAATGAACTTCATGTCTGGACGGAGAGGTCAGGATATGGTCACTCTGATCCTGGCCTTTTGCCTGTTCGTCTCCCCCTGGGTCGTCGGTTTCATCGCCGACACCACGCCAAGCTGGAACGCCTGGATCGCCGCGATCGTGCTCGGCGCCTTCGCGGTCATGACGCTCTCGGCCTTCGCGGAATGGGAGGAATGGGTGAACATGGCGGTCGGCCTGTGGCTGATCGCCTCGCCCTGGCTGCTCGGCTTCATGGCGAATACGAACGCGATGTGGACGCATGTGATCCTCGGTATCTGCACCGCCGCGCTGTCGGCCTGGGCAGTCTGGGACTATCGCCACCCGCATTCGCACGCCTGACGGCCCGGGCGGATGAAACGCCGCCCGTTCGCCGCCCCTGAGCCGAAATGCCGGCGCCGCCCGCCCGGCAAGGACGAGCGGCGCGACCCTCTCCGCATCTTCCGAAAAACCGCGACGTCTGCCGTCAGCCCCGCCCGCGATAGGTCGGCACACCCTGGTCGGGCAACCAGACCCCCTCGGGCACGGCACCTGTCTGCCAGAACACGTCGATCGGAATGCCGCCGCGCGGATACCAGTAGGCGCCGATCCTCAGCCATTTCGGCGAAAGCAGGTCGACCAGCCGCTTGGCGATGGTGATCGAGCAGTCCTCGTGGAAGGCGCCGTGGTTGCGGAACGAATGCAGGAACAATTTCAGCGACTTGGACTCCACCAGCGACGCATCGGGAATGTAGTCGATGACGATATGGGCGAAATCCGGCTGCCCGGTCATCGGGCAGAGCGAGGTGAATTCCGGCGCGGTGAAGCGCACCACGTAGTCCGTGCCCTGGTTGCCGTTCGGCACCTTCTCCAGCACCGCCTCTTCCGGGCTTGCCGGAAGCTCGACGTTGCGGCCGAGTTGCGAGAGGCTCGATACGTCGGTCTTGCTCATGCCCTGGTCCTTTCCACCTTCACCCTGATCCCATGCGCCTTCTCCGTCTCCGGCTCGACATGGATCGCGATCTGGGCGCCGTGATGGACCGTTTCGATCGCCGCTTCAAGCCTGTCGCAGATCTCGTGCGCGTCGGCGACGGCCATGCGCGCGGGCACGACGAGGTGGAACTCCACGAAGATCGCCTGCCCGGCCCGGCGGGTCTTCAGGTCGTGCACGCCGAGCGAGCCCTGCGCGTTTTCCGCGATCGCCTGCTTGATCGCCGCCTCCTCGGCTCCTTCGATCGCATGATCCATCAGCCCGCTGACGGAACTGGAGATGATCGTCCAGCCCTGGAACAGGATGTTGGCGGCAACGAGGATCGCGATCACCGGGTCGAGGATCGCATAGCCCGTGGCCAGCACGAGCAGCAGGCCGACGAGCACGCCGGCAGAGGTGATCACGTCCGACATGATGTGGTGTCCGTCGGCGAGCAGCGCCGGCGAGCGGTGCCGCCTGCCGGCCCGGATCAGGATCGTCGCCCAGACGACGTTGATCAAACCTGCGACGAAGTTGATGCCAAGGCCGAGCGCCGGCTGCTCCATCAACGTCGGCGCCCAGAGCTTCGGCACCGCCTCCTGCACGATCAGGATGGCCGCCACGACGATCAGCACGCCCTCGATGACCGCCGACAGGTACTCCGCCTTGTGGTGGCCGAAGGGGTGGTCGGCATCGGCCGGCCGCGAGGCATAGCGGATCGCCCCCCAGGCGATGACGGCGGCGACCACGTTGACGATCGATTCCAGCGCATCCGACAAAAGCGCCACCGATCCCGTCACCCACCAGGCCAGCATCTTCAGCCCCAGCACGAAGACCGCCATCGGAATGCCGATCAGTGCCAGCCGGTTGACCGTCGCGTTCCCGTTCGTACCCATGATCGCCTTCCCTGCGGATGCAAACGAATTGCAGAAACCGCGCCCTTCAACGCAAAACCGCCCGCGCGGGGTTCGCGCAGGCGGTTTTCTCTTCGGCGTCTCTATCGGCCAGTTCGGCCAAAATGTCAAAGGCGGAATGGCCTCACGCCGCCTTCGTCTTCGCCTTTCGCGACAGGTGCGCCACGACGTTCTCGATCATCCGCATGCCGGCGTCGCCGCCGAGCGTCATGATCGATTCCGGGTGGAACTGGACGGCGGCCACCGGCTCCTTGGCATGCTCGATGCCCATGATCGTGCCGTCCTCGCTTTCGGCGGTGATGATGAAGTCGCGCGGCAGCGTCGAGGGATCGGCGAAGATCGAGTGGTAGCGGCCGACCGTCACCTCCTTGCCGAGCCCGGAGAAGACAATGCCGGGCTCCAGCACGCGGATGCGCGAGGGCTTGCCGTGCATCGGAACGGCCAGTTGCCGCAGATCGCCGCCATAGGCTTCCGCCAGCGCCTGCAGACCGAGGCAGACGCCGAAGATCGGCAGATCCCGCGCCCGCGCCTTCTTGATCGTCGCCTTGCAGTCGAAGTCCTTCGGCGTGCCGGGACCGGGCGAGAGCACGACGAGGTCGGGCTTCAGCCGGTCGAAGAGCTCGTCTGCGACAGGCGTGCGCACCGTCGTCACCGTGGCGCCGGTCTGGCGGAAGTAGTTCGCCAGTGTGTGGACGAAGCTGTCCTCGTGATCGACCAGCAGGATGTTGACGCCGGCGCCCACCGAGGCGACGTCGCGCTGGGACTTCGCCGCATTGCCGGCCTTGGCGTCACGGATGGCTGCGATCATGGCGGATGCCTTCAGTTCGGTTTCGGCTTCTTCTTCCTGCGGGTTGGAATCGTTCAAGAGCGTCGCGCCGGCCCGCACCTCGGCGATCCCGTCCTTGATGCGGATGGTGCGCAGCGTCAGGCCGGTGTTCATGTCGCCGTTGAAGCCGACCATGCCGATCGCTCCACCATACCACAGCCGCGGGCTCTTCTCGTGCGCCTCGATGAAGCGCATCGCCCACAGCTTCGGCGCGCCGGTGACGGTGACGGCCCAGGCGTGGCTCAGGAAGCCGTCGAAGGCGTCCATGTCATCGCGCAGCCGACCTTCGATATGGTCCACAGTGTGGATCAGCCGCGAATACATCTCGATCTGCCGGCGGCCGATCACCTTGACCGAGCCCGGCTCGCAGACGCGCGACTTGTCGTTGCGGTCAACGTCGGAGCACATGGTCAGCTCGGACTCGTCCTTCTTGGAATTGAGCAGCTTGAGGATCTGCTCGCTGTCGGCGATCGGGTCGTCGCCGCGCTTGATCGTGCCCGAGATCGGGCAGGTCTCGATGCGGCGGCCGGACACGCGCACGAACATTTCCGGCGAGGCGCCGACGAGATATTCCTGGTTGCCGAGATTGATGAAGAAGGAATAGGGCGACGGGTTGATCGCCTTCAGCCGCTGCGAGATCTCCGACGGCCTGCTGTCGCAGCGCTCGTAGAACTTCTGGCCGGGCACCACCTCGAACAGGTCGCCGCGGCGGAAACTCTCCTTGGCCTTGACGACGAGTTCGGCATATTCGCCGGGCCGATGATCGCCATGCGGGGGAATGATGTCGGCGGTCTTAAACGGTTCCGGCGCGATCGCCCGGTCCCTGCCCTCCGTGGTGATCCCGTCTTTGGCGAAATCGTAGCGGTCGATCCAGGCCTTGGCGGCATAGTGGTCGACGACGAGAATCTCGTCGGGAATGAACAGCACCATGTCGCGCTGGTCGTCGGGGCGCTCCAGCTTCAGGTCGATCGCGTCGAACTGGAAGGCGAGATCGTAGCCGAAGGCGCCGTAGAAGCCGAGATTGGCGTCCTCGGCCGAATGGAACAGGTCGGTGACCGCGCGCAGGACCGTGAACACGGTCGGCATCTTCGAGCGCTCTTCCTCGGTGAAGACCCGGTTCGGCTCGTTGACCTTCAGGTCGAGCCGGCGGGGCGTGGAAGTCCCCAGCGTCAGCTCGGCGACGCCCTCCAGCCGCGGCCTGATGATTTGAAGCAGCGCCTCGCCGCGCTCGTTATAGGCCTCGAGCCAGACGTTGCGGCCGAAGGAGGAGATGGCGAGCGGCGGATCGACGATCGCCGTGTCCCAGCGGGTATAGCGGCCGGGATATTCGTAGTTGGAGGAGAAGACCGCGCCGCGGTGCTCGTCGAGCTTGTCGACATAGTCAGAGATCGCGGTGGCATAATCCGCGTCCCGGCGCCTTCGGGTGACGATGATGCCGCCCCGCGTCTCGTAGCTCTCGGCGCCATCCGCCAGTTGCTTCGTCACCATTCCCTGCTCTCCTGTTCGGCCCGGATTTCGAGCGGCCGAATACGAAAAAGCCGCCTCGAAGGTTTCGGGCGGCTGTTCGTTTCAATCACGCATGACTGGTCGAGGCCGCCTCAGCGAGCCCACCACCAGATCGAGATGTTGCGTGCATCTGTCATGGCCGGAATTGTTAGCGCGAAGCCGGGGCGAACGCAACCGGGATTTCTCGGGCCGGACGTCGACAATCGGGGCCTTCGGAAAGGCTGCCCTACGCGCCCTCCGGGGCCGGGATCCGAGCCTTCGATTCCGGGCGGGAATACCGTTCGTTCACCCATGCGAAACCGAACGGGTTTCCGTGCGTTTCCCTCCGACCGTGTCCGTAAAAGAGGAGAACGCCGCCATCCGCCCGCGATCCTTCGCCATCCTGGCCGCAAGCCTCCTCGCCCTGACTGGCGCCTCCCTTCCCGCCGCCTCCCTTCCCGACAAGGGGCCGATGCCCGTTGCGCGACCCTCCGCCGACGGCGAAAAACAGCCGGAAAAACACGGTCCGCCGACCCCGACCGCCGCGGAACGCAAGGACGCGCCCACGTCGAAGGAGAGCGACGGCAGCAAGACGAAGGAGAAGGACGGCGAGGGCAAGGCGACGGATGCCGACAAGACCGAGGCAGCGAAGGAGCCACCGCCGCCGCTGGTCCGCGAGGACGACGCGACCCTTGCAGCCTGCATCGGGGCGCTGAAGGCGGGCGGTGCCATCGTCGAGGAAATCCCGGCGATCGGGCCGGAGAACGGCTGCGGCATCACCCGCCCCGTGCTGCTCAAGCGTCTCTCGGGCGATATCGGCATCACGCCCGAGGCGACGCTGCGCTGCGAGACGGCGCTGCAGCTTCAGCGCTGGACCAGCGGCGCGCTCGTGCCCGCGATCGCGGCGGGCATGCCCGACAAGAAGCTTTCCGGTCTCGAGCAGGCCTCCGGCTACGTCTGCCGCAACCGCAACGGCGCTGCAAACGGCAAGGTCTCCGAGCATGCCTACGGCAATGCCGTCGACATCGCCGCCTTCACCTTCTCCGACGGCAGCCGTATGGACATCGCCCCGCGCGAGAAGGATTCGACCATCGAAGGCGCGCTCCAGCGCGCAGCGGTCGCCACCGCCTGCCTCTATTTCACCACCGTCCTCGATCCCGGCAGCGACGCCGCGCACGAGACGCACCTGCATCTCGACGTCATCAAGCGCAAGGGCGGCTATCGCTATTGCTGGTAGCGCAGCGGTGGAATCTTTTCGGCCGGCGCGGATCGCGGGCTCAAAACCGGGCGGCGCCTGCCCTATCTTAGCGGCATGATTCCCGGCCCGCCGTTCACCCCGCCGGGCCGCCAATCCATAAGGATGTCCGTATGTCCGTCTCCCTGTACCGTCTCTCCGTTCCCGTCTTCGTCCGCGGCCTCAAGGTGCTTTCGGCGCTGCTCGAAAAGGCCGAGGCCCATGCCGCCGACAACGGGATCGACCCCGAAGTCCTGGTCAATTCGCGACTGGCGCCGGACATGCTGCCGCTGTCGGGGCAGATCCAGCGCGTCAGCGATACCGCCAAGAACGCGCTCGGGCGCCTGAGCGGCAAGAGCGCGCCGAGCTTTCCCGACACCGAGACGACCATGGCCGAACTGAAGGCGCGCATCGAAAAGACCATCGCCTATCTCGAATCGGTACCGGAATCAGACCTCGCGGGCAGCGAGACCCGCGAGGTGAAGCTCAATGTCGGCAATCTCGGCGTGACCTTCACGGGCACGGACTACCTGCTGGAATTCGCCCTGCCGAACTTCTTCTTCCACGTCACCACCGCCTACGACATCCTGCGCCACGACGGCATCGAGATCGGCAAGCGCGACTATCTCGGCCCCTACGGCTGAACGTCCCCCTCCAACGCCACCGCTCCCCGAATCCGTGACCGCCGCCGGCTGCCCGGCGCGTGCGATGTGCGCTGGCGTACACAAAAACTTGATTAACATATTCACGCTCAAACTTGACTCGTTTAATCCAGATTAAATAGGCATTCCCCCAGGGCACCCTTCCAGGGATTCCGAAAGAGAGAAAACCGACGCAGCCGCCCCGCGGCTTGCGATGGATTTCTGCATGCATTTTCAGGGGGTTACAATGAGATTACCGACACCGCTCGCAACGCGACTTCTGGCGACGACCGCCGTCGCGATGGCACTTGGCACGACGCCGGGCGCGTCCACATCAGCACAGGCCCAGGAGGCAGCGTCCGCCCAGGCCGAGCAGCCGACGACGCTCAGGACCATCACCGTCGAGGGCCTTGGCGAGACGGCGGCGACCTCCCCCCTGACCCAGACGACGGACCGTGCGACGCTTGAAAACCGCATGGTCACCGACTTCCAGGACTTCGCCCGCCGCGTCGACGCGGGCGTCAACTTCAACACCCAGAACAACAGCATCAACATCCGCGGCCTGCAGAACGACCGCGTGCTGACCACCCTCGACGGCATCCGCGTGCCGTGGCTGGCCGACCCGCGCGAATCGGCGCAGGGCGGGCTGAACGGCTTCGATTTCAACAGCCTCTCGGCGATCGACATCACCAAGGGCACCGATTCCTCCCGCTTCGGCTCCGGCGCGCTCGGCGGCGTGGTGCAACTTCGTACCCTCAACCCGGAAGACCTGATCAAGGAAGGCCGGACCTTCGGCGCGGTCGCCAAGTCGACCTATGACAGCGCCGACGACAGCGTCGGCGGCAATGCCGCGGTCGCAGCCCGCTTCGACGACACCTGGCTCATGCTGCAGGGCGGCTACAAGCGCGGCCACGAGACCGACACCCGCGGCGACGTCGGCGGCTACGGCACGACCCGGACCGAAGCCAATCCGATGGACTTCGACCAGAAGAACGTGCTCGCCAAGATCCATCAGCATATCGACGGCGGCCATCGCTTCGGGCTCACCGGCGAGATCTTCAACCGCGACGAAGACAGCGACAACATGCGCGGCACGACTTCGAGCTACGAGCCGGGCACGTTGAAGTCCGGCGAGGAGATCGACCGCCGGCGCATCTCCGCCTCCTACGACTTCATTTCACCGGAGGGCAACGACTGGCTCGACCAGGCGAGCGTCGTCACCTACTGGCAGCGGCAACGGCTGAACAACACGACGAACGGCTTCCGGCTGCGCGATTCCCGCGCCAACATCATAGAAGGCGACCCCTTCTATTACGGTTATCCGACCGGCGACTACTACCGCGACAACATGCTGGAACAGACCACCTACGGCATCAACGGCGATGCGGCCAAGGCCGTGCAGCTTGGTGGCATCGAGCACGGCTTCCGCTTCGGCGCCGAACTCTACGGCCAGAAGACGCACCAGTATTCCTCGGGCATCGACAATTGCCCGGACGTCAACTGGGCGGTGATTCCGCAGCCCTTCGGCCCGCAGTCATGCCGGATGCTGCACTCCAACGCCTCCGACATGCCCGACGTCGACAGCGTCTTCTTCGGCGCCTATCTCGAGGACGACATCAAGCTGATCGACAACCGCCTGACGATCACCCCCGGCCTGCGCTTCGACTGGTATCGCCATTCGCCGAAGTCGACCGCGGAATTCGAGCGCAGCCCGAACTTCGACGAGGACTATCTGAACGGCACCAGCGATGCCCGCTTCTCGCCGAAGCTGCGCGCCGCCTGGCAGGCCAATCCGGAACTGGAACTGTTCGCCCAGTGGTCGCAGGGTTTTCGCGCGCCGAGCGCGACGGAACTCTATCAGAACTACGGCGCGCCGGGTTCCTACGCCCGCATCGGCAATCCGGATCTTGAGGCGGAAACGAGCAACGGCTTCGAGGTCGGCGCCAATTATGCCTCCGAGGCCTACACCGTCTCGGCGACCGTCTTCAACAATTACTACCGCAACTTCATCGACCGGGTGCAACTGGCGCCCCCGGGCGGAGAGTACCCGGTCGGCGGCATTCAGGGCTACGAAAACCGCGACCGCGTCCGCATCTACGGCGTCGAATTCGCCGGCGAATGGCGCTTCACCGACAACTGGCGGACCTGGGGCTCGCTCGCCTGGACGCACGGCAAGGACACCGATTCCGACGAGTACATCAACTCGGTCGCGCCGTTGCGGGCGATCGTCGGCCTCGGCTATGCGACGGAGACCTGGGGATCGGACGTGTCGCTGACGGCGGCTGCCGCCCGCGACAAGGTCAGCGGCTCCGGCTTCGAGGCCCCGGGTTACGGCGTCGTCGACGCCACCGCCTGGTGGCAGCCGAAACAGCTCGACGGCTTCCGCGTCCAGGCCGGCGTCTTCAACATCTTCGACAAGAAGTACTGGAACGCCATCGACGTTCCGGACGGCACGACGGCGGATACCCGCGACTTCTACAGCGAGGCCGGCCGCTCCTTCCGCGTCTCCCTCACCAAGACCTTCTGAACCTCCAGCCGCCGGCCCTCTCCCGCCGGCGCAACGCGCGCCGCAGTTCCCCCGGGAACTGCGGCGTATTCAGGTCGGCTTTGCAGCATCGCCCGTATTCCGAGAACACCGCCTCCGCCTTAGCCAGATCCGGCGAGAGGAATCCTTTTGCCGGCCCCGACAAGGTCGTGATAGGTTTCCAGCCATGAGCACGACAAAGTCGCCCAAGCTGAACCGGAGCGCGGCAACCGGCCGCCTGACCCAGGCACGCGCCGAAAAGATCAGCGCAGTCGAGGGCCTCGTGCTGAGCGCGCGCATGCGCGCGCTTCTTGTCCAGACCAAGGATCTGCCCGCCGAGGAACGCCGCAAGGCGATCCGTGCGCAGTTCGCCGGCAAATCCGACTAAGCGTGGTCTATACCGCCGAAACCGACCCCCTCTGCTATCCCGGCACAACAGTGCTCCGGAACAAGCTGGGCCTCGTTGATCAGGACGAACTCGACGAGTACGAAACCGCCATGTTCGTCGTACGCTCCGAGGAGCCCTGGCCGGAAGGCGACCTGGACGTCACCTATTACCTGTCGCTCCATCACCACCTCTTTCAGGACGTCTACGATTGGGCCGGGGAGATCCGCACGATCCGGATCGGCAAAGGCGGCAACTGGTTCTGTTACCCCGAGCACATTCGGGCGCAGTTGGACCGCATCTTTCAGCACCTGACCAACGCCAATGCCTTGGACAGCCTTGCGCCGGGCGACTTTGCGGCCCAGGCAGCCCATTTGCTTGCCGAGATCAACGCAATCCACCCCTTCCGTGAAGGCAATGGGAGAACCCAACTGGCTTTCCTCGCCCTTCTGGCCGAGCGAGCGAGCCTGCCGTTCGATGCCGATGTGCTTGGTCGCGAGCGTGTCATGGACGCCATGATCGAGAGTTTCGCGGGCTCGGAAGAGCCGCTGGCGGGCCTGATCCTCGACATCGTCGCCGGGCCCTCCCCCTGATCTTGACGCGCCACAATTTGCGTGTCCCGCCACCTGTGGCGGCCGCCTAGTCCAGCCCCTCGATATAGCCGGCCTCGTTGAGGAAGATCCGCTCCGAGGAGGGAACGCTCGGCAGGCCGGGCATGGTCATGATCTCGCCGGTGATGACGACGACGAAGCCGGCGCCGGCGGACAGCCGGACTTCGCGCACCGGCACCGTGTGGCCCTCCGGCGCACCGCGCAGGTTGGGGTCGGTGGAAAAGGAATACTGCGTCTTGGCCACGCACACCGGCAGGTGCCCGTAGCCCTGCGCCTCCCAAGCATGCAACTGATCGCGCACCGACTTGTCGGCGATCACCTCGTCGGCATGGTAGATGTCCTTGGCGACCGTCTCGATCTTGTGGAACAGGCTCATCTCGTCGGGATAGAGCGGCGCGAACTGCGAATGGCCGGAATCGGCAAGTTCCGCCACCTTGTGCGCCAGTTCCTCGATCCCCGCCGATCCTTCCGCCCAATGCTTGCACAAGACCGCCTCGGCACCGAGCGTGGCCACGTAATCCTTGATCGCCTGGATCTCCCCTTCGGTGTCGGAGACGAAATGATTGATCGCCACGATCACCGGCACGCCGAATTTCTTGACGTTCTGCACGTGCCGGCCGAGATTGGCGCAGCCCTTGTGCACAGCCTCGATGTTCTCCGGTCCGAGGTCTTCCTTCTTCACCCCGCCGTTCATCTTCATCGCCCGCGCGGTCGCCACGACCACCGCCGCATCCGGCTTCAGCCCGGCCTTGCGGCACTTGATGTCGAAGAACTTCTCCGCCCCGAGGTCGGCGCCGAAGCCCGCCTCCGTCACCACGTAGTCGGCGAGTTTCAGCGCCGTCCTGGTCGCCACGACCGAGTTGCAGCCATGGGCGATGTTGGCGAAGGGGCCGCCATGCACGAGGGCCGGGTTGTTTTCCAGCGTCTGCACCAGGTTCGGCTGCATCGCATCCTTCAGCAGTACCGTCATCGCCCCGTCCGCCTTGATGTCGCGGGCGAACACCGGGGTCCTGTCGCGCCGGTAGCCGATGATGATGTCGCCGAGCCGCTTTTCGAGATCCTGTAGGTCGGTCGCAAGGCAGAGGATCGCCATCACCTCCGAGGCGACCGTGATGTCGAAGCCGGCCTGGCGGGGATAGCCGTTGCGCACCCCGCCGAGCGAACAGACGATCTCGCGCAGCGCCCGGTCGTTCATGTCCATGACCCGGCGCCAGGTGATGCGGCGGGTGTCGAGGTCCTGCTCGTTGCCCCAGTAGATGTGGTTGTCGATCAGCGCGGCGAGCAGGTTGTGGGCGGTCGTGATCGCGTGGAAATCGCCGGTGAAGTGGAGGTTTATGTCCTCCATCGGCACGACCTGCGCATAGCCGCCGCCGGCGGCCCCGCCCTTGACGCCGAAACAGGGGCCGAGCGAGGCCTCGCGGATGCAGACGATCGCATTCTTGCCGATCCGGTTCAGCCCGTCCACAAGCCCGACCGTCGTCGTCGTCTTGCCCTCGCCCGCGGGCGTCGGGTTGATCGCAGTGACGAGGATCAGCCGGCCATCCTTCTTCTCCTTCTGCGCGGCGATGAAGGCGGCGCTGATCTTGGCCTTGTCGTGGCCGTAGGGAATGAGGTCCTCGACGGGAATGCCGAGGCGCGCGCCGATCTCCTGGATCGGTTTCTTGCTGGCAGCCCTTGCGATCTCGATGTCGGATTTCACCGCGCTCATGCTTCCCCCTTGTCGTGTCTTTGTCGTGCGTCTTTTTGCCCAGCCCCGGCCGGCGGAGCGGCCTGTTCCCATGGTCATAGCGCCAATCGGCCCGGTGGCAAACGGCTGAACGGTGCACCTTCTCCGATTGACGTAAGCTTGGCCCTTGCGATTCTCGGTAAAATGTGGCGAGAGGATCACCAAAATTCTGGCAGTCTTCGCCGCGATCACAAACGGATCGCGGAGAAAGGTAGAGAAAGATGAAGGAACTCGACCGTCTGGACCGAAAGATTCTCCGTGCGCTGCAGCAGGAGGGTCGCCTATCGAACATCGAGCTTGCCGAAAAGGTCAACCTCTCGCCCACGGCAACCGCCGAGCGCGTCAAGCGGCTGACGCGCGACGGCTACATCATGGGCTACATGGCGATCCTCTCGCCCGAGCGGCTGGGGCGAAATCTTCTGGTCTTCGTGCAGGTCAAGCTCGACCGCACCACGCCGGACGTCTTCGACACGTTCGCCGAGGCTGTCCGCCAGAGCGACAACGTCATGGAATGCCACATGGTCGCCGGCGGCTTCGACTATCTGGTCAAGGCCCGCGTCGCCGGCATGGAAGCCTACCGCGCCTTCCTCTCGGACGTCTTCCTGTCGCTGCCCGGCGTGCGCGAGACGCATACCTACGCGGTGATGGAAGAAGTGAAGAGCACGGGGTGGCTGCCGGTGTAGGTGAGGCAGTAGGCAGTAGGCAGTAGGCAGTAGAGCGAAGTTGCAGCCGCTCAACGCCGCAATCTCTTTCGCTACTGCCCATTGCCTACTGCCTGGCGCGCCTAGCGCGCCAGGATATCCCGCATCTCCACCAGGTTCGACCGCACCCGCAGGATGTAGAAGCCCATCGTGGCCAGGTGCGTCGGCATGATCCAGCCGTCCTCGCGGCCGTTGGAGATGATCACCGGCTGGATGTTGAGCGCCGAGCGAAGCTGCCGGAGCGTTTCGGTCCAGATCTGCGTCAGGCCGCGCTGGGCAATCACGCTGTCGAAGTCGGCGCCGGCGGCCGACAGGATGCCGTAATATCCGTAGAGCTGGCCGAAGGCGAACCAGAAGCGATCGTCCGCGCGCACGTCGAACCAACCGCCGTTGTGGAACTCCGAACGCTCGCGGATGATGGCAGACGTGTTGCCGATGTCGTTGGCGATGCGGTCGAGGAATTCCACGAGATTGTCGGAACGGGCGTCGAAGGTGGCGTTGCAGGCCGCCAGCGAGGCGTTGAACTTCTGCAGGTCCCGCGCCGCCGCACGGTAGAAGCTCGGTGTCGGCGTCTTCGGGCCGAACGGGCTGAGGCCGAAATACCAGGTCTCCTCGTCGAACTGGATGTTGCCGCGCGCCGCCTGCAGGTCGTTGTTCACGCCCGAGGTGCCGCGCACGCGGCCGAGCGAATCCACGAGCTCGACAGCCGTGCGCCGGATCGCCTGGTTGACGCCGCGCTGGAACGACGCCTTGTTGTCGAGCCAGGGCGTGTCGTCCCAGTCCATGCCGAACAGCCCCAGCTTGTAGAGCAGCATCGACGAAATCCAGGCGTTCTGGTTGACGTTGAAGTCGATCAGGTCGGCCGATACGTCGACGATCGCCGACCGCTCGCAGGTGTTTGGTGTTGCGGCCTGTCCGGCGGTCTGGCCCGTCGTTCCCTGCCCGGTCGTTGCCTGGCCGACCGGCGCCTTCACCGGCAGGCCGGCATCGTTCTTGCGCGCCGGCAGGTTGTAGGCGTTGACATAGTCGATATCGAAGTTGGTCCAGACCTGCGTCTGCCAGATGAAGTAGCCGTAGAGTGCTACGAGCCCGATGAGGACGATGCCGATCGGTCCCTTGATCAGCCAGCCGCGCTGCCGATACCAGTTGGCCGCAGCGACGAAGGGCCAGATCAGCCATGAAATGGCGAGCCCAATTCCCCTGCCGATGGCAGAAAAGACGCGCTGGAAGAACGCGACGATCGGGTCAAGCATTGCGTTTGTCCTCTCCAATTCCGTAAAGCCGCAACCGGAAGGCGGCCTTGTCCTGCAAATAGGTACGTTCCAGCGTTTCGACCACGAATTCCCTGAATTTTTCAGAGAGTTTCTCGTAGGATGCATAAAATCCCTGCTTGTCGAAGACGAAGCGCGAGACGAAATCGAAGGGCGTCAGTTGCGCGATCAACTGGTTCACCAGCCAGCGGTCGGGATGATCGGGCGCCGCCCGCACGAGCAGGAACCGCGCCCAGGGCGTGATCTCCTTCAGCCGGATCTCGCCCGTCGCCGCAATCGTGCGCAGCGCCTCCTGCAGAAAGGGATAGATGCCGTCCTCGGCGATCAGCGCCGCATTGCGATGCATCCAGGTCTGCATCCAGACGCGATCCGCCCTGGCAAGGTCGGCACGGGGATCGACGCGGTTGACGAGGTTCAGGATCGCCATGTCGGCGCGGTGTTGCAGAAGGCCCGACGCCTCGACCCAGGAAGCCCGCGGCAGTTCGAGCCGCTTCGTCGAGGCGAGGAACTCGAAGATGCGCGGATGGTCGTCGAGCGCGATGTAGCTGACCTGCCAGGGACGCGAACGGCGGAAGCCCGGCACGGACGGATCACAGATCACCGTCGTCTGCTTGCCGTCGAGAAAGACGAAGACGCCGCCGAAATGATTGGCCCAGAACGCCTCGTGGCGGAATACCAGCTGATCGGGCACGAGCGCGTTCTGGCGGATGTCGCCGGTCTGCTTCGAGAGTTCCACCATGCGGTTCAGCATGGCGTCGTCCGCCCAGGCGTTCGGCACCGTCTTCAGCCGGTCGACCAGGGCACGCAGTTCCGCCGCCTTGCCGAGCACATCCTCCGCCGACAGCACCCGGAAGCGCACCTCGTTGATCGAGAGCAGATCGTCGATGTCGTTGACCACGGCAACGCTGTCCTCGATCTCGCCATAGAGCGCATCGCGGATCGTCACCGCATGGATCGCGCGCGCATTGGCGTCGAAGAACTCGTGCATCAGCGCCGCGGTATTGGAAAAGCTCGTATGCACCACCGGCAGCTCCACCTGCTCCGGCGTCAGGATGATGAAGCGGCGGTTCACCCGGTTCGGGTCGAGATAGTCGCGGTCGCCGAGCTCGTCGGCGATCTCGGGCGAGAACCCGGTCATGTCGATGCCGAAGCGCGTCAGATTGGTCCGCGGCAGCCCGAAGGCTTCCAGCGCCTTGTTGTAGCGCTCGACCAGATGCGGCTCGGACACATCGAGCAACCGCCCGTAGATCAACTCGGCTTCGAGGAGGCGTTTCATGATCGTTCAGTTACCGGCAGGAAGGTGAAGTCGGCCGCATGCGTCCTTTCGACCAGGCGGCCATCGCAGATTGCGACGATTGTCTCCAGTACAGATTTCAGCTCGCGCAGAACCTCAGTGTTCCAGAACCTGGCAACAGACCATCCGTTCGTGTTCATGAATTCGTTCCGTCTCGCATCATACGCGTTATCTGCATGATGACTGCCGTCCACCTCGACAACCAGCATCCTCTCCCGGCAAGCGAAATCGGCAAAATACGGACCGATCGGAACCTGCCTTACGAACTTGAAACCATTCAGCCGTCGACCGCGCAATTCCGACCATAGAAGTCCCTCGGCATCGTTCTCCACTTGTCGCAGCTTTCGCGCCCGTTCCGTCTTGCTCGAATTCGCTCCCCTCATCGGCGTCCCATCCCGATCTTGCCCCTCACCCTAACCCTCTCCCCGCAAGCGGGGAGAGGGGACTGGAAGACACCGCGGCATCCGTCCTTCTCCCCGTTCGCGGGGAGAAGGTGCCGGCAGGCGGATGAGGGCTTCAGCTCAACGCTGTGCTCGGGGCATCCACCCATAGGTCTCGCGCAAACGTCGCCGCGCAATTTCCTGGCCCCTCTCATCGCCATCTCATCCCGAATTTGCCCTCCCCGCAAGCGAAGAGAGGGAACTGAAAACATCTCGGCATCCGTCCTTCTCCCCGCTTGCGGGGAGAAGGTGCCGGCAGGCGGATGAGGGGCAGCTCTCAAGAAATTGCCACCCCTACCACTTCCCCTCCGCCTTCATCGCCTCGATCTCGCCAACCGCCCGTTCGCGCAGGCGTTCGCGGCGGATGATGTCGGCGACTGCCGCGTCGTCGGATTTGTCGGCGTAACGGAATTCGCTGTCGGCGTAGCGGTTGATCTCCTGCAGCACCATCTCCATGGTGATCGGCCCGCGCAGTTCCTCGATCATCCCTTTCTTCTCGTCGTAGGATCTGTGCATGAACGCCTCGGGCGTCTCGAACCAGTCGTCCGGCAGGTCGACGTCCATCGCCCGCATCTTGATCGCGTCGGTGACGTTCTTGATCGCACGGCCGGTGAAGCGCGGCTCGGCCTCCTTGATCATGTGCAGGTAGGTGCCGACGTCGGCAAGTGTCGCCATCTTGCCGAGCGCTTTTTCGTAGCGCTCCCAGACGGCCAGCAGCCCGTCTTCCTGCGGCAGCGCGTGCTGGCCGTAGGAACTGGAGACCGCCTTCCTAATCTCCTGCCCGGCGAGAAGCTGATGCTCGCCGAGCGGGATCGAATGGTTCTTGCCGACGAGCAGCGTGAAGATGTCGACATAGTCGGCCCGCGATTGCGGCCCGTCGACCAGCCAGCGGGCGCCGGCGCGCTGGCGCAGCGCATCGTCGACGTTTTCGGGATAGTTGGAGAACATGCCGAAGGTGCAATTGCCGCGCACCACCGTCGAGGCACCGGCGAAGCTCTCCATCAGAACCGCCGTCACCTCGTGCTGGCCGGCTGATGCCCGGTCGTCGGAGCGCTTGGCGGCCACCTGGTCGACATCGTCGATGGTGCCGAAGCCGATCGCCCGCGGGTTCACCACGTTGTCGACGAATTCCTTGCAGTTCTGGCCCGACTTGCCCTGATAGGACGAGATCTGGTCGACGCCGAAGTTCTCGTAGTGGAAGGGGTAGCCGGCGACCCGGCAATAATCGTCGAGCAGGCCGGCCAGCATCTGGATCAGCATGGTCTTGCCGGTGCCGGGCATGCCGTCGCCGATGAAGGTGAAGAGGAACCCGCCGAGCTCGACGAACGGGTTCATCTGCCGCTCGAAATCATAGGCCATAAGCATCCGGGCAAGCCGCATCGCCTGGTACTTGGCGATGTGGTTGCCGACGATGTCGGTGGGCTTCTTGAAGCTCATCGACAGCGGCTTGCGCTTCTGCCCCGGCGCCACGTCGAAGCCGTTGAGGGTGAAATCGTCCTGTTCGATGCGGATATGGGCGCTCTCGAAGCTCGAAAGCCCGGAAAAGCGCGCCTTGCGACTGATCAGCCCCTCCAGTGCGACGCGAGCGAAGGCACGGGCGCGGGCAATCAGCGCCGTGTCGTCGGCCGCTCCCGCGATGGCCCGGTCGAGCCCGGCAACGAGGCTCTTGGCCGCGTCCTGCGCGGTGTCGAACAGGTAGTCCGGCTCGTCGGTGTCCTCCGCCGGCTCCCCCTCGCCGGCAAGTGTCGCGCCGAGATAGGCGGCCAGGGTGAAGGCCGTGAGATAGGCTGAGGCCGACAGCAGCGCCTTGAAGCGGGTCGCCTCCTCGCCGGCAAGCGGGGAGGTGACATTGCGCGCCTGCAACTGTTCCAGTTCCGTCTGCCGTGCGAAGACGTCGGCGACCGCAAGCGCGATCTCGATGCCGCGACGGGTGCGATACAGCAACTGGTGCTGCGCCGGCGACAGCAGCGGATCGCCCGCCCGCACGGCGGCGATCGTCCTTGCCAGCTCGACCTCGCGCGTCCGCCGCATCCCGCCCGTCGAGACGGTGGACACGAAGCGACGCCCGGTGCCGGCGGTCGGCGCGCCGGCAGGCCCGCCTTCGGCCTCCAGGATCACCAGCCGCGTGACCATGCCCTGCGCCACCGCCCGGTGCTTCTCGATATCGCTCTCGGGGACAACAGTCAGTCCGGCGTTCAGGCTCATGACGTCATACCTCGCTGATCACGTTCCCGGAAATCACATGCACCTTGTAATCGCCGAAGATCGCCGCCGCTTCGCCGGCGGCATAGAGCGCCTGGTAGGCATCGTGCGGCACCAGCGCATGCTTCTCGAAGGCGCTGACGCCCATGCGTGTGGCCTCGAGATTGCCGGTATCGATGTGGAACTCCTCCTGCGCCGGCGTCGAACTCCAGAAGCCCCTCTTCGCCGGCCGCTCGGCCTGCGAAAACACCTCCTGGATCGTCCAGGTGAGCAACCAGGCGTTCTCGGCCTTGCGCACCTTCGACAGGATATCGCGGACCTTCTGGTTGTTCTCGGTGATGTCGGCGGAATAGAACGGGCCAAGCACGATGCGGCGCAACTGCTTGGGATGCAGCATCTCGAAGTCGCGGTCGAGATTGGTGGCGATCGTCACCGGCGACAGCGAATAGGCGCTGTTCTTCAGCGTGAAATCGTCGAAGCGGCTGGCAAGCTCCGGATTGAGCAGTCCGCCGACCGGCAGGTCGATCTGGACGTCGGGATTGAGCTTGCCATCCTTCGTCACCAGCAGCTCGACGAGCTTCTCCGACGAATCCTCGATCGTCGCCATGTAGACCATCGGCAGCGTGCTGTTGCCGTCGAAGGCGCCCCAGCTGACGACATAATAGGGCCGCAGCGTCTTCGGGTTGACGGCGACGCGGATCGTCTCGGGCAGGACAAAGGGGGAAAAGATCTCGCCCTTGCCGATCTGCTGCAGGTACATGCGCTCGGCCATGCGCACCTGCAATTCGGTCGGAAACGCCTTGTTGCGCAGGATGAAATCGGCCATCTCGCCGCGCAGCTGGTCCGCGCCCGGGATCTCCGAAAGCCGCTTTTCCGCGCCCTTGCGGTCGTTTTCCAGCTCGAGCACGTTCTGGTAGACGGGAAACCCGCTTTCGGCCCGCGAGATGCGGAACTGGTCGACGAAGCCGATCCGGTTCTCCCAGCAGGCAAACGACGCCTTCAGACGCGAAAGATACGGCACGATCGCCTCGCCGATCACGCCATGCCGGTAGAGCGGCGAATTGCGGTCGCCGAGAAAGATCTCGAGCCCGCCGAGGGCGGAACGGATGGCGTTGAAATACTGCGCGACGGCGCTGTCGGCCGCGGCTTTCATGGCTGTATTCCTCGCTTCTCCCCGACGGGATGAAGGCGGCGCGAAGAGCCGGATATGATCGCGTCACTGGCAATTGGAGATGGCAAGTCCCCCTCTGGCCTGCCGGCCATCTCCCCCACAAGGGGGGAGAAAACCAGGCGCACCCGCCTGCCCAACGGCTCGCTCGGCGGAATGGCTGGGCTAAGCCCTCCCCCTTGTGGGGAGGGTTGGGAGGGGTTCTTGACCACAGACATCTGCGTCGTCGTATCGGCGGAGACGAGCAAGCTCCCAAAGCACGAAACCAATCGGCCCATCGCCCTCACGCCTTCACGTAGTTCGAGGCGTTGTGCTTGTCCATGACCTCCTGGAAGCGGCGGGCGAAGGCGTCGTCGGCGAGCTTCTTGCGGCGCTGGATGTCCTGGGTGGCGAGCATGTTCTTCTCGTGCATCTCGAGCAGGTCGCCGATGTGCTTCTGCGCGGCGGCGCCGATGCCGGCCATCGTCTCCTCGGCCGCCGTGTCGACCTTGCTGCCGAGCGTGTTGATCCGGTGCGCCACGTCCTGCTGGGCGGCGGTCTTCAAGGAATCCTCCAGCGCCTTGTAGAGCACGATGCGCTGCTCGGTATCGATCGTCAGCTTGTTGATCAGCGTGTTCTGCGCGGCGATCTGGTTGTTGAGCGAATCCACGAAGGTCTGGAACATCGAGGTGTAGCGCTCCAGCGTCTGGCTCTCGGCGAGCAGTTCCTGCTCCTTTGCCTGCTGCTCGTTGTACTCGGTCGCAAGCGCCGAACGCTCGCCTTCCAGCTGCGTGCGCGTCTTCTGGTCGGTGGAGGCGGCGATCCTGTTCTCGATGTCGAGCAGTTGCGGATTCAGCGTCTCGATCCGCTTCTGCGTTGTCTCCAGCGTCGTCATCGTCTGCTTGCGCCGCTCGATCACCTGGATCAGGCTCGCTTCCGAGGTCTTGTAGCGGCCGTCGAGGATCGACTTCTGCTCCTTCAGGATGCCGACGATCGTGTCGGACTTGGCGAGCAGTTCCTGCAGATTTCCGGAGAGCGACATGTTGCGCACGCGGTCGGTGCGCATGCGCTGCATCTTCTGCTTGGAGAAGAGGCCGATGAACTTCTCGTACCCCGTATAGCTCTTCATGCTCTCGAACTCGGAACCGAAGACGTTGGTGGCGTCCTCCAGCCCGATGATCAGGTCGGCGATATTGGCCTCCATCACCTTCTGCTGGGAGAGCACGTCCTGCAGCCGCGCGTTCTCGATGTCGAAATTGGTATCGCCGAGCTTGGTGTCCGCCTTGGCGAACTCCTCCAGCACGATGCCGGTCTGGTCCAGCTTGGTGCGCATCTGCTCGACCGTCTCGCGGGTTCGCGCGATCTCGGTGTCGAAATTCTGAAGTGTGGCCATGCCTGCTCCCCTCTGTCCCGGGCGAATGCGCCGTCCCGGCGCGACTGCCGGCGCCGATCTGCCCTGCTGCAACCGGCCTGCTGCAACCGGCAAAGGCCGCCGGATGCGGCACCCGACATGATGTGGGAAGCCAGCCCCGGGCTGCAAGTCCTGAAAGATAAGTATTTTTTCTTCAGCACCGACCGGACGTTGCACGTTCCGGCAGGACTATTCCACGCAGGCGGCGGCCTGGATCGAGACGCACGACGGCCAACCGCAATCGGTCATCCATCCCGTTCAGTCGGCCATCATGATGTCTTCCCAATGCCGGCGGCAATAGGAGACGTACTTGTCGTTTCCGCCCACTTCGACCTGCGCGCCTTCCTTGGCGACCTTGCCGTCCGCGCCGAGCCGGACGACCATCGTCGCCTTGCGGCCGCAATGGCAGATGGTCCGGACCTCGCGCAGTTCGTCGGCGATCGCAAGCAGGGCATAGGATCCGGGAAAGAGCCTGCCCTGGAAATCGGTCCGCAGGCCATAGGCCATCACCGGGATGTGGAGGCGGTCGGCGATCCGCGCAAGCTGCCATACCTGGCGCTCGCTCAGGAACTGCGCCTCGTCGACGAAGACGCAGGCGATCTGCCCGGTGCCATCCGCCTGCAGGGCGCTCACCATCGCTTCCAGATCGTCGGAGACGTCGAAGGCGATCGCGTCCGACTGCAACCCGATGCGCGAGGAGATCCGCCCGCGACCGGCACGGTCGTCGTGCGAGGCGATGAAGATCGCCGTCCGCATGCCTCGCTCCCGGTAGTTGTAGGAGGCCTGCAGCAGCATCGTCGACTTGCCGGCGTTCATCGTCGCGTAGTGGAAATAGAGTTTTGCCATGATTTTCACCTCGGCACCTTCTGGCCCGGAAAGCCGGGGATTTCCAGCAGCAAGAGGGGCGAAATCACAGAATTCCGCGCGCTCCGTCCTCAGCGACATTCTTGCGTCGGATTGCGAAACGGCCTGAAATAAACTAGGCGGCCGATACCCATGCCGCTACGGTAAAGTGCTTGAATTATGACGTTTTTGATGCTTGGCTTAAGACATCAGAACAAGAACGGGGAGCATATATCATGAAAATCGCATCGACACTGAAGGCCTCAGCGCTGGCCGCGGTCTCGCTCATCGTGCTCGGCACGGCCGGCGCGCTCGCCGCCGAGGCGGAAAGCTGCGGCAAGGTCCGCTTCTCCGACGTCGGCTGGACCGACATCACCGCGACCACGGCGACGGCCTCGACGATCCTCAAGGGTCTCGGTTACGAGACGGAAACGACCGTGCTGTCGGTTCCAGTCACTTACCAGTCGCTGAAGAACAAGGACATCGACGTCTTCCTCGGCAACTGGATGCCGACGATGGAAGCCGACATCAAGCCCTTCCGCGAGGACAGCTCGGTGGAAACGGTGCGCGAGAACCTCGAGGGCGCGAAGTACACGCTCGCCACCAACGCCAAGGGCGCCGAACTCGGCATCAAGGACTTCAAGGACATCGCCGCCCAGAAGGAAGCCCTCGACGGCAAGATCTACGGCATCGAGCCGGGCAATGACGGCAACCGCCTGATCATCGACATGGTCGACAAGGGCACCTTCGACCTCAAGGGCTTCGAGGTGGTGGAAAGCTCCGAGCAGGGCATGCTCGCCGAAGTGGCCCGGGCAGAGCAGGACGGCGCGCCGATCGTCTTCCTCGGCTGGGAACCCCATCCGATGAACGCCAATTTCAAGCTGACCTACCTGTCCGGCGGCGACGACGTCTTCGGACCGGACTTCGGCGGCGCCACCGTCTACACCAATGTCCGCCAGGGCTACGTCGCCGAATGCCCGAACGTCGGCAAGCTCCTGCAGAACCTGAAGTTTTCGCTGGAGATGGAAAACCAGGTCATGGGCAAGATCCTCAACGACGGCGCAGCCCCCGAGGATGCCGCCAGCGAATGGCTGAAGGCCAACCCCGCGGCGATCGAGCCGTGGCTTGCCGGCGTCACCACCAAGGACGGCGCGGACGGCCTGGCAGCCGTCAAGGCCTCGCTCGGCCTCTGAGAAGGACGAAGGGCGGAAGGCAACTTCCGCCTTTCCTGACATCGACAGTGCGCTAGGCTTCCGCGGCAGGTGCGCAGCGGATTGACCAGACGCTGTTCCGGATGCCTCCGCGCCCCCCCTGCGACCGCCGTTCCGGCAAGCGCATGGCGGGTGCGGCTTGGCATTTCCTCAACCCCTTGGAAGGCAGGTGCGAACCCGTGGATTGGCTGACGAACATCAAACTGCCCATCGGGCCCTGGGCCAAGGCGGCGGTCAACGGGCTGACCTCGACCGGCAAGGACTTCTTCGACTTCCTCAAGGTCTTCCTCCAGGCCGGCATCGATGCCATCCTGTTCCTTCTGCAGGGCCCGTTTTCGAGCGACGAGGGCAGGTTCGCCTATGCGCTGGGCCTGATCGCGCTCGTCACCCTGCTTTCCTGGTATCTGCGCCGGTCGGTCGGCGTGGCGGTGTTCACGCTGCTGGGCCTCCTGCTGATCGTCAACCAGGGCTACTGGCGGGAGACGACGGAGACGCTGGCACTGGTGCTGGCGGCCACCTCCGTCAGCATGGCCGTCGGCGTCCCGCTCGGCATCGCCGCCGCCCGCCGCCCCTGGTTCTACGCCTTCCTGCGCCCGGTCCTCGACCTGATGCAGACGATCCCGACCTTCGTCTACTTGATCCCGGCGCTCATCCTCTTCGGCCTCGGCATGGTGCCGGGCCTGATCGCCACCGTCATCTTCGCCATCCCCGCCCCGATCCGCCTGACCCGGCTCGGCATCATCTCGACGCCGGATTCGCTGGTCGAGGCCGCCCAGGCCTTCGGCGCCACGCCGGCGCAGGTGCTGCGCAAGGTGGAACTGCCCTTCGCCACGCCGCAGATCATGGCCGGCCTGACGCAGACGATCATGCTGTCGCTGTCGATGGTCGTCATCGCCGCCCTCGTCGGCGCCAAGGGCCTCGGCGTCCCCGTCGTCCGCGCGCTCAACACCGTCAACATTTCCATGGGCTTCGAGGCCGGGCTCTGCATCGTCATTCTTGCCATCATTCTCGACCGCCTGTTCCGCTCGTCCGATGAAGGAGAAGGCGCATGACCGAGGCCGTCGTCTTTCGCAACGTCGACATCATCTTCGGCGAGAAGCCGGAGCGCGCCATCGCCATGGTCGATGCCGGCAAGTCCCGCGACGAGATCGGCAGGGAGACCGGGCTCGTCATGGGCGTCGCCGGCGCCTCGCTGACCATCCACGAGGGCGAGATCCTGGTGCTGATGGGGCTTTCCGGCTCCGGCAAATCGACGCTGCTGCGCGCCGTCAACGGGCTGGCGCCGGTCGTGCGCGGCGAGGTGCAGGTGAAAACCGGCAACGGGGTGCTCAATCCCTACAGCTGTTCGCCCAAGGCGCTGCGCGATTTCCGCATGCACACCGTCTCCATGGTCTTCCAGCAGTTCGCGCTCCTGCCCTGGCGCACGGTGGCCGACAATGTCGGCTTCGGGCTGGAACTGGCGGGCATGCCGGAAGCCGAGCGGAAGGCCCGCGTCGAAGAACAACTGACGCTCGTCAACCTCACCCAGTGGGCCGGCCGCAAGGTCAACGAGCTCTCCGGCGGCATGCAGCAGCGCGTCGGCCTCGCCCGCGCCTTCGCCACCGGCGCCCCCATCCTCCTGATGGACGAGCCCTTCTCCGCCCTCGACCCGCTGATCCGCACGCGCCTGCAGGACGAGTTGCTGGAGTTCCAGCGGCGCCTGAAGAAGACCATCATCTTCGTCAGCCACGACCTCGACGAGGCATTCCGCATCGGCAATCGCATCGCCATCATGGAAGGCGGCCGCATCATCCAGTGCGGCACCCCGCAGGACATCGTCAAGAACCCGGCCAACCAGTACGTGGCCGATTTCGTGCAGAACATGAACCCGATCAGCATGCTGATGGCGCGCGACGTCATGCAGCCGGGCCTCGCCGGGCCGGCAGTGGGCGTGACGGCGACGGCCCGGCCCGAGACCCCGCTGGTCGACATCCTCGACGCCATGTCCCGGCAGCCGGGCAATATCGGCGTGGTGGAGAACGGCGCGATCGTCGGCATGATCAACGCCCAGAACGTGGTGGAAAGCCTGACGCGCCATCGCCGCCGCGAATGACGGCAAGGCCGCCCCTGCAATAGTCATGATGACGCAGGGACGTCGCGCGGCTTGACTTTGCCCCGCCCCTCGGTTGCAAACTCGGCAACGCAACAAGGCGAGGACGCACCATGACCGCCACGAACGACGACCGACCGAAGGTCCTGCGCGACACCGACGACGAAGCCCGCAGGCTCGCCCGCATGCTGTTGCGCTCCGCCCGTAGCGCCTCCCTCGCCGTGCTGGAGCCGGAGACCGGCCACCCGCTGGCGAGCCGCGTGCTGACAGGCCTCGACATCGACGGCGCGCCGGTAATCCTCGTCTCCGCCCTGTCCGGCCACACACGGGCGCTGCGCGCCGACCCGCGCTCATCCCTGCTCGCCGGCGAGCCCGGCAAGGGCGATCCCCTCGCCCATCCGCGGCTGACGGTGATCACGGTCGCGGCCGAACTCGAACGCGGCACGAAGGAGCATGCCCGCCTGCGCGACCGCTTCGTCCGCCGCCACCCCAAGGCGAAACTCTATGTGGATTTTCCCGATTTCACCTTCTTCCGGCTGGTGCCGCAGCGGGCAAACCTGAACGGCGGCTTCGGCAGGGCCTATGTGCTCTCTGCCGAGGATCTGATGATTCGCTCCGCGGTGCGCGAGGCGCTGGCCGACCGTGAAAATGCCGCAATCGAGCATATGAACACCGATCACGCGGAGGCGGCCTCGGTCTATGCGAGCCACTATTGCGGCGCGAAGGGGAACAAATGGGCCATCTCCGGAATTGACGCTGCGGGGATCGATCTTTCCGCCGGAGATGAACTGAAACGTGTTGAATTCGAAGAAGAACTCACAGACCCCGCGCAACTGCGCACGGTCCTCGCCGATCTGCTCCACAAGGCACGTGCCGACAGGGCGTGACGCTCCCCCCTCCGCGATGCCCAGACCCCCAATATCTGGCCACTTGATGTGTTCGGTTTTGTTTATATGCTAACAGTCATACAGTACGGGACCGCACATATTGAAGTTAATACGCATTGAAGGAGTTTCCGATGGACGCCTTTTCTGACAGCGATCAGGCACAGGCCGAAGTTGCAACGAACTTTCTTTCGGCAGTGGCGAATCCCAAGCGCCTGCTGATCCTGAAGGTACTTGTCAGCGGTGAAATCGCCGTAGGTGCGCTCGCACAGAAGGTCGGACTGAGCCAATCGGCCCTGTCCCAGCATCTGTCCAAGTTGCGCGCGCAGAACCTGGTCACGACGCGCCGGGATGCGCAGACGATCTACTATTCCAGCAAGTCGGACGCCGTCCTGACGATCCTGGGTGCGATCGACAGCATCTACAGCGAGCCGCATCCGAGCGAGAGCAGGCAGTTGCGCTACGCGTGACCGGCTGCACGGCCCTTTTCGACGCCCGGCGGAACACCACCGCCGGGCGTTTTCTTTTGGGCGGCGCGAAGCGGCCGAGGCTTGACGGTACCGGGCGCTTCGATAATTTGACCAACAGGTAAAGAACCCGTTCGGGGGAGCGGCAACGCCCTGCCCGCAAGATACTGTCCGCGCAAACACCGTCCTCGCAATCGATGCCCACGGAGATCGACATGTCCAACCGCCTGAACACCCCCAACGACATGCGCGCCTTCTGGATGCCGTTCACGGCGAACCGGCAGTTCAAGAAGGAGCCGCGCCTCTTCGTCAGCGCGAAGGACATGCACTACCAGACCCATGACGGGCGGCAGGTGCTGGACGGCACGGCGGGACTGTGGTGCGTCAATGCCGGCCACTGCCGGCCGAAGATCACCGAGGCGATCCGCGAGCAGGCGGGCGAGCTCGACTACGCGCCCGCCTTCCAGCTCGGCCACCCCAAGGCCTTCGAACTGGCCAATCGGTTGGTCGACATCGCGCCCGAGGGCATGAACCACGTGCTCTACACCAATTCCGGCTCAGAGTCGGTCGACACCGCCCTGAAGGTGGCGCTCGCCTATCACCGGGCGAAGGGCGACGGTTCCCGCTTCCGCCTGATCGGCCGCGAGCGCGGCTACCACGGCGTCAACTTCGGCGGCATCTCCGTCGGCGGCATCGTCTCCAACCGCAAGATGTTCGGCACGCTGCTCACCGGCGTCGACCACATGCCGCACACCCACCTGCCGGAGAAGAACGCGTTCACCCGCGGCGAGCCCGAGCATGGCGGCGACCTCGCGACCGAACTGGAGCGTATCGTCACCCTGCACGACGCCTCCACCATCGCCGCCGTCATCGTCGAGCCGGTGGCGGGCTCCACCGGCGTCCTGATCCCGCCGAAGGGCTATCTGCAGAAGCTGCGCGAGATCTGCACCAAGCACGGCATCCTTTTGATCTTCGACGAGGTCATCACCGGTTTCGGCCGCCTCGGCGCGCCCTTCGCCGCCCAGTATTTCGACGTCAAGCCCGACATCATCACGACGGCCAAGGGCCTGACCAACGGCGTCATCCCGATGGGCGCGGTCTTCGTCACGTCCGAGATCCACGACGCCTTCATGAACGGCCCGGAGCACCTGATCGAGTTCTTCCACGGCTATACCTATTCCGGCAATCCGATCGCGTCAGCCGCAGCGCTCGGCACGCTCGACACCTATAAGGAGGAAGGCCTGCTCACCCGCGCGGCCGAACTCGCCTCCTACTGGGAGGACGGGCTGCATTCGCTGAAGGACTGCCCGAACGTGATCGACATCCGCAACATCGGCCTGATCGGCGCGGTCGAGCTGTCGCCGATCGCGGGCGAGCCGACCAGGCGCGCCTTCTCCGCCTTCCTCAAGGCCTACGAGAAGGGCCTCCTGATCCGCACCACCGGCGACATCATCGCGCTGTCGCCGCCGCTGATCATCGAGAAGCACCACATCGACGAGCTGTTCGGCAAGCTGCGCGACGTGCTGAAGGACAATATCTGAGCGCAGAATGACGGAACTGGAAGCGGCCGGCTGCGGCCGCTTCCTCTCATCGACGGGACAGGCTCTAACGGGCGATGTCGCGCCGTTTCGCGGCATAGGGCAGGACGAAGAGATAGAGCCCCGTTACGAGCAGAAGGATGAGCGGCACCAGCGCCAGCAGGCCGATCCAGAGCACGGGCTCCTCCATGCCCATGGCGGCGATGTTGGCGATCACGGCAAGCGTGAAGGCGATCGAAATCCAGCGGTGAAACTGTCTTATCCACTTGTTCCAGTTCAAATCTGTCTCCTTTGACTGCAGGGCCATATAGCCCCGTTCCCTGATGTCCGCCCGACGGCACGACGACGCCATCCGCGGCCGTCCTCGGACAGGCCGCGTCTGCAATGGCTGTGGTGCAACGAGAGGTTTCCGCCGATGGCGGAGGTCGAACGCCCTCAGTCCAGGCGGGCGAGCACGTCTTCGAGCCTGTCGAGGAATTTCGGCCAGCCCATCTTCGCGCCGCCATAGAACATCGGCTGGTCCTGCCGGAAACCGGTCTGCTCCATGCGCAGCATTGTGCCGGTCGCCGTCGGTGTCAGCGTCCAGGTGACGACGCTCTCCAGCGGCGTGGCGTCCCATGTGTAGGACAGGGTCCTGTTCGGCTCGACGGTGCGTACCCGGCATTCCACGGTGCCCCAGTCGGCTCGCAGGCTGAAGGCGTGGCCGACGGCAGGCTTGAACTCGTTCTTCATCAGCCACTCCTCGATGAGTTGCGGTTGCGTGAGCGCGCGCCAGATCTTCTCCGGCGGATGCGGCAGTTCCCGTTCGACGACGACGGAAAGGGTCTTTTCGGCAGATACGTTCATTGGTCCATCCTCTTGAGCAGATCTTCGAGATCGTCGAACCGGCTTTCCCAGAAGCCGGACATCTGCTGGGTCCAGTCCACCAGGGGGGAGAGCGCTTCGAGCCGGGCGCTGTAATGGGTCTGGCGGCCCTGAGGACGGTCGGACACCAGGCCCGCCCGCTTCAGGACGCCGAGATGCTTGGACACCGCCGGCTGCGAGACGCCCGCTTCGGCCGTCAACGCCCCCACGGTCTGCTCGCCCCGGCGGCACAGCCGCTCGAAGATCGCCCGACGCGTCGGGTCCGCCAGTGCGGTGAAGAGAAGGTCCTGCGCTTCGCTCATCGATATCCATAACCCGTTGGCTATTGATTGTTTAAATAACCCTTCGGTTATAAGTGTGTCAAGCGGGATCGCCCGGCTTCGATGCCGTCACGACGCGGCTTCGAGAAAATCGTCCCGGGGCGTGCGATCAGCGGACGCGGAATCCGGCGGATACGTCTATGCTGCGCCGAACCCATCGCCGCATCAGGAGCCCCCATGACCGACCTCACCCGCATCGAGAACGCATTCCTGGCCGTCGACGTCTCCCCGCTCGGCGCCGAAATGCAGGCGATCGCGACGCCGGACGGCAGGAGTTGGCTCTGGAACGGCGATGCCGCCTTCTGGTCCGGCCGCTCGCCCGTGCTCTTTCCGATCGTCGGCAAGGCGCCGGACGATACGCTCCTGATCGACGGCAAGCCCTGCCCCATGGGGCAGCACGGCTTTGCCCGGCGCCGGGACTTCACGCTCGCTTCGGCCACGGAGACGATGTGCCGCCACGAACTGGCAGCCTCGGAGGAGACACGCGCCGTCTATCCCTTCGAATTCCTGCTCGCCGTCGAACACAGGCTCGAAGGGCCAACCCTGACCGTCTCCGCCACCGTCTCCAACCGCGGCGACCGGCCGATGCCCTTCGGCCTCGGTTTCCACCCCGCCTTCGTCTGGCCCCTGCCCGGTGCCGCCGGCCGGCCGCACACGATCCACCTCGACAATGGCGGCGAGCCGGCCCTCCGCCGGCTTGAGGGCGGGCTGCTCGCGGCCGGCGAATTGCCGTCGCCCTTCGCCGGGGGCACGCTCGTCCTCGATCCCGCCCAGTTCGAGGCCGACGCCATGATCTTTCCCGAAGGCGCGGGCGACGGGCTTACCTACACCGCCGAGGCTGGCCCGGCCCTGGCATTCCGTTTCGAGAACCTGCCGAACCTCGCGCTCTGGACGAAGCCCGGCGCACCCTATCTCTGCATCGAGCCCTGGCACGGCACGGCGGCGGAAAGCGGCGGGTCGCGCGAACTGTCGCAGCGCCCCCATGGCACCGTGCTCCCGGCCAGCGAAAGCAGGCGCTTCGCCTTCACCGTCACTTTCCCCGGCTGAACGGCGGCAGGAACCGTCGCACGGGAAATTCGGCAAGCCGGCCCCTTCCCTGCTAGAGTTTTCAAAGAGGGATTCGGAGAACCGCCATGACCACCACCACCCGCCTGGAACGCCTGATCGACCAGGGCACCGGCCGCGAACCCGCCGACATCGTGCTGAAGGGCGGGCGCTTCTTCGATCTCGTCACCGGAGAACTGGTCGCCTCCGACATCGCCATCTGCGGCGATCGCATCGTCGGCACCTGCGAAGCCTATGAGGGCCGCGAGGAGATCGACATTTCCGGCCGCATCGTCGTCCCCGGCTTCATCGACACGCACCTGCATATCGAAAGCTCGCTCGTCACCCCGCACGAGTTCGACCGCTGCGTCCTGCCCCACGGGGTGACGACCGCGATCTGCGACCCGCACGAGATCGCCAACGTGCTCGGAGAAGACGGCATCCGCTTCTTCCTCGATTCCGCCGAAGCGACGATCATGGACATCCGCGTGCAACTTTCGAGCTGCGTGCCGGCGACGCATCTGGAAACGTCCGGCGCCGACCTGCCGGTGGAGAAGCTCCTGCCGTTCCGCCATCACCCGAAGGTGATCGGCCTTGCCGAGTTCATGAATTTCCCCGGCGTGATCCACAAGGACCCCGTCTGCATGGCCAAGCTCGAGGCCTTCCAGGGCGACCATATCGACGGTCATGCGCCGCTGCTCTCCGGCCGCGACCTCAACGGCTACCTGTCGGCCGGAATCCGCACCGACCACGAGTGCACGAGCGCGGAGGAAGCGCTGGAGAAGATCAGGAAGGGCATGCACATCCTGATCCGCGAGGGCTCGGTCTCGAAGGACCTCCTGGCGCTGATGCCGCTCTTCACCGAGCGGCTGTCGCCCTTCATCGCGCTCTGCACCGACGACCGCAATCCCCTCGACATCGCCGAGCAGGGCCATCTCGACCACATGATCCGCACCGCGATCGCGCACGGCCGCGCCCCGCTTGCCGTCTATCGCGCCGCCTCGATCTCGGCGGCGAAGGCCTTCGGCCTGCAGGACCGCGGCCTCGTCGCCCCTGGCTGGCGCGCCGATCTCGTCGTGATCGATACGCTGGAGGACTGCCGGGCCGAAATGGTCTTTGCCGCCGGCCGCCGCGTGACCGACGCGCTCTTTGCGGGCCGCCGTCCCGTTGCCCCGGTCGGGCTCGACAGCGTCAGGGCAAGGCCGGTGAAGGCCTCGCACTTCGCCGTGCCGGTATCGGAAGGCGAGACGCCGGTGATCGGCGTCATGCCCGGCAAGATCATCACCGAGCATCGCCGTTTTCGGCTGCCGACCAGCGGCAACCAGACCACCGTCGACCTGTCGCGCGACATCATCCGGGTGGCCGTCATCGAACGGCACGGCAGGAACGGCAACCATGCCAACGGCTTCGTCCAGGGCTTCGGCCTGAAGAAGGGCGCGATCGCCTCCACCGTCGGCCACGACAGCCACAACATCTGTGTCGTCGGCGTCAGCGAGGACGACATGGCGCTCGCCGCCAACCGGCTGGGCGAGATCCGCGGCGGCTTCGTCGTCGTCGAGGACGGCAGGATCACCGGCGAGATCGCGCTCCCCGTCGCCGGCCTGATGAGCCTTGAACCCTTCGAGGTGGTCCGCGACACGCTGCACCACCTGCGCAAGGCCGCCTTTGCGCTCGGCTCGACCCTCGAAGAGCCCTTCCTCCAGCTCGCCTTCCTGCCCTTGCCGGTGATCCCGCACCTGAAGATTTCCGACCGCGGCATGGTCGACGTCGACCGGTTCGCGCTGATCGGGTGATCGTGACCCTTGGCAAGATCGCGACGACGGCATATTTCTATGGAGACCTTTCCGAAGGTTCCTAAATAAAGCCACCGAGCGTCGAGTTGGACGCAATGAGGACCTGAAAGGTGACGTCATGTCCAAGCTGCAGCAGATAGAAGCGAGCGTGGCCGAACTCGACAAAGATGAGTTCGAAGCGTTCTCTGTCTGGTTCGAGAAACTGCACGCCGAACGCTGGGATCAACAGTTTGCGCGGGACGTCCTGACGGGCAGCAAGCTGGACCAACTCGCGGACGACGCACTGCGAGATCATCGCGCAGGCCGGACCTCTCGCCTTTGAGGCACTTTGCGAACGCCTCCTTCTGGCGTTCCTACAATGCGCTTCCCGCGCATGTGCAGAAGCTGGCTGATCAGAATTTCGAACTCTTGAAGGCCGATCCCAAGCACCCGTCGCTACACCTCAAGCGGACTGGCCGGTATTGGTCCGTCCGGGTCGGCCTCTCGTGGCGGGCACTGGCGGTTGCCGATGATCAGGACCTCGTCTGGTTCTGGATCGGCAGCCACGCGGACTATGACAAGCTCGTCCGGTAAGACATTCAGAGCCGCACGCAGGCCATGTCCAGCGGCGCCAGTTCCACCGTGCGCTCGGCGAGCCTGCCGCCGAAGCCGGGAACGGCGACAGCCTCTGCGAGCGTCATCGATGCCGGTGGCACGAATGCCGCCTTCTCCCGCGTCAGGTTGAACACGAACAGCAGCGTCTCGGCGCCCTTCCGCCGCGTGAAGGCCAGCACGTCCTGGTTGGACATCACGAACTCCATCTCCCCGTCGAGCAGTGCCGGATGCGCCTTCCGGAAGGCCAGCGTGTCGCGGTAGTGGTTGAGCACAGAGCCGGGCACCTTTTCCTGCGCATCGGCGGCGAGCCGCGCGTGCTCGACCGGCACCGGCAGCCAGGGGCGGGCGGCGCTGAAGCCGGCATGCGGCGCCTCTGCTTGCCAGGGCATCGGCGTGCGGCAGCCGTCGCGGCCCTTGAAGGCGGGCCAGAAGCGGATGCCGTAGGGATCGCGTAGGTCCTCGAAGGCAAGTTCGGCTTCCGGCAGGCCCAGTTCCTCGCCCTGGTAGAGGCAGATCGTGCCGCGCAAGGTCGAAAGCAGCGTCAGGGCCAGCCGCGCCACTCGCTCGCGCTCCTCCGGTGCCGCGATGAAACGGCTGACATGGCGCTCGACGTCGTGGTTGGAGAAGGCCCAGCAGACCCAGCCGTCCACGACCGTCTTCTGGAACCCCTCCACGCATTTGCGGATGTAGGCGGCGGAAAAATCCGGCCCCAGCAGGTCGAAGGTGTAGCACATGTGCAGCTTGTCGCCGCCGCTGGTATATTCCGCCACCGTCTTCAGCGAGCGCGCGCCGTCGCCCACCTCTCCGACCGAGGTGCGCCCGTCATAGGCGTCCAGGAGCGCGCGCACGCGCTTGAGAAAGCCGACGTTTTCCGGCTGCGTCTTGTCGTAGCGGTGCGCCTGCATGCCGTAGGGATTGACGTCGGGCGCATCCAGCCCCGCCTCGTCCGTGTCCGGCGCATGCGGCGGGTTGTCCCTGAGCTTCGCATCGTGGAAATAGTAGTTCACCGTATCCAGCCGGAAACCGTCGACGCCGCGGTCGAGCCAGAAGCGCATCGTCTTCAGCACCGCCTCCTGGACGTCCGGATTGTGGAAGTTCAGGTCCGGCTGCGAGGTGAGGAAGTTGTGCATGTAGTATTGCCGGCGCACGCCGTCCCACTCCCAGGCGGGACCGCCGAACACCGACAGCCAGTTGTTCGGCGCCGTGCCGTCCTTCTCCGGCTCGGCCCAGACATACCAGTCCGCCTTGTCGTTGTCCCGGCTGGAGCGGCTCTCCCTGAACCACGGATGCTGGTCGGAGGTGTGCGAGATCACCTGGTCGATGACGACCTTGAGCCCGAGGGCGTGGGCCGCAGCCAGCATCTCGTCGAAATCGGCGAGCGAGCCGAACATCGGGTCGACGTCGCAATAATCGGAGACGTCGTAGCCCATGTCCGCCATCGGCGACTTGAAGAACGGCGACAGCCAGATCGCGTCGACGCCGAGGGAAGCGATGTGCGAAAGCCGCTGCGTCACCCCTTTCAGATCGCCGATGCCGTCGTCGGTGGTATCCTGGTAGGAGCGCGGATAGACCTGATAGATCACCGCACCACGCCACCAGTCGGCTGCGGAGGTCTTTGAGGTGGCCATGGACAACTCCCCGGAAATGACGCGCCCCGACATATGCTGGCGGACGTATCCTGACTGTGTAGCGGGGACGGCGGAATGCGTAAACAGCCAAACGGAAGGACCGGGCCGATGGCCTCTTTGTGCCTCCTGCGGTTGACGCCGGCGGCGCCGGGCCCGATGATGGCGCACAACCGGGCCTGGAGCAGACCGACGGAGCCGCCCTTGCACCGCCACCATGGCCGCCATCCGGCAAGCCTCGTGCTGAACGACATCTGCCGCCGGGTTCCCCATCCCGCCGGCCGCCCCGGCGCGGGTGCGAAAACCGGAACGAAACGCCTGCCCCGTTCCCGGAGGCGAGCGCATGGCTGATCGCACCATCTCCCTGACGCTTGCCGAGGTCTCGACGCTCGCCGCCGGCACGCTGGTACGGGCCGGCGCCAGCGAGGCCCTTGCGCGCTCGCTGGCAAGGGCGATCGTCGCCGCCGAGGCGGCCGGCAAGCCCGCGCTCGGACTGGCGCACCTGCCCGACTATCTCGACGCACTCGACTGCGGCCGCATCGACGGCCGTGCCGAGCCCCTGCTCACCTCGCCGGTCCCTGCGCTCACACGATGCGACTGCCGCGGCGGCATCGCCCAGCTCGGCTTCGATACCGCCTTCGAGGAACTGGTATCGAAGACCCGCATCTTCGGCCTGACGGTCTACGCCTCGCACAACAGCTTCACCGCCGGCGAACTCGGCTGGTATGTCGCCCGCCTGGCAGCCGAGGGCCTCGTCGCCTTCGCCGCCACCAACGGCCCGGCCCTGCTCGCCGGCGCCGGCAGCGTCAAGCCGGTCTATTGCACCAACCCGCTGGCCTTTGCCGCGCCGCGCGCAAACGGACCGCCGCTCGTCATCGACCAGGCTTCGAGCGCCACCGCCTTCGTCAAGGTCCGGGAGGCGGCCGAACGGGGGAAGACCATTCCGGAAGGCTGGGCGCTCGACGCCGCGGGCCGGCCGACGACCGATCCGAACGCGGCGATCAAGGGCGCGCTTGTCGCCTTCGGCGGCGCGCGTGGCGCCAATATCGCGCTGATGGTCGAGGTGCTGGCAGCAGGGCTGACGGGCGCCAACTGGTCGCTCGACGCTCCTGACTTCCAGTCGGGCGACGAGACGCCGGGCGCCGGCCTCTTCGTCCTCGCAATCGCGCCGCAGTTCCTCGCCCGCGATTTCGAAACCCGGCTCGCCCGGCAGCTGGAGCGACTTTCTGCGGACTATGGCGTCCATATCCCCGGCGAGGCGCGCGCCCGCGCCCGCCGGCGCACCGGCGGCAACGGCATCACCTTGCCCCTGGCCCTGTTTGACAGTATCTCCTCCTTCCGACGCAGATAGGGAGGCGGAATTCATGGCAGGCAGGCTGCTCGCAATTGGCGAATGCATGGTGGAACTGATGCAGGCCGATGGCGGCCTGATGCGCAAGAGCTTCGCCGGCGACACCTTCAACACCGCCTATTATGCCCGCCGGTACCTGCCCGCCGACTGGTCGGTCGACTATTTCACCGCCGTCGGCTGCGACATGATCTCCGACGAAATGCTGGCCTTCATCGAGAGCAAGGGCGTCGGCACCGGCCGCATCGCCCGCATCGAAGGCCGTTCGCCGGGCCTCTACATGATCCACCTGAACGACGGCGAGCGCAGCTTCTCCTACTGGCGCTCGACATCGGCGGCAAAGCTGCTCGCGCGCGACGCCGATCGCCTGCGCGCGGCGATCGAGGCATCGGACGTCATCGTCTTCTCCGGGATCACGCTGGCGATCCTGTCGCCGGAGGACGTCGAAACGCTGCTCGCAGAACTCCGTCGCGCCCGGGCTTCCGGCAAGCTGGTCGCATTCGACCCCAATATCCGCCCCCGGCTCTGGGACAGTGCCGAGCGCATGCGCGAGACGATCAGCGATGGCGCGAGAGCCGCCTCGCTGGTGATGCCGAGCTTCGACGACGAAGCCACCCATTTCGGCGACGCCTCGATCGAGGCCACGATCGCCCGCTACCGCGCGCTCGGCGTCAGCGACATCGTCGTCAAGGATGGCGCGGACGGCGCCACCCTCGCCTTTGGCGAGAGCAGGAGCCATGTCCCTTCGGCCAGGGTGGAGACGATCGTCGACACGACCAGCGCCGGCGACAGCTTCAACGGCAGTTTCCTCGCCCGCTACGTCGTCACCGACAATGCCGCCGAAGCCGCCCGCTTCGCCGCCGACGTCGCCGCAGCCGTCATCCAGCACCACGGCGCGCTGGTGGAGAAGGAGAAGCTGCCGGGGTGACGCCTGACAGTTGTGGGCGATTTCGCGTGCTTGTATCGTAAGACACCAACGAGGACGCCTCACATGCGCACCGTGGCCCTGCGAGACGCAAGATCGAATTTTTCAAAGCTTGTGCGCGACATTCAGCACGGAGCGGAAACGGAAATCGTCATCACACGCGCCGGAAAACCCGTCGCCCGCATCCTACCGGTCGAAAACAGGAAGCGTGTCGGTCGGCGACTGGGCTTGATGCAGGGCAAATTCCCCCCACTGACGCTCGAGGATCTCAATGCCCTCGACCCTGTGGTGGCCTCTCTTTTCGGCGTCGCGGGCGAACAGGGCTGATATCGCCCGGCAATGCCGGCGGAACGCTGTGGTAGCGCCTCAGCGCCGCTTCTTCGCCTTGCCGGCGTAGGGATTGTCCGCGGCCCGGAAATGGATGCGGATCGGCACGCCGGGCAGGTCGAAATCGTTGCGCAGGCCGTTTGTCAGGTAGCGGACATAGGATTCCGGCAGCGCCTCGGGGCGCGTACACGAGATCATGAAGCCCGGCGGGCGAGCCTTCACCTGCGTCATGTATTTCAGCTTCAGCCTTCGACCGGAGACGGCCGGCGGCGGGTGCTGGACCTGCTGCGCCTCCAGCCAGCGGTTCAGCCGGGCTGTCGAGACGCGGCGGTTCCACACGCGGTCCGTATCGATGATCGACTGCATCAGCTTGTCGAGCCCGCGGCCGGTCTGGCCGGAGATCGGCACGGCGCGGATCCCGCGCGCCTGCGGCAAAAGCCGCTCGGTCTTCTCGCGCAGTTCCGCCAGCACGGCCTGCGGATCCTCGATCAAGTCCCATTTGTTGAAGGCGAGCACGGCCGCCCTGCCCTCGCGCAGGACGAGATCGACGATCTGCAGGTCCTGCTTCTCGAAGGGGATCGTCGCGTCGAAGACGATGACGACGGTTTCGGCGAAGCGGATCGCGCGCAGGCCGTCGGCGACCGACAGCTTCTCCAGCTTCTCCTGCACCTTCGCCTTGCGGCGCATGCCGGCGGTATCGAACATCTTGATGGTGCGGCCGCGCCAGTCCCACTCCACCGAGATGCTGTCGCGGGTGATGCCGGCCTCCGGGCCGGTCAGGAGCCGGTCCTCGCCGAGGAAGCGGTTGATCAGGGTCGACTTGCCGGCATTCGGGCGGCCCACGATCGCCACGCGCAGCGGCTTGGTCTCGTCATAGGCGGGCTCTTCGTCTTCCGCCTCGCCGTCTGCGCCGGGCGCGACCTGCGGCACGTCCACGTTGGTGACGGCCTCGTCCTCCTTGGGCGGGAAGGCGCGATCCTCGCCGATGGCCGCGACGATCGCGTCGCGCAGGTCGAGCATGCCCTGGCCGTGTTCGGCGGAAATCGGCGTCGGATCGCCGAGACCGAGGGTGAAGGCGTCATAGAAGCCGGCGTCGGAATCGCGCGCCTCGGACTTGTTGGCGACGAGCACCACCGGCTTGCCGTGGCGGCGCAGCATCTCGGCCAGCGCCTGGTCGACCGGGGTCAGTCCGGTCTTGGCATCGACGATGAACAGCGACAGGTCCGCCTCGTCGATCGCCGCCTCCGTCTGCGCCCGCATGCGTCCCTGCAGCGTCTCCGGCGCGGCCTCCTCGAGGCCGGCGGTGTCGACGACGCGGAAGCGCAGGTCCACCAGCTTCGCCTCGCCCGGCCGGCGGTCGCGGGTCACGCCCGGCGTGTCGTCCACCAGCGCGAGCTTCTTGCCCACCAGCCGGTTGAACAGCGTGGACTTGCCGACATTGGGGCGCCCGACGATGGCGACGGTGAAGCTCATGGGACGTTCCGTTCCGGTTTGAGCCGCGCGGAGGCGCGGCGTCAGGAGGAGGCCTTGCCGCTGGCGGCGATCAGGTCGAGCAGCATCTGCGCGCGGTTGGAAAGGTTGCGCGGCGCCTCGGCGTCGTCGACGATCTGCTCGAACCATTCCTTGGCGCGGGCGAAGTCGCCGGCCTTGTAGGCCGACAGGCCCAGCACCTCGCGCGCCGAATGGCGCATCGGGCTCGACGCGTTCGTCAGTTGCTCGGCCTCGGCGGCGACCTGCTCGTAGGTGCCGGTATCGACGAGGAGATAGGCCGCGCGCAGACGGGCCGCATCGCGGATGGCCTGCGGCACCGAACCGTCATTGGCGATCGCCGAAAACGCCGTGACCGCACCTGCGACGTCGCCGCCCTCCGCCAGGAGCGAGGCGGAGCGCATGCGCGCCAGCACCGGATAGGCGCCGAAACCTTCCTGCTCGAGCGCGGCAAGCTGCTTCTGGCCCTCGTCCTTGTTGCCCTCGCGGATCTGCGTCAGTGCGGAGAGGAACTTGTCGCCGGCAGCCGATGCCTCGTGCTCGCGCCAGTATTCGTAGCCGACCTTGGCGATCGTGCCGAGGACGAAGAGGATCGCGACAGCGATGAGGATCCGGCCGAAGCGCCGCCAGAAGGCGCGCATCTGGTCGGAGCGAAGTTCCTCGTTCACTTCGCGGATAAAGCTGTCGTCCTGGTTTGCCATTATCGGTTCCGGCTTTCACTCGAGAGAATGTTTTTCGCGCTTCTACCCGATTTTTGGCGCGTTGTAAGGGGGCAGCGCGATTTCGCGCCGCCGCCGCAGGTTCAATCCGGAAAAACCGGTCAGACCATCGGCGCAACGCCGATCAGGAGTTCGTGCAGTTTCAGCACGATTGCCACATAGAGCGCCACGCCGACGACGATGGCGATCACATCATAGCGAGCGGAAACGAAGACCGGCAGCTTCGTCTCGCCGGATGCGATCCGCTTCTTCAGCGAGATGCGGAGAACGACGGCCCAGGCGAGGATCGCCAGGAACAGCACCACCGAATAGCTCTCGCCATTGGCGAGCAGGTGCGCGAGCGCCCAGATCTTGATCGCCACGAGCAACGGGAACTTCAGCTTCGTGCGGATGTACCCCGCCGGCAGGAAGCCGGCGACCAGACAGATCGAGGCGATCAGCATCAGCGTCAGCGTGATGTGCGCCATGAACGCCGGCGGGAAGTAGAGCATGGTGCCGCCGTTCTGGCGCGCGTCGATGAAGCCGTAGACCATCATGACCGCGCTCAGGAGCGAAACGATGCCGTGGATCGCCATGAAGGCCGGCTTGCCGAGACGGTCGATTGCGGCGGCACGAAGGCCGGGCGCAAACGGGCGAACGAGATGCGTCGCGATGAAGAGAACGATGCCCGCAACGAGTAAAGTCATGGAATTCCGCCTTTCGTCATGGAAATGCGGTCAGAGACCGTCACGCTGGGATAGCGCCGCCTTCGGCCAAATTCCAGTGCGAACACGGCTTTGCCGCAATCGCAACCGATGAAGGCCCGTTGCAAATTGTCGCGGTGCCCATGTTTCGATCAAGTTTTTCAGCCGTCCTCGCCATTTCCCTTGCCGGTTTTCCGGCCCTTGCGCAGTCGCCGCAGGATCCGGCGGACAAGGCGCCGGCGCAACTCGTCGTCGTTTCCTTCGACGGCGCCCATGACAACCGGCTGTGGACGCAGAGCCGCGAGATGGCGCGGCGCACCGGTGCGCACTTCACCTATTTCCTCTCCTGCACCTTCCTGATGACGAAGGAGAACCGCAAGAGCTACCAGGCCCCGCACCATCCGCGCGGCAAGTCGAACGTCGGTTTCGCGCCGGACAACAAGGACGTCGTCACCCGGCTGGAGCACATCTGGCAGGCCCGCGCCGAGGGACACGACATCGGCAGCCATGCCTGCGGCCATTTCGACGGCGCGAAATGGAGCACCGAGGAGTGGAAGCAGGAGTTCGACTTCTTCCGCAACACGCTGCGCGACGCCTGGCAGAACGCCGGCGTGCCCGAGCGCGAACCGGTGGAATGGCGGAATTTCGCCGAGAAGGACATCGCAGGCTTCCGGGCGCCCTATCTGTCGTCGGGTCCGGCGCTGACGCAGGCGCTGCGCGACTTCGGCTTCCGCTACGACGCAAGCCAGGTCTCCAAGGGGCCGGTGCTGCCGAACGAGAGCGACGGCTTCGTGCACTTTTCCCTGCCGTTGATCCCCGAAGGTCCCTCCGCCAGGCCGGTGATCGGCATGGACTACAACCTGTTCGTCCGCCACTCGCGCGGAATCGAGGACAAGAAGAACAGCGCCACCTTCGAGGAACGGACGCTCTCCGCCTTCCGCGCCGCGTTCGATGAGCAATATGCCGGCGACCGCATCCCGCTCCAGCTCGGCTTTCATTTCGTGGCGATGAACGGCGGCGCCTACTGGCGCGCGCTCGATCGCTTCCTCACCGAGGTCTGCAGTAAGCCCGGCGTCGCCTGCGTCAGCCAGCGCGAGGCGATGGACATCCTGGCCGAACGGACGAAGGCGGCCAGGGCCGCCTCCGAAACGCTCTGACGTCGCACAGTTCTCGTCTTACTGCGCCATTTCCTCGACCCCGCCGGCGGCGATGAATTCCTCGTCGATCGACGGCAGCGGCCTGTCGTCCATCGCCGCCTCGAACGCCTTCAGGCGCTTGTAGATCGAGATCAGCTCGATGACGGTCGGCCAGGAGTTGACGAGGTACTGGAATGAATTGGTGACCTGCGAGAACGCGCCCTGGATCTGCTGCATCAGGCCGAAGGTGATCGTGGCCGCGACGACCGAGGGGATCAGCAGGAAGAGCGAGAAGATGACGTCGGTCTGCAGGTAGAAGTAGCGGGCGACGTTGAAGTACATGTAGTGGAAATAGAGCCGGAAATAGTTCTTCCGGACGTTATCGAACAGCTCGCGCACCGTCGGCGGCTGGGCGCGATCGGCATGGTCCTCGCCATAGACGAGTTCCTTGCGGTAGGCCGCCTCGACGCGCTGGTTGCGGAACTCCAGCCCCGGCAGCTTCACGCCGACGACGGCCAGAAGGACGGTCCCGAAGATCGACCAGAAGATCGCAGCCGTCACCAGCGGGTAGGGAATGGCGCCGACGATCGGCAGTTCCTTGATGCTCGCCGACAGCGCATGCAGCACCGGCAGGAACGCGATCAGCGTCATGAAGGAATCGACCAGGCGGATGCCGAGGCCTTCCACGGTACTGGCAAAGCGCATCGTGTCTTCCTGGATACGCTGCGAGGCACCCTCGATCGTGCGGACCTTGGGCCAGACCGAGACATAGAAGTTGTTCATCGCATTGCGCCAGCGGAAGACGTAGTGGCTGGTGAAGAAGGCGATGAGCACGCCGGTAACGATGGAAATCGAGGCAAGCTGGAAGAAGATGAAGGCGTAGCCGTAGAGCTCGTCGTAGCCGACGGTGTTCGGCGCCTTCAGAGCCTCGATGATGCGATCATAGGTTGGCCGGCGCCAGTTGTTGACGGCGACGCTGATATCGACGGAGAAATAGACCGTGAAGATGAGGAAGGCCGAGCCCCAGACGGACCACAGCCGCCACGGCTGGTTGGCGGCGCGCAGGTGCCAGAAGCCGCAGAAGATCACCATCGACACGATGAAATAGAGGTAGAACCAGATCGAGGCGGTGGTGAAGAAATGGCCGAGCCCGATCGGCACTTCCTGCCCGGGGGCGAGAGGCGGCAGGCCCAGCGAAGCGCCGAGGCTCTCGCCGAAACTGTACCAGAACCCGACGACCACGAACGTCCAGATCAGGGCGGACAGGAAGAATTTTTTCGGCTCGGGGAAGAAGGAATGAAACAAGGCGATCGTCTCTCGTTGCGGGAACGGTTGCTCCGCTCCTGTTCGCGCGGAAACTAAAGCAGTTTCCGCACAGCAACAATCGCCGGGGCCGTGGATTACCGAGATTTAATCAAGTCGTGATCGTGGGCGGTAAGGGTCGCAAGTGCTGCGATCGCCAGCACGGCGGCCGCAAGCAGGCTCGGCAGGCCGTAGCCGCCCGAAAGGCCGGCGAGCCAGCCGGCGGCGAGCGGCCCGACGATCTGGCCGACGCCGAAGGCCGCCGTCATCATGGCGAGCGACCGGCGCGGGCTTTCCGGCGCCATGGTGCGGCCGAGCTGGAGGCCATAGGCGGTGACCACCATGAACGTCGCCCCCAGCAGAATTCCACCGACGAGGACGGAGGCCGGCGCCGGCAGCACGACCGTGGCGGCGACGCCGAACGCTTCGAACACCAGCGCCGCGCGGTAGACGCCGAGGATGCCGAGACGCCGGTCGAACGCCTTCCAGACAAAGAGCGACAGCGCCGCCGTCAGGCCGGTGAGAAACCAGGTCAGCCCTTCGAGCAGCCGCCCGCCTCCACCTTCGCGGGCCATGGCGACGATGAAGGTGGCGGTGACGACATAGCCGATGCCGAACAGCCCGTAGCTGAGCGTCAGCGCCAGAAGCGGCCGCTTCCAGACAAGCGGCGGCTCCGGCCGGGCCGGGCCGCCCCGGCCGCCACGCGGCAGAAAGGGCCCGATCGCGAAAAGGGCGAGCGCGGCAAAGGCGGCCGCGACGAACCAGTCCAGCCGCCAGCCCGGCAATCCGGCCGGATGCAGCGAGGCAAGCCCGAGCACCAGCAGGGACGACAGCGCGATCCCTGCCCCCACGCCGGAAAAAAAGATGACGGGAACACGCCTGTCGCCCGCCGCAAGCCCGTGCGACAGGACGATGGCTGCGGTGAAGACCATACCGAGCGCGCTGGCAAGGCCCGCCAGGAAGCGGATGACGATGAAGGCGGGCATGCTGCCGGCAAGGCCCATGGCCGCCAGCAGCATCGCATTCGCCGCCAGCGCCGCCAGTGCCAGCGGGCGCTCGCGTCCGGCCGCCCAGCCATAGGCGGCCAGGACGGCGCCTGCGAGATAGCCGGCGAAATTGGCGGCGGCGATCAGGCCGCCCTGCGCCGGATCGAGGTGCAGGTCGGCCATCATCGCCGGCAGGACCGGCGTATAGAAGAACCGGCCGAATCCCATGAGCGACGCGAGCGCCAGCCCGCCCGCGGTCGCCACGACGACGGGATGGGGATGGAGCGGTTTGGAGACATGCAACATGCCGCCGTCCTATTGCAGCGCAACATGCTGCGTCAAACGACTAAAACTGATCGATCGACGATTATTTCTGAAGGCCGGCACCGCGCCCGGCTTCAGCCCGGCAGCGTCAGGATCAGCGGTCCGTTCCGCGTCGCCACCACGGTATGCTCGAACTGCACGGTCGGCGCACGCGGATCGCTGTAAAGCGTCCAGTCGTCGTCGCCGTTCTCCGCCCAGTTGGCGCCGAGCGAGAGGAACGGCTCGACGGTGAAGACGAGGCCGTCCGTCATCAGCCGCTTCTCGCGGCTGTCCGGCCAGGTCGCGATCTCGGAGGGTTCCTCGTGCAGCGAACGGCCGACGCCGTGGCTGGCGAGGTTGGTGATCAGCGTATAGCGGTTCTTGCGGGCAAACGTGCCGATGGCGTTGCCGATCGCCGACAGCGGCTTGCCGGCCTTGACCTCCTTCAGCCCCACCCACATCGCCCGCTTGCCGTCGCGGCAGAGCCGGTCCACGTTCGCAGCGACGCGGCCGACCGTGAACGATGCGCCGGTATCGGCGAAAAAGCCGTCGAGTTCAGCGGAGACGTCGATGTTGACCAGGTCGCCCTCGGCGATGACGCGGTCGCCGGGAATGCCGTGCGCGACTTCCTCGTTGACGCTGATGCAGGTGGCGCCGGGAAATTCGTAGCAGCTTTCCGGGGCCGAGCGGGCGCCGGCCTCCTCCAGCATCCGCCGGCCGATCAGGTCCAGCTCCGCCGTCGTCATGCCCGGTCGGATGGCCGCGCCCATGTGCTGCAGGACATTGCCGCACAGGCGGCCGATCGCCTGCATGCCGCGCAGGTCTTCGTCGTTGTTGAGTGTCATCCTATCTCGCTTTCGGGCCGCTCCATATCACGGAGACGCGACGGAGACCATGCCTCAGGCCGGCGTCCCCGCCGCGAGCCCCTCGCGCACCAGCGGCGCGACCTTCGTGCCGTAGAGCTCGATGCCGCGCATGATCTGGTCGTGCGGCATCAGGCCGATCGCCATCTGCAGCACGAAGCGGTCGTTGCGGAAGAGCCGGTGGTGGGCGACGATCTTGGCTGCGACCGTTTCGGGATCGCCGAGGAACAGATGGCCCTCCGGCCCGGTGGCGAGATCGAACTGCGCCCGGCTCGTCGGCCCCCAGCCGCGCTCGGCGCCGATCCGGTTCATCACCGCGGTCTGCGGCCCGAAGAACCGGTCGGCCGCCGCCTCGAACGTGTCGGCGATGAAGCCGTGCACGTTGATGCTGGTCTTCAGCTTTGTCACCTCCTGCCCGGCGCGGCCTGCGGCCTCGCGGTAGAGGTCGAACAGCGGCGCATAGCGCGCCGGCGTGCCGCCGATGATCGCCAGCGCCAGCGGCAGGCCATGCACCGCAGCCCGCACCACCGATTGCGGCGTACCCCCGACGGCGATCCAGATCGGCAGCCGGCCTTGGACCGGCCGCGGATAAACGCCGAGCCCAGGGATGGGCGCCCGCGTCTCTCCGCTCCAGGAGACCTTTTCGCTGTCGTTGATCGCCAGAAGCAGGTCGAGCTTTTCCTCAAACAGCTTGTCGTAGTCCTCCAGATCGTAGCCGAACTACGGGAAGGACTCGATGAAGGAACCGCGACCGGCCATGATCTCGGCGCGCCCGCTCGAGATCAGGTCCAGCGTCGCATACTGCTGGAAGACGCGCACCGGGTCGTCGGAAGAAAGCACGGTCACCGAACTGGAAAACCGGATCGACTTCGTCCGCGCCGCGGCCGCGGCGAGGATGACCGCCGGAGCGGACGCCGCATAGTCCGGACGGTGGTGCTCGCCGATCCCGAACACGTCGAGACCGACCCGGTCGGCCAGTTCGATCTCTTCCAGAAGCTCGCGCACGCGCCGCTCCCCTTCCCTGCCGCGGTCTGCGGCAGCGGGATCGACATCGGCAAAGGTGTGAAGGCCAAGTTCCATCGGCGTGTCTTCCGGTTGTTCGCGTCGTCCCGGACGATAGGGGGATGCCACCGGCAAGCAAAGGCCGGAAAATGGAAACAGAGCGTTTCGCAGGCCCGCCGGAGCAGCACTCGTCACTACCGGCGGTTCGTTGACCATGCGTGGCCGGTCATGCCAAGGGTCTGCCGAAATCGCCGGCCCTTTCCGTCGCTCCAGGTCAATTCGTTGCGCATTATTTCGCTGTCCACAATCCCGCCGCGCTTCTCGACCCTCGGCCCGACGCTGCAAAGCCTCGTCGCCCAGAAGGCCGGGATCGACGAGATACGCCTCCATATTCCGCTGCGCTACCGCCGCTTTCCGGGCTATGACGGCGCGCTGCCGGAGGTCCCGGACGGTGTGCGGATCGTGCGCCCGGACACCGACCTCGGCCCGGCTTCGAAGGTCCTGTTCGCGGCGAGGGAACTCCGCGGCAAGCCGGCGCAGATCCTCTTTTGCGACGACGACAAGGTCTTCGCCCCCACCTGGGCCGGCGACCTTCTCGCCGTCCAGGCGGCCCGGCCCAGCGAATGCGTGGCCTTGATCGGCAAGAACCTCGCCTCCCATCGCGGCAAGCCGGGCCCCTTCCAGCCGAAGGCGGTGCGAACCGGCAAGCTCGACCCGTCGCTGCGCGCGCGCCGGCTCGCCCACAGGATCATGACGGCCGTGCTGCGCCAGGACGTGCCGCGCCCGATGCGCCGCCCGATCGCCAGGGCCGGCTATGTCGATATCCTCCAGGGGCTCGGCGGCGTCGTCGTGCGCCCCGATTTCTTCGATGACAACGCCTACGACATCCCAGATGTCGTCTGGACCGTGGACGACGTCTGGCTCTCCGGCCTGCTGGCGTGGAAGGGCATCCCGATCTGGCTGCCCGCCGGCATCGAGGAACCGGTGACGACCGGTGCCCATGACATCGATTCCCTTTATCGCTCGACGATCGAAGGCATCACCCGCAAGGACGCCAACCGTAGCTCGATCGCCTACATGCAGGAGCGCTTCGGCATCTGGAAGTAGGCCGTGCGGGGCTCGGCTGGGCACGGGTTCAGAACGCCCACGGATCGAGCAGCTCAAGGTCCATGCCGGCAAAGTCGCGTAGGTTGCGCGTGACCAGAACGAAATTGCTGGCCGCCGCGGTCGCCCCGATCAATCCGTCGCGAAAAGGCCGTGGATCGGGCACGGAGAACCGCGCACAGTGGAGTGCGACCGGATGGTCGACCGCAAGGATACGTCCGTCGAAGGCAGGCAGCACCGCCTCGTTCAGCCATCGGCGCAGGGCCGCACCCTGCCGGGCGTCCCGCCGTTCCATCTGCAGCACGCCGAGTTCCAGTTCGAGGATCGAAATGGCGGAGAGATAGAGCTGCGCCGGTGTCACCGTCTCCGACCAGCGCAGGACGGCCGGATCGGCGCGTCCCGCCGCCTTCTTGCGCAGTTCGGATACGACATTGGTATCGAGCAGATACATCAGTCGAAATCCGCCGGGCGCAGGGCGGCGTCGCCGAGTTTCGGCGCCTCGAAATCGATGTCCTCGCCGCCGGGCATGGCCAGCAGATCGGCGATGGTTCCGCTGCGGCGCGCTAACCGGTTATAGTCCTCGATCGACAGCAGGACGTGTGCCGCACGGCCGCGATCGGTGATGAAGACGGGACCGCGCTCCGCCGCCTTCTTCGCCCGGCCCGTATCCTGATTGAATTCGCGGCTTGTCATGCGCGCCATGCAGCACCTCCATATGTAGAAACATTACTACAATGGCAGGCACGGTGCAATTCCAGCGTCGGTTCAGGGAGCAGTGCCGGCTGCAGCCTCGCAGGCCAGCCCGTCGAGGTGCTGGCGGATATGGGCGGCTTCCGCCGGCGTCGTGGCAAGTGCTATGGCGCGCTCGAAGGCGGCATGCGCCTCGCGATTACGGCCGAGTTGCCTCAGGAGCCCGCCCCTCAGCCCGTGGAAGTAGAAATAGCCCGAAAGCCGGTCTTCGAGCGGTTCGATCAGGTCGAGCGCCGCCTGCGCGCCCTGCCGGCGGGACACGGCGACGGCCCGGTTCAGCGTGACGACCGGCGACGGCTGCAGGCGCTCGAGCGACTGGTAGAGCAGGTCGATCTCCTCCCAGTCGGTCTCCTCGGAATGTTTCGCCCGCGCATGCAGCGCGGCGATCGCGGCCTGGATCTGGTAGGGCCCCGGCGACCGGTGGCGAAGCGCCTTGTCGATCAGCGCCAGCGCCTCGTGGATCATGCGGCCGTCCCAGAGGCTGCGGTCCTGGTCCTCCAGGAGCACGATCTGGCCATCCGCGTCGAAGCGCGCGGCCTTGCGCGAATGCTGAAGCAAGAGCAGCGCCGTCAGCCCCATGATCTCGGGTTCGGAGGGAAACAGCCGCAGCAGCAATCGCGAAAGCCGGATCGCCTCTTCGCAGAACGGCGTGTCGGCACGCTGGTTTTCACCGGCGGAATAGCCCTCGTTGAACACGAGGTAGACCATCGCCGCGACCGCGCCGAGCCGCTCCGCACGGGCTACCGCATCCGGTGCCTCGAACGGCAGGCCGGCCGCCGCGATCCTCGCCTTGGCGCGGGTGATCCGCTGCTCCATCGCGGCCTCCGAGACGAGGAAGGCGCGGGCGATCTGGCGGACCGAAAGCCCGGAGACGATGCGGAGCGCCAGCGCGATCTGCTGCGTCGCCGGCAATTCGGGATGGCAGCAGACGAACAGGAGCCGAAGGATATCGTCGCGGTAGTGCGATCCGTCCAGCCGTTCGGCGAGATCCCCCTCGACATCCTCGAGGTCCGACAGCGTCTCCTCCGGCGGTAGCGGCTCCTGCCTTGCCCGCTTGCGCAGGCTGTCGATGCCGCTGTTGCGGCCGACGAAGATCAGCCAGGCGATCGGGTCGCGCGGCGGCCCCTTGTCCGGCCAGGTGCGCACCGCCCGCAGGCACGCCTCCTGGAAGGCCTCCTCCGCAAGATCGAGGTCGCGGAAATAGCGCAGCAGCGCCCCCATCGCCTGCGGGCGGGCGGAGGAAAGGGCAAGGTCGATCCAGGAAAGTTCGCTCACAACGGGTCCAGTGCTCCACCGGGTTTGAAGACGCGCAGCGGCCGGATCTCGTAGGCGCCGACACCGGGATTGGCGACCGCCAGTTCCTTGGCGAAGGCGATCGCCGCGTCGAGCGTCTCCATGTCGACGACGAAGAAGCCGAGGAACTGCTCCTTGGTCTCGGCGAAGGGACCGTCGACGACGAAACTCTCGCCCGGCGCCTTCCTGAGCGTGGTCGCGGCCGTCGTCGGCATCAGCCGCGCGACCGGCCCGAGCCGACCGGCGGCCGCATGTTTGCGCTCCACCGCGGCAAGGTCGGACATCACCTTGTCCTCCTCCTCCTTGCTCCACGCGGCGACCGCATCCTCGGAATTGTAGCAGAGAACGGCATACAGCATTGCTTCCTCCCATCGTTGCAATGACGTAGGAGTAACGCCGTTCCCGACACGGCGCATGAAAAATTCGCGAACTGTTTCAATTTGCCGGGCCGGCGCCCGCGGTGGTGCCATCAGATCTTGAAGACTTCGTCCCGCCAGAACACGATCACATATCCGCCCGTCGATGCCGCCTTTGAACCCCAGGCGCGCAATTGCGTGCCGTATGGCTCGCGCCGCCAGATGTCCCCAAAATCCGGGTCGACCAGAACCGTGATCTGCGGGCCTTGCCTGTAGATCATCATGTGCGAGCGCGACGGCTCCCACTCGGCGCCGAGATTCTCATCGGACATCCACCGGCAAAGAAAGTCCCGGCAGACCGAAGGGCGGTTTTCATAGTCCGAGCAGCCCTCTCCTTCGACGCAATGCCGGCACCAGCTATTGGCCGGTTTCTCGAGCAGGTCGATGTCAGGCAGTCGGCAACAGAGCGTGCAGGTCCCGCATGACCGACCTGCCACGACGTTTGAAGAAAGGTGCATATCCGGGCAATAGCATCCGGAGGCGCCGAACAGAAGACCGGTTTGTTCGAGCTAGCTCTCCGACAGCCGCAAGCCCGATGACGGGTGAGCCGGCCCCTTGCTGCGGTTGGTAGGATTCCCGCCCTACCCCGCGCTCAGCGTCCGCCGCACCGCGTCCTTCCAGCCGGCGATCTTTTCGGCGCGGGTCTCCGCGTCCATCTGCGGCTCGAAGCGGCGGTCGCGGGCCCAGGAGCGGGCGATGCCGTCCCGGTCGGGCCAGACCCCGGCGCGATGGCCGGCGAGCCAGGCCGCCCCCAGCGCCGTCGTCTCCAGGATCGTCGGCCGGTCGACCGGCGCGTCGAGGATGTCGGCGAGCCGCTGCATCGTCCAGTCCGAGGCGACCATGCCGCCATCGACGCGCAGCACCGTGTCGCGCGCGCCATCCGCCCAGTCGCCGCGCATGGCGTCGAGAAGGTCGCGGGTCTGGAAGCAGACGGCCTCCAGTGCTGCGCGTGCAAATTCCGCCGGCCCCGTGCCCCGCGTCATGCCGTAGATCGCCGCCCGCGCGTCCGGGTCCCAGTGCGGGGCCCCGAGGCCGGTGAAGGCGGGCACCAGATAGACGTGCTGCGTCGGGTCCGCCTTGTCCGCAAGCGCGCTGGCCTCCGACGCCGCGCCGATGATCTTCAGCCCGTCGCGCAACCATTGGACGGCCGCACCCGCAATGAAGATGGAGCCTTCCAGCGCATAGGTCGTCTCGCCGTCGAGACGATAGGCGATCGTCGTCAGCAGCCGGTTCTTCGAGCGCACCATGTCCGAACCGGTGTTCAGAAGCGCAAAGCAGCCGGTGCCGTAGGTCGATTTCATCATGCCGGGCTCGAAACAGGCCTGCCCGATGGTCGCCGCCTGCTGATCGCCGGCGACGCCGAGGATCGGCACTTCGGCGCCGAGATGCTCGCGCAGGGTGACGCCGAAATCGGCCGCGCAATCGAAGACCTCGGGCAGCATTGCCCGCGGAACCCCCAGGATCGAAAGCAGCTCGTCGTCCCAGGCATTGGCGGCGATGTCGTACATCAGCGTCCGGCTGGCATTGGTCGCATCGGTGGCGAACGAACGCCCGCCGGTCAGGCGCCAGATCAGGAACGTATCGATGGTGCCGAAGCAGAGCTCGCCGCGTTCGGCGCGCGACCGCGCGCCCTCGACATTGTCGAGCAGCCAGGCAAGCTTGGTGCCGGAGAAATAGGGATCGAGCAGCAGGCCGGTCTTGCCGGTGAAAAGCTCTTCCAGCCCCTGGCGCTTCAGGTCCTCGCAGTGTTCCGCCGTCCGCCGGTCCTGCCAGACGATGGCGTTGTAGATCGGCCGGCCGCTGTCGCGGTCCCAGACGACGACGGTCTCGCGCTGGTTGGTGATGCCGATGCCCGAAAGCTGCGATGCGTCGATGCCCGCCTGCTCGAGCGCGACGCGGGCCGACCAGATCACGCTCTCCCAGATCTCCTCGGGATTGTGCTCGACCCAGCCCGAACGGGGAAAGACCTGCGGGAACTCGCGCTGGCCGACGCCCGTGACCCGCTGGTCATCGTCGAAGACGATCGCCCGGCTCGAGGTCGTGCCCTGGTCGATTGCGAGTATGAAGCCGCCCATGAAACCCTCCCGTCCTGTCCGGCCGCTCCCAACGGCATTCGGAATCTTCAATACGACATGAAAACGAATGTCAAAGGAAAATAAAACGCAAGCTGCGGCGCACAATCTCTGCGCTGCGCCGCCCCAAATGCCGATTGCAACGGCCCGTCTCTTGCGCGTAGGCTGGCCGCGAAGCGGCGCACCGGAGGCTCTGTTCGCCGCGAGAACAGGGAGAAGCGTGAAATGAAGACAGCCGTCGTCACCGGCTCCACCAGCGGCATCGGCCTTGCGATCGCCACGGCTTTCGCCCGGACCGGCGCCAATGTCGTCCTCAACGGGCTCGGCGACGCGTCCGAGGTGGAGGAGATCACGCAGCGGCTTTCCGGCCTCGGCGACGGCAAGGTGACCTATCATCCCGCCGACATGACGCGGCCCGCGGAGATCGCCGACATGATCGCGACCGCGACCGCCACCTTCGGCAGCGTCGACATCCTCGTCAACAATGCCGGCATCCAGCATGTCGAGAAGATCGAGGACTTCCCGGTCGACAAATGGGACCAGATCATCGCCATCAACCTGTCGAGCTCCTTCCACACGATCCGCGCGGCGATCCCCGGAATGAAGGCGAAGGGCTGGGGCCGCATCATCAACGTCGCCTCCGCCCACGGCCTCGTCGCCTCGCCCTTCAAGTCGGCCTATGTGGCGGCGAAACATGGTATCATGGGCCTGACCAAGGCCGTGGCGCTGGAGGTCGCCGACCAGGGCATCACCGTCAACGCCATCTGCCCGGGCTACGTGCTGACGCCGCTGGTGGAAAAGCAGATCCCCGACACGGCGCGCGCCCGCGGCATCACCGAGGCGCAGGTGAAGTCGGACGTCATGCTGAAGTTCCAGCCGACCAAGGAGTTCGTCAGCGTCGAGGAAGTGGCCGAGACGGCGGTCTTCCTCGCCGGCGATGCCGCCCGCTCCATCACCGGGACGCACATCTCCATCGACGGCGGCTGGACCGCGCAATAGCAGGCCGAGGCAAGGCGCATGCAGCAGACCGATCGCATCCGTTTCATCCTGAACGACGAGGAGATCGCCCTCGACGACGTCCCGGCGACCGGAACGCTTCTCGACTGGCTGCGCCTGCGCCGGCGGCTGACCGGCACCAAGGAAGGCTGCGCCGAGGGCGACTGCGGCGCCTGCACCGTCCTCGTCGGCCGGCTCCTCGGCGGCGAACTCGTCTACGAGAGCGTGAATGCCTGCATCCGCCTGCTCGGCTCGATGAACGCCACCCACGTCGTCACCGTCGAGCATCTTGCCGGCGCAGACGGAACGCTGCATCCGGTGCAGCAGGCCCTCGTCGACCACCACGGCTCGCAATGCGGCTTCTGCACGCCGGGCTTCGTCATGTCGCTCTACGGGCTCTGGCTGGCCAGCGACCGGCCGGGTCGGCCGGAGATCGAAAGGGCGCTGCAGGGCAATCTCTGTCGCTGCACCGGCTACGAGCCGATCGTGGCCGCCGCCGAAGCGGTCGCCGCAAGCCGGCCGAACACCGTTTTCGACCCGATCGAGCGCACCCGCGCCGCCGTGAAGGAAAAGCTGGCAGCGCTCGCACCGCATGAGACGATCCGCCTCGGCCGGACCGGAAACCGCGTGGTCGTCCCGGCCTCCGCCGAAGCCCTCGGGGAGGTGCTCGCGGCCGAGCCGAAGGCGACCGTGGTCGCGGGCTCCACCGATGTCGGGCTGTGGGTGACCAAGCAGATGCGCGAACTCGACCCCGTCGTCTTCATCAACCACCTGACGGAGTTGCAGGCGATAGAGAGCAAGCCGGAAGGCCTGACGATCGGCGCCGGCGTCACCTATGCGCAGGCCTGCGAAGCCCTTTGCGGCCTCATGCCCGGCCTGCGCCCGCTGATCGAGCGCATCGGCGGCGCGCAGGTGCGCAACATGGGCACGATCGGCGGCAACATCGCCAACGGCTCGCCGATCGGCGATACGCCGCCGCCGCTGATCGCGCTCGGCACGCGCCTGACCTTGCGTTCGACCGCCGGCCGTCGCGAACTGCCGCTCGAGGACTACTTCATCGCCTATGGCAAGCAGGACCGCCGGCCCGGCGAATTCGTCGAAAGCCTGTTCGTGCCCGCCCCGGCGGCGGACGACCACTTCGCCGTCTACAAGATTTCCAAGCGCCGCGACGAGGATATCTCGGCGCTGTGCGGCGCCTTCCGCCTGTCGCTGGATGCCGCAGGCACAGTCTTCGACGCCCGCATCTGTTTCGGCGGCATGGCCGCCACACCGAAGCGCGCAAGCCATGCCGAGGCGGCCCTTAAAGGTCGACCATGGACGGAGGCGAGCGCGCAGGCGGCGGCAGCCGAACTGGAAAAGGACTACGCCCCCCTCACCGACTGGCGCGCCACCGCCGCCTACCGGATGCTGACGGCAAGGAACCTGCTGACGCGGTTCTACCTGGAGACGACGGGCGAGACGGCGCAATTGCACCGCTTCAGGGAGATGGCGTGATGGACAAGTCCGCCTTCGAGGAACGCAAGACGATCTCGGCGCCGATGCACGCACCGCTGCGGCACGACAGCGCTCACAAGCACGTCGCCGGCAGCGCCGATTATATCGACGACATGCCCGAGCCCGAGGGCACGCTGCATGCCGCGCTCGGCATGAGCGACCGGGCGCACGCCGAGATCCTCTCGATGGATCTTTCCGCCGTCCGCACCGCCCCTGGCGTCGTCTGGGTGATGACCGGCGCCGACGTGCCGGGCCATAACGACATCAGCCCGACCGGCCGCCACGACGAGCCGGTGCTGGCCGAAGGCCGGGTCGAATTCCACGGCCAGCCGGTCTTTGCCGTGATCGCGACCACCCGCGAGGCGGCGCGACGGGCGGCGCGTCTGGCGAAGATCGAGTACCGTGACCTACCGCACTTCACCGACGTGACCGACACGCTGGCGAACGGCGCCGCCCTCGTCACCGATCCGCTGACGCTGTCGCGCGGCGATGCCGCAGCAGCGCTTGCCGCTTCGCCGCGTCGGATCGCCGGCGAGATGCGCGTCGGCGGCCAGGACCATTTCTATCTGGAAGGCCATATCGCGCTCGCCATCCCCGGCGAAGACGACGAGGTCACCGTCTGGTCCTCCACCCAGCACCCGAGCGAGGTGCAGCACATGGTCGGCCATGCGCTGGGCGTCCCCTCCAATGCGGTGACCGTGCAGGTGCGCCGCATGGGCGGCGGCTTCGGCGGCAAGGAGACGCAGTCCAACCAGTTCGCCGCGATCGCCGCGATCGCCGCAAAGCGGCTGAAGCGCGCGGTGAAATTCCGCCCCGACCGCGACGAGGACATGACGGCGACCGGCAAGCGCCACGATTTCCTCGTTTCCTACGAGGCCGGTTTCGACGACGAGGGCCGCATCCGGGCGGTCAGCGCCAATTACGCCGCCCGCTGCGGCTTCTCCTCCGACCTCTCCGGCCCGGTGACCGACCGTGCCCTGTTCCATGCCGACAACGCCTATTTCTTCCCCAACGTGAAGCTGACCTCGCAGCCGCTGAAGACCCACACCGTCTCCAACACCGCCTTTCGCGGCTTCGGCGGGCCGCAGGGCATGGTCGGCGGCGAGCGCATCATCGAGGAGATCGCCTATGCGCTGGGCAGGGATCCGCTGGAGATCCGGAAGGCAAACTTCTACGGCGACAAGGGTTCCGACCGCGTGCTGACGCCCTATCACCAGCCGGTCGAGGACAACATCACAGCCCGCATCGTCGAGGAACTGGAGCGGTCGTCCGACTATCAGGCCCGCCGCAGCGCCATCCTCGACTTCAACGCGAAAAGCCGCGTCATCCGCAAGGGCATCGCGCTGACGCCGGTCAAGTTCGGCATATCCTTCACCGCCACCTGGTACAATCAGGCGGGTGCGCTGGTGCATGTCTACCAGGACGGCTCGATCCACCTGAACCACGGCGGCACCGAGATGGGCCAGGGCCTGTTCACCAAGGTGGCGCAGGTGCTGGCCGATGCCTTCCAGGTCGATATCGCCAGCGTGAAGATCACCGCGACGACGACCGCCAAGGTGCCGAACACGTCTGCCACGGCCGCCTCCTCCGGCTCCGATCTCAACGGCATGGCCGCATACGATGCCGCCCGCCAGATCAAGGAGCGGCTGGTGGCCTTCGCGGCGGAAAAATGGGCCGTGCCACCGGACGACGTCGCCTTCGTGCCGCATCACGTCCGCATCGGCGAGACGCTGGTCCCCTTCCCCGATTTCATCAAGCAGGCCTACATGGCCCGCGTCCAGCTTTCCGCCGCCGGCTTCTACAAGACGCCGAAGATCCACTGGGACCGGGCGAAGGGGATGGGCTCGCCCTTCTACTATTTCGCCTACGGCGCCGCCGTCTCCGAGGTCTCGATCGACACCCTGACCGGCGAATACCAGGTCGACCGCGTCGACATCCTCCACGACGTCGGCCGCTCGCTGAACCCGGCGATCGACAAGGGCCAGGTCGAGGGCGCCTTCGTGCAGGGCATGGGCTGGCTGACGACGGAGGAGCTGTGGTGGGACAACAAGGGCCGGCTGCGCACGCATGCGCCCTCCACCTACAAGATCCCCCTCGCCTCCGACCGCCCGAAGATCTTCAACGTGCGTCTGGCCGAATGGTCGGAAAACGCCGAGCCGACGATCGGCCGCTCCAAGGCCGTCGGCGAACCGCCCTTCATGCTGGCGATCTCGGTGCTGGAAGCGCTGTCGATGGCGGTGGCGAGCGTCGCCGGGTACCGACATTGCCCGAAGCTGGATGCGCCGGCGACACCGGAGCGGGTGCTGATGGCGGTGGAAAGGTTGAAGGGGATGTGAGGGGGCTTTGCCTGGCGGCGCGGGTGCGCCAGCAACTATCGATAGCGGGCCACCAGCTCCCCATAGCGCGCATCTCCACGATCGGTTTGCACACAACTGAATGATGCCTCTTATGGTCTATACACCGTAAAAACAACTTAAGATTGCCTATCGTCTACGCCCGCAGAAACTGGTCTCAATTGCAGAAATGTTTTCCTCTGCACCACAGACGATCGGTCTGTTGCCGGCGAGATGAGGATGACAAGGCATGCCGTATTTGATCCCACACAATGGAATTGCGCCATGAAGAATTTTGAGAGCAGAATTTTATCACCGGAAGACGTAGTCATGGTCTCCACCGAAGCCTTTGACAGCAGCGACCCATACGACATCCTCGAATCGAACATCTCAGTCGTAAACGATCTTTTCACCGAGCATCTGGCACCGGAAGAAATCAGCCGCTGCGCGCTGATGAGTTACTACGTCGATTTCTACATCGCACAGGTAAATAACGGCGGTTTCCTGCAGTTCGGCTTCAATTCGGACTGGAGTGATGAAGTTATCGAATTCGTGAGGCAGGGGCTGAGAGACATGGGCGCCGTCCGGCACCAGGCCCTTCTGGAAGAATATATGAATGATCTCGGCACATTGGGCATGGAGGCAGCTTCGGCTGCTTACATTAACCGAAACAAGCCTGTGTACGACCACTTCCTTGCGATCGATATGCGCTTCTATGCGCTCGCAGAGGTCGAAAACCTTGTCCAGATCAACGCGGCATGGCTAAGGCGCCAGGCAAACTTGCGCATGCTTTCGGCTGGTGAACTGCAACAAGAGATAGGCCGACGTTCTGCGGCTCTTTCGGATCGCAACGAAAGAATGAAATCGGCGCTCGACGCTGAGCCAAGCCACATGAAGCTCATCCGCGCACTCTGCCACAAGAGCGCGCAGTTTCTCGAGCAGGTTACTATTGGCGATCAGACCCTCTTCCACGACGGAACGACTGTGCGTGAACTCACAGCGGAGGAACTCAGCAAAAGAGCCAGCGCCGACCTGCAAGTCAGTTGGTTCTTCATCACCAATAAGGGGCTGCACGTCATGATGGAAACGGAAGACAAAGCAATCATGTTTCAGTTCGGAACCATGCTGAAAATCGCGGAGATCGACACCTCCAAAGATGAAATAAATCTGTAGAGCGGAACGAACACGCGTCGTTCAAGGATGCGACGGCTGCAGTTGCCATCACACCCCAATGCGCCCCCGCGCGGCCACACCGCTCCTCACCGCCCCTCGTCGCGATACCGACCGCGACCATCCAAGAACCCCAGGTCGCGCTTCAGATGATCGGGCAGATCGTCGACGTCGAGTCGCGACGCGCGCCGCGACAACGGTGGTAGCAGGGCTTCGACGATCGACCGGACCCACCAGTCGAAGGGGGCCAGCAGAGAGCGCTGAACGATCGAAGACGGACGGGCAGGAACGGGAAAGACCATAACGACACCTCATGGGTGGATGTTGAACTTACTTGCATTGTCTGCCCCGAAGCGCTGTAATTCCAATCGAACCTCCGGCTGCATGCATCAAGAGAGCTTATCCATGAAGATGGCCCGCCAGTTCCCCTTGAATGCGATGCGCGTGTTCGATGCGGTCGCGCGCCAGGGCAGTTTCACCAAGGCGGGCGAGGAACTGGGCATGACCCAGACGGCCGTCAGCTACCAGATCAAGCTTCTGGAGGACCTGCTCGGCGAGCCGCTGTTCCTGCGACGGCCGCGCCAGATCGTGCTGACCGAAATCGGCCAGCGGCTGGCGCCGAAGGTGGCGGACGCCTTCTCCATCCTGCAGGAGGCCTTCGCCTCGGTGCTCGAGGATGCCGAGGGCACGCTGGTGATCTCCTCGACCTACACGATGGCGTCGAGGTGGCTGGCGCCGCATCTCGGCTCCTTTCACCTGCAGAACCCGACGGTGGCCGTGCGCCTGCTGACGGACCAGCATCTGGTCGATTTCTCCCGCGAGGCTGTCGACGTGGTGATCCGCTATGGCGACGGCAACTGGCCGGGGCTTGCCTGCCACCGGATGATGGAACTGACCTTCACGCCGATGCTGAGCCCGAAGCTTGCCGAAAGCGTCGGCGGCATCGACAGGCCCGAGGACCTTTTGAAGCTGCCGATCTTCGACCCCACCGATCCCTGGTGGGCGCAGTGGTTCGCCGAGGCGGGCGTATCCGGCATCGATCTCGGCGATCGCCCGCACACCTACCTCGGCACGCAGACGCTGGAGGCCGACACGGTGATGGGCGGGCATGGCGTTGCCATGCTCAACCCGGAATTCTACGCCATCGACGTGGCGCTCGGCCGTCTCTACCGGCCCTTCGACATCGCCTGCAGCGACGGCAAGGCCTACTGGCTGGCCTATCCCGAAAGCCGGCGCAACGTGCCGAAGATCCGGCTGTTCCGCAACTGGCTGAAGTCCGAGGTGCCGACCTTCGTCGACTGAACCGCCGGACGATCGGACAACGGCGCCGTGAAGCAGCGGTGGGAACTGCACGCGATCCCCTTCCCTCCCTTGCGATTTTTTCGCAAGCTGCGACGAAGACGAGATAGGGGACCTGCATGTACGAATACGCCATCGCCTGGGAGTGGATCGCCTTTGCCGTGCGCTGGCTGCATGTCGTGACGGCGATCGCCTGGATCGGTTCGTCCTTCTATTTCATCGCCCTCGATCTCGGCCTGGTGCAGCGGCCGCATCTGCCGCCCGGCGCCTATGGCGAGGAATGGCAGGTCCATGGCGGCGGCTTCTACCACATCCAGAAATACCTGGTGGCGCCGGCTACGATGCCCGAGCACCTGACCTGGTTCAAATGGGAGAGCTACGCCACCTGGCTCTCCGGCTTCGCCATGCTCTGTCTGGTCTACTATGGCGGCGCCGAGCTGTTCCTGATCGACCGCCAGGTGCTCGACGTCTCGGCCACATCAGCCATCCTCATTTCGCTTGCCTCGCTGGGGCTCGGCTGGATCCTCTACGACCTGCTCTGCAAGTCGCCGCTCGGCAAGAACACCTGGGGCCTGATGATCCTGCTCTATGTCCTGCTCGTCGCCATGGCCTGGGGCTACACGCAGGTCTTCACCGGCCGCGCCGCCTTCCTGCATCTCGGCGCGTTCACCGCCACCATCATGTCGGCCAACGTCTTCTTCATCATCATCCCCAACCAGAAGATCGTCGTCGCCGACCTGATCGCCGGGCGCACGCCGGACCCGAAATACGGCGTCATCGCCAAGCAGCGCTCGCTGCACAACAACTACCTGACGCTGCCCGTCATCTTCTTCATGCTGTCGAACCACTATCCGCTGGCCTTCGCGACGGCCTTTAACTGGATCATCGCAGCACTCGTCTTCCTGATGGGCGTCACCATCCGCCACTGGTTCAACACCACGCATGCGAGAAAAGGCCGGCCGACCTGGACCTGGCTCGCCACCACGATCCTGTTCATCCTGATCATCTGGCTTTCGACGGTCCCGAAGGTGCTTACCGGCGAAACGGCGGAGGCAGCGCCCGCGCCGGTGTTCCAGAAGTTCGCGGCCGACGCCCATTTCCCCGCCGCCCGCGACGTCGTCATCAGCCGCTGCTCGATGTGCCACGCCGCCGAGCCCGTATGGGAGGGCCTGCACGCCGCACCGAAGGACGTGGTGCTCGACAGTGACACAGCGATCGCAAGGCACGCCCGCGAAATCTATTTGCAGGCGGGCCGCAGCCATGCCATGCCTCCCGGAAACCTCACCGACGTGACGCCGGACGAGCGGCAACTGCTGACCGCCTGGTATGAAAGCGCGGTTTCGCAAGGAGACGCACGATGACGGCAACGCTTCTGCGCGCGCGCCTGCTCGGCTTCGTCCGCCGGCCGGACGGCATCGACGACAGGGACGCCTATCGCTACGAGGACGACGGCGGCCTCCTGATCGAGGACGGCCGCATCGCCGCCGTCGGTCCCTATGCGGAGGTGCGCGCCGCAGCGCCGGCGGATGCGGACGAGATCGACCACCGGCCCTGCCTGATCATGCCGGGTTTCATCGACACCCACGTGCATTTCCCGCAGATGCAGGTGATCGGCGCCTATGCCGCAAACCTGCTGGAATGGCTGAACACCCACACCTTTCCCGAGGAATGCCGCTTCGTCGAGCCGGAGCATTCGGCCAGGATCGCCCGCCATTTCTATGACGAGATGATCCGCCACGGCACGACGACCGCGGTCGCCTACTGCTCGGTGCACAAGGCCTCGGCCGACGCCTATTTCGCCGAGGCTCTGAAGCGCGGCATGTGCATGATCGGCGGCAAGGTGATGATGGACCGCAACGCCCCGCAGGGCCTGCTCGACACGCCGCAGATGGGCTATGACGAAACCCGCGCGGTGATCGCGGAATGGCACGGCAAGGGCCGCAACCACGTCGCCATCACCCCGCGCTTCGCCATCACCTCGACGCCGGCGCAGATGGAGATGACGGCGGCGCTCGCCCGCGAGTTTCCCGACCTGCACATACAGACGCACCTGTCCGAGAACGACGAGGAGATCCGCTTCACCGCCGAACTCTATCCGGATGCCATCGACTATACCGATGTCTACGCGCACTACGGCCTGCTCGGGCCGAAAAGCCTGTTCGGCCACTGCATCCACCTGACCGAACGCGAGGCGGATGCGATGAGCGAGGCCGGCGCGGTCGCCGTTCACTGCCCGACGTCCAACCTCTTCCTCGGCTCCGGCCTGTTTGCGCTGAAGGCGCTGTCGCGGCGGGAAAAGCCGGTGCGGATCGGCCTCGCCACCGATGTCGGCGGCGGCACCAGCTATTCGATGCTGAAGACGCTGGACGAGACCTACAAGATCCAGCAATTGCTGGGCGAGCGGCTGAACCCGTTCGAGAGCTTCTACCATATGACGCTCGGTAATGCCGAGGCCGTGTCACTGGCCGACAGGATCGGCACGCTCGGTGCCGGCACCGACGCCGACCTCGTCGTCCTCGACGCCGCAGCCACCCCGGCCATGGCGCTGCGGATGGAGGTCGTCCGCTCGCTTGCCGACGAACTCTTCCTGCTGCAGACCCTCGGCGACGACCGCGCGGTGCGCGAGACCTATGTGGCCGGAAAGGCGATGAAGGCGGGTCTGTAGTTCCGGCAGCAAGCAGGCAGAATCACCACCGAAGCCGAAAATTTAGCCCATCCCTCTGCCGAAGCGTCCGGTAATGGACACTCTCTCTCAAACAATGTGCCAGCATCGCTCCTGATCGAACCGGCGCTGCCATGGGAGCGGCCGGACGAAGAAGGAGGGCATCGCGTTGAGCTTCATCCCCAAGACGATGGCGGCGGTACGACTGGTGGGTCATGGCGGCCTCGACAAGCTGGTCTACAGCCGCGAAGTGCCTGTTCCCGTACCCGCGGACGGGGAGGTGCTGATCAAGGTGACCGCCTGCGGCATGAACAACACGGATGTCTGGGTCCGTGAAGGCGCCTATGGCACCGAAGATGATCCGCAGGCAGTGTCCACCTGGCGTCGGCAGGGCAACACGCTGACCTTTCCCCGTATCCAGGGGACCGACACCGTCGGTCATATCGTGGCCGTGGGCGCCGGCGTCGATCCGTTGCGCGTCGGCCAGCGCGTCATGGTGGATTTCTCGATCTACAACCGCGACGACGACAGCCTCGCCGACATCGACTACATGGGCCACGGCCGCGACGGCGGCTATGCCGAATACCAGGCGCTGCCGGCCGAGAATGCCCACGCGGTCGAGACCGACCTGACCGACATCGAACTCGCCACCTTCTGCTGCGCCTATCTGACCGGCGAGCGCATGCTCGAAAGGGCCAGGCTCGCCGCCGGTGAACTCGTCCTCGTCACCGGTGCCTCGGGCGGTGTAGGTTCGGCCATCGTCCAGCTTGCGCGCGCCCGCGGCGCCGTCCCCATTGCGGTCACCGCACCGGGCAAGGAGGCGGCGTTGCGCGAGATCGGAGCCGAGGCGACCGTCACCCGAGGCGCGGGCGATTTCGTTGCGGCCGTCGACAGGGCCGCGGGAGGGCGACCGATCGACGTGGTCGCCGATCTCGTGGCCGGCCCGATGTTCAACGATCTCCTGAAGGTCCTCCGCCCCGAGGGTCGCTACACCACGGCCGGGGCGATCGGCGGCCCGGTCGTCCAACTCGACCTCAGGACCTTGTATCTGAAACAGTTGGAGATGCACGGCTCCAGCCAGGGCAGTCGCGCCGATTTCCGCCGTCTGGTCGGCTATATCGAGGATCGGAAGATCCGCCCGCTGGTCGGCGGGGTCTATCCGCTTTCGGAATTCCACCGGGCGCAGACCGATTTCATGGCGAAGGCATTCGTCGGCAAGCTCGTGGTGACGCCGGACGGAGCCTGACGCATTCGAAAACGAGAGCAATTCCAGCAAAAGTGGGAACCGGTTTTGCGTCTGGAATTGCGTAAAACCAAGAAGATAGAGCATAGCCGGCGAGTCAATAATCGCCGGCAATGCTCTAACTCCCCCGGTAGGTCGAATAGCCGTAGGCCGAGAGCAGCAGCGGCACGTGGTAGTGGCTCGACGGATCGGCGATGCCGAAGCGCAGGGGGATGACGTCGAGGAAGGCGGGATCGGGCAGGTCCGCTCCGGTGCCCCGCAGGTAGTCGCCGGCATGGAACACCAGTTCGTAGGTTCCGGCCATGAAGCCCACGCCCTCGACCAGCGGGGCGTCGACCCGCCCGTCGGCATTGGTCTTCACCGTGGTGATCCACTGCCGGTCGCCCTGTTCCAGCCAGAAGAGGTCGATCGTCAGGCCCGCGGCCGGTTTTCCCAGCGCGGTGTCGAGCACATGCGTCGTCAGTCGTCCGGGCCTGGTCATGGGCGCAACTCCGCCTGTTCGATGATGAAGGGTTCGTCGTAGAAGAATTCCTCGAGATTGTTGCCGGAACCGCTCCGGTCGACGACGAGGAAGTCGCTGGTCGCCCCGACCGTCATCAGCGGGTGATGCCAGACGTTGCGGCGATAGTTGACGCCCTGCCGGCCGCCGGCGAGGAAGACCTGCGGCAGGCCCGGACGGCCGCCCGCGTCCTCGGCGACGATCACAAGCCAGGGCCGGTCGTCGATCGGCGAGAAGCTCTGGCTGCCGAAGGGATGGCGCTCCATCATCGTCACCGCATAGGGAAAGGCACGCGGGCTGCCGCGGAAGATGTTGATGACGACGCGCGCCTCCGACCCCGTCGCCTCGGCCTCCGCCAGCGCATGATAGCGCTCGGTATTGCCGCCGTTGATCAGCCGCATGGCTGCGGGATCGGCCTCGATGACGCTGCCGAAGGGCGCGAACGCCGCCTTCGTCAGCGGCCGGATACGGAGGACGGCCGGCCCGCCGCCGGTCTCACGCAGGTCAGGCATCGCCGTCTCCCGGCAGGAGCGCGCCGAGCCGCAAGAGCGCGATCCGCTCCACCTGCGCCTTCGCCGTCTCGAATTCCTGTTCCCGGCTGTTTTCGATGCGCGTCTCGAAGGCGGAAAGGATATCGTCCTTCGTCAGCCCCTTGACGGCGATGATGAAGGGAAAGCCGAACTTCTCCACATAGGCCGCATTCAGCGCGGTGAAGCGCGCATGTTCCGCAGCACTCAACCGGTCGAGGCCGGCACCGGCCTGCTCCTTGCGGCTGTCCTCGGTCAGTTCGCCGGCGATCGCCAGCCGCCCGGCGAGATCAGGATGGGCCCGCAGCACGCCGAACTGCTCGTCGGCGGAGGCTGCGCGGAACTGCGCCGCCATCGCCTCGTGCAGGCCGTCGGCCGTCAGCGGTGCCGCGATCGTGCCGGCATCATAGGCACGCTCGGCGATGAAGGGCGAGTGCTCGAAGACCCCGCCGAAGCGGGCTATGAAATCCGCGCGCGTCACGGCTGGCCCTCCTTCGGCTTGTGATGTTCGTGCCAGTGGCGGGCGATGTCGATGCGGCGCGGCACCCAGACCTTGTCGTGCGACAGCACGTAGTCGACGAAGCGGGCAAGGGCCGCCGCTCGGCCCGGGCGGCCGACGAGCCTGCAGTGCAGCCCGACGTTCAGCATCTTCGCGCTCCCCTGCCGGCCTTCCTCGTAGAGCACGTCGAAGGCGTCCTTCAGATAGGTGAAGAACTGGTCGCCGGAATTGAAGCCCTGCGGCGTGGCGAACCGCATGTCGTTCGTCTCGAGCGTGTAGGGAATGATCAGGAACGGCGCGCCGTCGATGCCCTTCATCCAATAGGGAAGATCGTCGGCATAGCTGTCGGAGGAGTAGACGAAGCCGCCTTCCTCCATCACCAGCCGCAGCGTGTTCGCCGACGGCTTGCCCTGGTACATGCCGAGCGGGTGCGATCCCGTCAATTCGGTATGCAGCCGCACGGCATCGCGGATGTGCTGGCGTTCGACCTCCTCGGAAAAATCCTTGTACTCCAGCCAGCGGTAGCCGTGGCTGGCGATCTCCCAGTTCGCCTCCTTCATGGCTGCGACCGCTTCCGGGTTTCGCGCCATCGCCAGCGTCACGCCATAGACGGTGACCGGCACCTTGCGGCTGGTGAACAGCCGCCACAGCCGCCAGAAGCCGGCGCGCGAACCGTATTCGTAGATCGATTCCATGTTGAGGTTGCGCTGGCCCGGCCAGGCCTGGGCGCCGACGATCTCCGACAGCAGATTTTCGGAGGCCGGATCGCCGTCGAGCACGCAGCTTTCGCCGCCCTCCTCGTAGTTGACGACGAACTGCACGGCGATGCGCGCATCCCCCGGCCATAGCGGGTCGGGCGACGTGCGGCCATAGCCGACGAGATCGCGCGGATAGGGCTTTTCAGACATGGATCCACCTTGAGACTTTTCGGCGACGGTAGCATCCGCGGCAGGAAAGTCGAGGCGGAAAGCGGCCTGTCCACGATGCCGGCGATGGAACAAGAGCGCGACCGGCGCGTTGATTTTCCGGAAACCAGAAAGGGAGAACATGATGATTGCTCAGGATGCGAACATCAAGGAAACCGAAGCCCTGATCGCCAGCGACAAGGTCGAAGGCACCGCCGTCTACGGCGCCGACGGCAAGCACATCGGCTCGATCGAACGGCTGATCCTCGACAAGCGCAGCGGCCACGTTTCCTATGCCGTGCTCAGCTTCGGCGGCTTCCTTGGCATCGGCCACGACCACTATCCGCTGCCCTGGGGCAAGCTGAACTATGACGAAAGCCTCAGCGGCTATCGCATCGACGTGACCAAGGAACAGGTCGAGGCCGCACCGCACTACGAGAGCGACGCGGAATACGAATGGGATCGCCGCAACGGCAAGCTGATCCACGACTATTACGGCGTTCCGCCCTACTGGATGTGACGTCTAGCCGAGATCCCGGCGCGCAGCCTCCAGATGTGCGCCGATGGCAAACGACGGCGGTAGCTCCCCTGCGCTACCGCCGTCGATCTGTTTGACGACGGCGCGCGCAAGCTCGTGCGCGATCCCGAAGCTGATCTTGAAGCCGCCGCCGAGAACCGCGACGGAGGGAAACTCCGGATGCAGGCCGGCCATCGGGTCCCGCCCGATCGCCTTGGGCCGCAAGCCTGCCCAGCGTTCCACCAACGAGGCCTGGCGCAGCACCGGCGCAATGCGCTGTGCCCTTTCAATTACATCGTCCAGCAACCCGTCGGTGGAGGCAGCATCCCCGAACGCGTCCTCGCTCGTGCTGCCGACCGCGCAATACCCGCCGTCGTGCGGCACGACATAGATGCCGTTGTCGAACAGGATCGGCAGGTCCGGATCGAGCACGGCCGCAAACAGCGCCGCCTGACCCTTGACCGCCACGCCCAGCGGCCGCGGCAGCATGCGCGGCTCCAGCGCCGTCAGCAGTTCGAAGCCTGCGACGCCCGCACAGACCATCACATGGCCGAACGCGATGTCCGTGCCATCGGCGCAGCGCGCAGCCCGCGCGACCGGATCGAGGCGGACGATATCGACGCCTTCCGCGAGACGTACCTGCGGCATCGCCTCGAGCGCGGCGCGCAGAAGGGCCAGCAGGCCGCGCGGCGACACCCGTGCGGCAAGGCTGTCGAGCACTACCCCGCTTGCCGCCGCCTCTCCCGCAGGCCAGCTTGCTGCCGGTGCGCGGTCGTGCACGTCGAAGGAAAACGTCCGTCCCGAAACGTCCCAGGCGGCCGTGGCATCGCGCGAATGCTTCAATGCGCGCTCGCGATGATGCGGCCCGGCCAGCGGAATAACGCGCCCGCAGCGACGATAGCCGGCCGAAAGGCCGGTCGCCGCCTCGAGCGTCGAAATCTCGTCCTCGAGCGAGACCAGCGCCTCGAGCTGGAACTGCTTCTTGGCGTTCCAGCGGTCCGGCAGGTGCGGCATCAACGCGCCCAGCAGGCCGCCGCTGGCGCCGGCGCCGACCCGGTGCCGCTCGGTAACCAGCACCGAGAGCCCGGCGCGCGCGGCCATCAGCGCCGCCCACAGCCCCATGACGCCCCCGCCGATCACCAGCACGTCGGGCTGCGGTTGACCGGGGCCGCTGAGGCGACTATCGACTGGCGGCATGGCTGAAAACGCTCCTGAAAATGCCGCGGCGGCGAACGGATCGACCTCCGACCGGACGCCCGATCTGGCTCTCGACTGGCACGAGGGCGATATGCCCTATTCGCAGGCCTATGGCGATCACTTTTATTGTCGCACCGATGGCCGGCTGGAATGCGGCCACGTCTTTCTCGATGGCAACGGCCTGCCCTCTCGCTGGTCGGATGGCGGCGACTTCACGATCGGCGAACTCGGCTTCGGCACCGGCCTCAATCTCTGCGAGACCTGGCGGCAATGGCGCGCCGCCCGCGGCGACGCCCTCGGCACGCTGCACTTCGTCTCCTTCGAGCGCTTCCCGTTGCCCCGGGCGGCCATCGACCGTGCGCTCTCCCATTGGCCACAGATCGATCGCGAGCGCGCGGCCCTGTCCGGTCTCTGGCCGGAGGCGCCGGAAGGTCATGGTGCGATCGCCCTGGAACTGGACGAGCGCACCCGCCTCACCGTCGTCTGCGGCCCCGCGCTGGAGGGGCTTCAGGCGTGCGGTCTCTCCTTCGACGCCTGGTATCTCGACGGCTTCGCCCCGTCGCGCAATCCCGATATGTGGTCGGCGGAACTGATCGGGCAGGTGTTCGGGCACACGTGCCCCGGCGGCACGTTCGCGACCTATGCGGCTGCGGGGTTCGTTCGGCGCAATCTCGCCGGTGCCGGCTTTGCGGTGGAGCGACGCCCGGGCTTTGCCGGAAAGCGCGAGATGCTGTGCGGCCGGCGGCCCTGAAGCCGGCCTGCGGCAAGCGTCCGGTCAGTGAAGCGTGGAGCGGCGGCCGGCGGACAATGCGGCAAGGTCCATCCAGCGCCCCAGCATTTCCTCCAGCCGGTCGGTGCTGATCGGTTTCGTCAGGTAGTCGTCCATCCCCGACGCCAGGCAGTTCTCCCGGTCGCCGTCGAGCACATGCGCGGTCACCGCGACGATCGGCACGCGGTCCCGCGTCCCCTTCTCCAGGTCGCGGATCGCCCGCGCCGCCTGGTGGCCGTTCATGACCGGCATCGACACGTCCATCAGGATCACCCGCGGCTTCAGCCGCTGATAGGCCCGGACGGCTTCCTCGCCGTTGGCCACCACCTCGTAGCCGACCCCCAGCCCCTCCAGCAACTGCCGGAAGACCAACTGGTTGACCTCGTTGTCCTCGGCGACGAGCACGTCGACGGTCCCTTCCGCTGCGGCCGCAGCCGCAGGCGATGACGGCCGGATGCTGACGACGATGCCGCCTTCGGCCTCCGGGCCGGTCTGGCCGGATGCGCGTCGGCGTGCCGCCCGCACCACTTCGCACACCGCCTCGCGCAACAGCCCGGCCCGCACCGGCTTCATCAGGTGCGCCTCGGTCTCGAACGCCTCCATCCCGCCCTGCGGCGAGGCGCCGCTGAGGGTGGATACGGCGATCAGCGCCGTCTCGGGGAACTCCTTGCGGATCGCCTCGATCAGCGTGCGGCCGTTGCCGTCGCGGATGGTGCGGTCGACGATGACCGCCTCCACCATGATGTCGATGGCGCTGGCTGCCGAAAGCAGCGCCAGCGCTTCCTCGGCATTGGCCACGGCGGTGACGTCGAAGCCCCACTCCGACAAGAGTTCGCGCGCGACGGTGCGCGTCGCCTCGCTCCGGTCGGCGACGAGGATGCGCGCCCCGCGCAGGTTGACGGGCACGGCCACATTCGACGCCGAGAGCTGGTCGGTCTCGAACGGCAGGGTCACGGTGAAGATGGACCCCTTTCCGACCGTGCTCGCCACCGAGAGCGAGCCGCCGAAGAGCGTCACCAGGCCATGGGTGATCGCCAGACCCAGGCCGGTGCCCTCATGACGGCGGGTGGAGGAGGAATCGACCTGCGAGAACTTCTCGAACACCGAAGCGAGCTTGTCTTCCGGAATGCCCGTGCCGGTGTCCTCGACCGTCAGGGTGACGTCGATCCTGCCGTCTTCGGCCTCCTGCGCGGCCATGTCGATGCGGACGTGCCCGTGGTCGGTGAACTTCACCGCATTGCCGACGAGGTTGGTCACGATCTGGCGGAAGCGCCCGGCGTCGCCGAGCACCGCCGCGGGCATGTCCGCCGCTCCCCGGACCACCAGTTCGATGTCCTTTTCGGCCGCCTTCGCCGCCAACAGCGTCGCCACGTCCTCCACCGCCTCCAGCGGGTTGAACGGCGCCTTGCGCAGGCTCATCTGGCCCGCATCGATCTTGGAGAAGTCGAGCACGTCGTTGATGATCGTCAAGAGCGCGTTGCCGGACTTCACCATGATGTCGATGAAGGTTTTCTGGCGCGTGTCGAGGTTCGATTTCGCCAGCAGCTCGGCCATGCCGAGCACCCCGTTCATCGGCGTGCGGATCTCGTGACTCATATTGGCCAGGAACTCGGACTTCGCCTTGTCGGCCGTCTCCGCCCTGACGACGAGGCGGCGAAGCTCGTCCTCGCGTTCCTTCAACCGGCTGATGTCGGAGAAGACAAAGACGATCCGGCCGTGCTCGGTGGGCCGCGCCTCGATCTGCAGCCAGCTGCCCTTGCCGCTCAGAAGCGTGATCGAGGTCTTCCGGTCGCGCAGCAGCGTTTCGCGGAAGTCCGCGATCGAGACACGCTGGTCGCCGGAGTAGCCGTAGATGCCGCGTTCGCGGCAATCGGCGATGATGTCGGCCACCAGCGCACCGGGCCGGAGCAGGTGGGGAGCGATGTCCACCATCGACAGCAGCGCCTCGTTGGCGAGTTCGACGCGGTCCTTGTCGATGATGAGCAGCCCCTGGCTCATCGCCGCCATGGCGTCCTTGACGAGGCTTCCGACCTCCTCGAGCGCGCTGCGCGTCTCCAGCACCTCCCGCTCGTGCTCGCGCCGCTCGGTGATGTCGATATAGGTCAGCAGGCAGCGTCCGCCCGATATCGGCTGCCCGGATTCGATCAGCGTGCGGCCGTTCGCATAGCCGACCTCGCGCGTCGGAAACCCGCCGTCGCGGACCCGGCAGAGCCAGGCCTGATGATCGGTGTCGCAGACGCCGGCCTCCGTGCCGATCGTCTCGCCCTGTTCCTTCTTGAACCGCAGCAGCGCGCCGAAGGGCTCTCCGGTCAGCGCCGGCAGCGCGCCGTCCCACAGGCTTTCGAAGGCGCTGTTGACCAACTCGATCGTCGAATTCTCGTCGACCACGACGATGCCGACATGCAGCGAGGCGACGATGCTTTCCAGGTCGGATTTGATCTCTTCCGCCTGCCGGCGCGCCTCGATCAGCTGTTCCTCGCGCCGCTTCAGCATCGAGGTGTCGGTAATCGAGCCGATCAGGTATTTATGGTTGTCGGCGGAGATCACCCGATAGCTGCGCGCGATGGTCGGGACGACCTGACCGCCCTCCAGATGGAACTCGGTTTCCATCTCCACCAGTTCACCGTCGTCCAGAACACGCTGGTTCTGGGCATGGAACGCCTCGCCCTGGTCGGGGAACATCTCGTGCGTGGTCTTGCCGATGACGTCGGCGGCGACCAGCCCGGTCAGTTCGAGGAAGGCTCGGTTGGCGAACACCAGCCGCTGCTTCTCGTCGCGCACGAAGGTCGCCACCGGCAACTCGTCGAGCAGCGCACGGTAGAGCCCGATCTCCTGCCCCTGCTGGCGCAACCGGCTCTCGTTCTCCTTCATCGCGGTGACGTCGGAGCGCAGCGCCACCAGCGTGCCGTCGGGGCGACGCTGGGTGACGAGCCGCATCCAGCCGCCGGCAACGGTCCGGCTGACGCGCTCGAACAACGGCAGTTCGTATTCCTCGAGCCGGCGCCGGATCCAGTCCTCGCGGACGCCCTCCCCTTCGTCGGCCGCCTCCTCCGGCGCCTCGACCTCGTACAGCGCCTCCAGCAGCGCGCGCATGGTGATGTCCGCATCGGCGACCTCGCCCAGAAGCGCGGTGTAGAAGGCGCGCATCACCTGGTTGGCGTGGGTCAGCCGGTCGGCGCGGTCGTAGATCGCAACGCCGGTCCCGATCGCATCCAGCAGGTTCTCCGCCGAGGCGGGGCTTGCGTCGGCCGCCACGGGTTCGGCCACGACCTTCGGCAGTCCGGCGACAGGGGCACCCTCCGGGGCACCGGCGAAGGCGATGCCCGCGCCCTGCGCCAGCACGTCGAGGCGGTTGGCAAGCGATTCCGTCGCCGGCAGGAAGGTTCCGACCACGATCGAAAGCGCGGGCGACAGCTTCTGCCGCCGCATCGATATGACGAAGGAGGAGCCGCTTTCCCCGTGATGATAGCGGGCCGTCTCGTCGCTCCCGAAAACGAGGCAGCGGCGCTCGTGCTCGCTCCTGTCCTCGTGGCCCTCGCCCTCGCCGATCTCCTCGCCGCTGCGGCCCGTGACCTCGCTCTCCGACAGGCCGAAGAGCGTGCAGAAGGCGTCGTTGACGGCGAGATAGCGCATCTCGCTGCTCTTGATGTAAGCCGGCGATTTCTGCGCCCGGATCGCTTCGCGGGCGGCCAGCAAAAGATCGTCTCGTATGTCAGCCACGCCGGCGCTTTCCAAGAAGGGGCAGAAGGAAGTCTGTCTCCAGCGATTAGCACGGAGGACTTGAACAGATGGTTAAGAAACGGTTGCTTGCGCCGTATGGTTGCGTCTTCACAGCCGCAAATTGCGGAAATTCGCGCACCTCTCCGCAAGGCGCGGCATGTCGCAAATCGCCAGTCCTCGGGCGCGATTCTATGGCAGGATCGCCTGCGAATTGAACGGCAATCGGGGCGGAACATGGGCGAAGTCGTGAACCTGGACTTGCACCACGGACTTCAGGCCGCGGAGGGCCCCGTCGAGCGTCGCCGGCGCTCCGGGGGGCGCGGGGCCGAGCGGCAGAGGACGGCGCCAACGGGATCGCGATATCTCAAACTCAGAAACACGATGGCCTCGTCGAGCGTGCTCTCGGACGACGCCGTGGAGGCCATCCACCAGGCCTCGCTGACGATCCTCGAAGAGATCGGCATGGACATCATCCTGCCCGAGGCGCGCGAGCGGATGAAGGCGGCGGGCGCCGACGTCACCCCCGGCACCGATCGCGTCCGCTTCGACCGCGGGCTGATCATGGACATGGTGGCGCAGGCGCCGTCAGGCTTCACGATGCACGCCCGCAATCCGGTGCGCAACGTCGAGATCGGCGGCGACAACCTCGTCTTCGCGCAGGTCGCATCCGCCCCCTTCGTCGCCGACCGTGAAGGCGGCCGGCGCACCGGCAATCACGAGGACTTCCGCAAGCTCGTCAAGCTCGCCCAGTCCTACGACGTGATCCACACCACCGGCGGCTATCCCGTCGAGCCCGTCGACCTGCATGCCTCGGTCCGCCACCTCGACTGCCTTTCCGACCTGGTGAAGCTCACCGACAAGGTGTTCCACGTCTATTCGCTCGGCCGCCAGCGCAACCTCGACGGCATCGAGATCGCCCGCATCGGCCGCGGCATCTCCATGGAGCAGATGGAGCGCGAACCCTCGCTCTTCACCATCATCAACACCTCCTCGCCGCTCAGGCTCGACGGCCCGATGCTGCAGGGCATCATCGAGATGTCGTCGCGCAACCAGGTCGTCGTCGTCACCCCGTTCACGCTCGCCGGCGCCATGGCGCCGGTCACGGTCGCAGGCGCGCTGACCCAGCAGAACGCCGAAGCGCTCGCCGGCATCGCCTTCACCCAGATGGTGCGCAAGGGCGCGCCGGTGATGTATGGCGGCTTCACCTCCAACGTCGACATGAAATCGGGCGCGCCCGCCTTCGGAACCCCCGAATACATGAAGGCCGTGATCGCCGGCGGCCAACTGGCGCGCCGCTACGGCATTCCCTACCGCACGTCCAACACCAGCGCCTCCAACACCTTCGACGCGCAGGCCGCCTACGAATCGGCGTTTTCGCTCTGGGCGCTGACGCAGGGCGGCGGCAATTTCATTATGCATTCCGCCGGCTGGAGCGAGGGTGGGCTCACCGCGTCGTTCGAGAAATTCATCCTCGACGTCGACATGCTGCAGATGGTGGCGGAGTTCCTCGCACCGCTGGACACCAGCCCCGATGCGCTGGGGCTCGATGCGGTGCGCGACGTCGGGCCGGGCGGCCACTTCTTCGGCACGCCGCATACGCTCGCCCGCTACGAGACCGCCTTCTACGCCCCGATCCTGTCGGACTGGCGCAATTTCGAGACCTGGTCGGAGGCCGGCCGGCCGACCACCTACGACCACGCCAACCGCGTGTTCAAGGAGAAGCTGAACACCTACGAGCGCCCCGCGATCGATCCGGCGGTAGAAGAGGAACTCGACGCCTTCGTGGCAAGGCGCAAGGAGGAAGGCGGCGTGCCGACGGACTTCTGAGCCGCGCCGCCTCGCGGCCGTTCGCCCTTCACTTGGGCGACGTGCCTTCCGGAAAGATGATCGTCAGCACCGGGAAGGTCGGCTTTTCACCCGGCCCCAGCGGACCCGGCACCTTGTTTTCAACCGGCTTCAGCGACTTGAGGAAGGCGGCGATCGCCGCCGCATCCTCCTTCGTCAGCTTGGCGAAGGCGTGCCAGGGCATGATCGGCGCCAGCATCCGCCCGTCCGGCCGCACGCCCGTCTGCAGGGCCGTGACGATCTGCGCCTCGCTCCAGTCGGCAAGGCCGGTCTTGTCCGGCGTCAGGTTCGGGCCGACAAAGGTCCCCTGCGGCATCTGGAAGCCGACATCGGAGCCGGAGAGATAGGTCTCGGGCGTCGTCTTGCCGAAGAAATATCCGGGCGAGTGACAGTCGTTGCAGCCGCCGAACTGGGCCAGATACTGTCCGCGCTCGACCGGCGCCTCCGCGCGGGCGATTTCAGCTGCGAAGACCGCGGGACAGCACAACAGCACGGTCGCGGCGAAGGCGCTTTGCGGTCGCATGGGATGATGCTCTCCAAGAAAGCGCGGACTATAGCAATCGGCTCCGGGGGCCGGCAATTCGTGCAATGGAGGTAGGTCTGCCGGCCGGCACAGCGGGCGGGACGACACGCGCCGCCCCGCCCTGAAGCCGTCCTTGAGTTTGTCAGGGAAAAGTGGAGACCGGTTTTCCCGAAAAGACAAACGATAACAAGGAATGCGAGAGTCTGACTGCTTCAGTATGAAGCTGACAGACTCTAGTCGAACATGATCGAGCGCACCGACGAGACGAGCTTGTCCGTCGGCAGGTTGGTGAAGTCCTTGTCGATCTCCGCCGTGGTCTTTTCACGGCATCTGGCGCCGAGCATGGCGCGCAGGTCGCCGAGCGTCTGCGGCGCGGCGCAGACGATCAGCCGGTCGAAGGCGCCGGCATCGGCATAGCCCTCCAGCTTCTGGGCCACTTCCGCGGTGAAGCGCTGCTGTTCGTCGCGCACGGGATCGGTCGTGTATTCCATCGCCGAGCGCCCCGGCCCGTGCGAGGAATAGCTGCGCCCCGGCCTGTCCGTCATGATGTCCTGCACTTTCTTCGGTTCGCTCTTGAAGACCTCCTGTTCGGGGCTGCGCCTGTCTTCCTTGAGGAAATTCACGCCCTTCAACAGGCGGGCCTGGTTTCCGTCGGCGGCGAGGATCCAAGTGGTCGTCATGCTTTTCACTCCTTTGGCGGTTGCCGGCGGCAGCACCTGATGCTGCGGCCTCGGGATGCCTCCGGCGGGTGCATCCTATGAGGGCAACGCGAGCCTTGGGTCGAGGTTCCTTGCGCGTCCGGAACGGCAGCCATGTTGCACCTGCGAAAACTCGCGCTTGACTTTCAGGTTGAAAAGCACGACATGGGGCCTGTGTAATCCTTCCGGCCGCCGCGTGAGCGAGCCCTGCACAGTCCCTGATTGGACTGCGGAAGAAGGAAGAGCGCAAGAGAAATTGTGCCGCCACCCGGCGGGAAACTGCGCCAGACGCCTCTATCAACCCACAAGTTCCCAATTCACGCGGGGTTCTTGACGCCAGACGGTACCGGATCGGCAATGGAGCCGCTCCGTGCGATGCGTTTGGCGCCCCGAAAGGCTATTGCTTTGACCACTTTTCATGACCTCGGTCTGTCGAAGAACGTTCTGTCTGCGCTGGAAGCGCTCGGCTTCGACAAGCCGACCCCGATCCAGGAGAAGGCGATCCCGCTGGTGCTTGCCGGCAACGATCTGATCGGCCTCGCCCAGACCGGCACCGGCAAGACCGCCGCCTTTGGCCTGCCGATGATCGAGCGGCTGCTCGCCGAAGGCCGCCGCCCCGACCCGAGGAACATCCGTGCCCTCGTGCTCGCCCCGACCCGCGAACTCGTCAACCAGATCGCCGACAACCTGCGCGACTTCGTCAAAAAGACGCCGCTGCGCGTCGTCACCGTCGTCGGCGGCGCCTCCATCAACAAGCAGCAGCAGATGCTGGAGCGCGGCACCGATATCCTCGTCGCCACCCCCGGCCGCCTGCTCGACCTCGTCTCCCGCAAGGCGGTGACGCTGACGCAGGGCCGCTACCTCGTCCTCGACGAGGCCGACCAGATGCTCGACCTCGGCTTCATCCACGACCTGCGCAAGATCGCAAAGCTCGTGCCGAAGAACCGCCAGACGCTGCTCTTCTCCGCGACCATGCCGAAGCTGATCGCCGAACTCGCCGGCGAATACCTGACCAACCCGCAGAAGGTCGAGGTGACCCCTCCGGGCAAGGCTGCCGACAAGGTCGAGCAGTATGTCCACTTCGTCCCCGGCAAGGACCACAAGACCCAGATCCTCCGCCAGACGCTGACGGACAATCCGGACGGCCTGTCGCTGATCTTCTCGCGCACCAAGCACGGCGCCGAGAAGCTGATGAAGCATCTCGACCACGTCGGCTTCAAGGCCGCCTCGATCCACGGCAACAAGAGCCAGGGCCAGCGCGAGCGCGCGCTGAAGGCCTTCCGTGACGGCGAGATCCGCGTTCTCGTGGCGACCGACGTCGCCGCCCGCGGCATCGACATCCCCGGCGTCACCCACGTCTACAACTACGATCTGCCGGAAGTCCCCGACGCCTATGTCCACCGCATCGGCCGCACCGCCCGCAACGGCCGCGACGGCATTGCGATCGCCTTCTGCGCACCGGACGACATCCGCCTGCTGCGCGACATCGAGAAGCTGATGGGCATTTCGATCGCCGTTGCCAGCGGCGAGCCGCCCGTCGACCTTCCCGGTCCCGGCGGCAAGTCGCGCAAGGGTCGCGGCGGCCAGCGTGGCGGTCAGGGCCGTCCCGCCCGTCCGCAGGGCCAGGGCGCCCGCGGCGGCCAGCAGCGCAGCGAGCATCGCGCGCAGGCCGGCGAACGCGGCGATGGCCAGATCGTCGACCGCGGCTTCTCCGACCGTCCGCAGAAGCGGCAGGACCGCCGTCCGGATGCTGCCGGCCACGACGGCACGGGACAGAACCGGCACGCACCGGGCCGCCCCGACCAGAAGCACGCCGATGGCCGCAACCGCAACCATGCCGGCGGCCGCCCCGGCCAGAACAGCGGCAACCGCAACGGCCAGTCGCGCCGCCAGAACGGCAAGCGCCGCGAACAGGCCTGAGTGCGGCACACGCTGCGAAGTGAACGGAATTGCGGCGGGCTTCGGCCCGCCGTTTTCATTTGGCGAGGCCCGCCTCTACGCCCCTGCCCGCCGATAGAGGGCCAGCGATCCGGCAAGCGCCAGCAGCGCGCCGCCGCAGATCCGGTCGAGCCAGACGGCGCCCGACCGGCGCAGCATCCGGACCGCCTGCGCACCCAAAAGCGCGTAGCCGAACATGACGATGAAATCGATGCCGGCAAAGACGATCGCAAGCACCAGGTATTGCTGGGCCTGCGCCGCCGCCGGATCGATGAACTGCGGCAGGAAGGCCGAGAAGAACAGATAGCCCTTCGGGTTCGTCACCGCGACGAGGAAGCTCTTGAGGAAGATCGACCGGGACGTCCCGGTGTCTGTTGTGCCGTCCACCGGCTGCAGCGCGGCGTCGAGCGTGCCCTTCGAACGAAGGAGCATGACGCCGAGGAAGGCGAGATAGCCGGCGCCGAGCCACTTGACGACCGAAAACCAGAATTCGGACGCGGCAAGCAGCGCCCCGAGGCCGAGCGCGACCGCACCGATCAGCACGAAGTCCGACAGCACCGCACCGACCATGCCGAGGCAGGCACGCTGCACCCCGAAGCGCGATCCGTTCGAAAGCGCGAGCAGCACCGTTGGTCCCGGTGTCGTGATCCCGATGAAGGCAACGAGTGCAAACGCAAATACGGTCGTTCCAACCATGTCGGCTCCCCCGTCCGGATAGGCTCCACCCCCACCGCCGGCCGGACACCGGCGATCGTCCGGATGCGGCATCCGGCCGCCGCAGAGTACCTAATTTCGCCGCGACTGCAATTGCCGGTGGCGGCCCACCTGACCTGCCATCGCCGTCCTATTCCGCCGACACCGTCTGCCGGTCCTTGCGGTTGGCGAGATAGACGCCGGCGACGACGACGAGGGTGCCGAGGATCATCGGCAGCGTCAGTTCCTCGCCGAAGATGACGGCGGCCTGGACGGCGGCGAGCGGCGGCACCAGGTAGATCAGCGAGGCGGCGCGCGACACCTGGCCGCGACGCAGAAGATAGAGCAGCAGCAGGATCGCCCCCATCGAGATGCCGACCACCGACCAGAGCAAAAGCGCCACGAAGCCGAAGGACAGCTCCACGCGGAACGGCTCCAGCGCCAGCGCGAATGGCAGCGTGACGGCAGCCGCACCGACATATTGCAGCGTTGCGATCGCCCTGAGGTCGCCGGTCTGCAGGTGCTGCTTCTGGTAGATCGTGCCGTAGGTCACCGAGATCATGCCGACCACGTTCATGACCACCGGGAACACCGGGATCTCCGAATGTCCCGTGCCGAGAAGCTTCGGCAGGACGGCGATTGCGACGCCGGCAAAGCCGAGACAGATGCCGCCCTTCTGCAGCGGCGACAGCCTCTCGCCGATGAAATAAGGCGCCGCCAGCGCCGTCATCAGCGGCTGCAATGCGGCGATGATGCCCGAAAGCGCGGCCGGCACGCCGTGCGCGATCGCCCACCAGACCGTCCCGAGATAGAAGCCGTGCAGGAAGGCGCCCGAGATCACCGCGTGCATGACCGTCGACTGTCCCCTCGGCCACCGCACGCCGGCCAGCCAGCAGACCGCGGCGAAGAGGAGGGCGGCGGTGACATAGCGCACGACGAGGAAGGTCAGCGGATCGGAATAGATGCCGCCATATTTTGCCGCCACCCAGCCGGAGGACCAGAGCAGCACGAAGAGGGCCGGAGCAATGCGGTCGAGGGTCATTCGCGTGTCATGGGGCTGCGGGCTGCCTTGCGGGATCGAAGGCGCCAGCGATAGGGCGACGCCGCCTGATGGTCAAAGCAATATTCTTGATCGTTAGGTTCAGCCGCGTTGCGCCGGCGGCATTTGCATTTTTATTGGGCAATTCAGGCCACTGCCGCCGGCAACGGAGGCGTCAGTGCAGGAAGAAGGCGTAACGGCAGGCTGCCCCCGCGGAACCGAAAGCATGCAATTGCCGCTTGTTTGCGCCCGCCAGATTTTTGCATGCCGATTGTGCACGGTTCTTGCATTGCACATGACGTTGTACTCAAATGGCGAGAAAATTGGGGAACACGCCGTTGGCATTTGACGAAATGATGAATGCGGACATGAGCCCGCGCCGTCCATACAAAGACTACCACGAATGGTATTCCAGTCAGGATCGGGCCCGCCTGATCGCCAAGTCCCGGGACGCCGAGAACATCTTCCGCAAGACCGGCATCACCTTCGCCGTCTACGGCCACGCGGATAGCTCCGAAAAGCTCATCCCCTTCGATCTCATCCCCCGCATCATTTCCGGCCGCGAGTGGCGCAAGCTGGCCCAGGGCATCGAGCAGCGGGTGATCGCGCTCAACGCCTTCCTCGACGACATCTACCACAAGCAGGAGATCATCCGCGCCGGTCGCCTCCCGCGCCAGCTGATCGAGAAGAACGAGGCTTTCCTGCCGCAGATGATCGGCTTCAAGCCGCCGGGCGGCGTCTATACCCATATCGTCGGCACCGACATCGTGCGCACCGGCGAAGACCAGTTCTACGTGCTGGAGGACAATGCGCGCACGCCGTCAGGTGTCAGCTACATGCTGGAAAACCGCGAAACCATGATGCAGATGTTTCCGGAACTGTTCCACCAGAACAAGGTCCGCCCGGTCCAGAACTACCCGAACCTGCTGCGCCAGAGCCTCGCCTCGCTGGCCCCGCCCGGCTGCAGCGGCCGGCCGCGCGTCGCGGTCCTCACGCCCGGAATCTACAATTCCGCCTATTACGAGCATGCCTTCCTGGCGGACCAGATGGGCGTGGAACTGGTGGAAGGTTCCGACCTGCGCGTCATCGACGGCAAGGTGAAGATGCGCACCACCCGCGGCTACGAGGCGATCGACGTGCTCTACCGCCGCGTCGACGACGACTTCCTCGATCCCCTCACCTTCCGCCCCGAATCCGCGCTGGGCATTCCCGGCATCATGGACGTCTACCGCGCCGGCAACATCACCATCGCCAACGCGCCCGGCACCGGCATCTGCGACGACAAGGCGATCTATTCCTACATGCCGGAGATCGTCGAGTTCTACACCGGCCGCAAGGCAATCCTGGAGAACGTGCCGACCTGGCGCTGTTCGGAGCCCGACAGCCTGCAATACGTGCTGGAGCACCTGGAAGAACTGGTGGTGAAGGAGGTGCACGGATCCGGCGGCTACGGCATGCTGGTCGGCCCGACGGCGACGAAGCGGGAGCGCGCGCTGTTCGCCGACAAGCTGAAGAGCAGGCCGGGCAGCTACATCGCCCAGCCGACGCTGTCGCTCTCCACCGTGCCCATCCTGGTCAACAAGGGCGTGGCGCCACGCCACGTCGACCTTCGCCCCTACGTGCTCGTGTCCGACAAGGTGCAGATCATTCCCGGCGGCCTGACGCGCGTGGCGCTCAAGGCCGGATCGCTCGTGGTCAATTCGAGCCAGGGCGGCGGCACCAAGGACACCTGGGTTCTGGAGGACTGAGCGCCATGCTGGGCAGAACCGCAAACGGACTTTACTGGATGTTCCGCTACATCGAGCGGGCGGAAAACACCGCCCGCCTGATCGATGCCGGCCTGCGCATGTCGCTCACCCGCAGCGACAGCCGCGACGACGACTGGGACGGCGTCCTGCAGAGCGCCGGCGTGCGCGAGGACTACGACAAGACCCACACCGCACTTTCGAGCATGGATGCGGTCGACTACCTGCTGCGCGACAAGAACAATGCCTCCAGCGTGATGTCCTGCATCGAGGCCGCCCGCAACAATGCCCGCATGGTGCGCACGGCGCTGACGCGGGAGACCTGGGAAGCGGTCAACGAATGCTGGATCGAGCTCAGGCACGTGCTCGCCCGCAAGGCGCGCTCCACCGACCTGCCGGAGATCATCGAGACGATCAAGCGGCGGGCCGGCCTGATCCGCGGCGCCTTCCACGGCACCATGCTGCGCGACGACATCTACAACTTCGCCCGCATCGGCACCTTCATCGAGCGCGCCGACAACACCGCACGCATCCTCGACGTGAAGTACTATGTGCTGCTTCCGGCGATCTCGCAGGTCGGCTCGTCGCTGGACAACATGCAGTGGGAATCGATCCTGCGGTCGGTCTCCGCCCACCGCTCCTACGGCTGGGTCTACGACGGCGAGTACACGCCGTCCAACATCGCCCATTTCCTCATCCTGAACGCGCGCATGCCGCGTTCGCTCGCCTTCAGCTACGAGAAGATCGTCAGCAACCTCTGCTTCCTCGGCCAGACCTACGGCGAGACCCACGCCGCCCACGAGACCGCGTCGACGACGCTGACGCTTCTGCAGAACCGGACGATGGAAGACGTCATGGACCAGGGGCTGCACGAGTTCATCGAGGAATTCATCGTCCAGAACAACAGGCTGGGGCAGGAGATCGCCGACGGCTACCGCTTCTATCAGTAGCGTTTGCGCAGCAGGGGACTTGAAGATGCGGCTGAAGATCAACCATACCTCCGTCTATACCTATGACGAGCCGGTACAGTACTCGCTGCAACGCCTGCGGCTGACCCCGAAAACCCAGCCCGGGCAGACCGTCCGCGACTGGCGGACGACCGTGCACGGCGCGCATGTGGAGGTGGGCTACGCCGACCATTTCGGCAATCACGTCGATCTCGTCAGCACGAATGCGGACCAGACGACGATCCGCATCGTCGCCGAGGGCGAGGTCGACACGGAAGACCGCGCCGGCGTCTTCGGCGCCCATCAGGGCTTCGTTCCGCTCTGGCTCTACCTGCGCGAGACGGCGCTGACCAAGCCCGGCCGGCTCGTGCGCGAACTCGCCCGCGCCACCGACGGCGAAAACGAGCTCGCCCGCATGCATGCGATGATGGGGCTGATCCACAAGGCGATCGACTACAAGGCCGGCGAGACCGCCGCCGATACCACCGCCGAGCGCGCGCTGGAGAAGGGATCCGGCGTCTGCCAGGACCACGCCCACGTGATGATCGCAGCCGCCCGCGTGCTCGGCCTGCCGGCCCGCTACGTCTCCGGCTACCTGCTGATGGACGACCAGACGGACCAGACCGCCAGCCATGCCTGGGCCGACGTCCACATCCAGGGCCTCGGATGGATCGGCTTCGATGCCGCCAACGACATCTGCCCCGACGACCGCTACGTGCGGCTGGCGACAGGCCTCTGCTACAGCGACGCCGCCCCCGTCTCGGGCCTTGTGCTCGGACGGGCCGCGGAGACGATGAGCGTCGCGATCAGGGTCGAGGCGACGGGGCAGGGCCAGTCGCAGAGCCAGAGCTGAGCCGGGCCCGTCATCGCATGATGGCCCTGATGCGAAGCCGTCTACCGCGCAGCATGTATGGCGTGGATGCTAGCTAATGCGCCATCTGCGCGCGGAGGCGGGGCGCGATCCAGTCGAGGAAGCACCGCACCCGCAGCGGCAGGGGATCGGCTGGTCCGTGGACGACGGTCACCGGCAGCGGCTCCGGTGCGAACTCGGCCAGCACTTCTTGCAGTGCGCCGGAGCGCAACTGATCGGAGATCTGGTAGGACAGCACGCGGATAATGCCGATACCGGCCATTGCGGCCTGAATGGCGGCCTCCGTCGTGTTGACCGCGAGCCTGGAGCGCGGCTCGACAGCAAAGGCCGCGCCGTCCCGGCGGTAGCGCCATTCCGGGGCGGTTGCGAAGCCCTGGAAGCTGATGCCGTCATGCTGCGCGAGGCCTTCCGGCTGAAGCGGCACGCCTCGACGGGCGAGATAGTCCGGGCTCGCACAGATTACCCGGCGGACGGCGCCCACGCGCGTTGCGATCAGCGCGCTGTCCGCCAGATGCCCGATCCGCACGGCCACATCGACGTGCTCATCCGCCAGACTGAGCTGCCGGTCGGCCAGGGTCAGGCGCAGGTCGATATCCGGGTGCTCCTTCAGAAACTCGAGCGCGATCGGCAGCAGATGGCGCTCGCCGAAGGCAATCGGCGCGGTCACGTGCAGTCCTCCGCGCAGCGCGCCGTGATCGCCGCTGGCCTGCCGCTCCGCCGCGTCCAGTTCCTCCAGAATGCGACGTGACGCGGCGACGAAGGCGCGGCCCTCCTCCGTCACGGCGAGGCCGCGGCGGGTGCGCACGACCAGACGCACACCAAGGTGCTTTTCGAGCTCGGCGACCTTGCGGCTGACGGTCGCGAGCGGTGCATGCAGACGCCGCGCCGCAGCCGAGAGGCTGCCTGCCTCGACCACCGCGAGCAGCACCGACATTGCCTCGAACCGGTCCATCTGATCCTTCCGGAATTTGAGAGGAAAGCTCCCTGGATTGCAGGGTACCCCACCGGTTGTGGATATCATAGCGTTCACGTCGTCTCGGGGACGCCGCTGCCCCCTATGTCCAACGATCCGGAGGAACGTGTCATGCCTCAACTTCGACGTCGCGCCTTTGTCAGCGCCCTTCCTCTGGGCCTCCTCGGGGGAGGCCTGATCGGCGGCACGCCTGCGCCCGCCCTTGCCGCGGCCCAGGCGGCCGCCAACACGCCGGTCAGCGTGACGCCGCTGGCGCAGATCCGCATCGGCCGCTTCACGGTGACGGCCCTGACCGACGGGTATGCCGATATGCCCTACGACTATTTTCCGGGACGCACCGCCGCCGAGGTCGAGCAGGCGGCAACCGCGCAGTTCACCGCCCGGAAAAGCGGCGTGCGGTTCCTCTTCAACCAGTATCTCGTCGAGGACGGCGAGCGCCGCATCCTGATCGACGCCGGCCCGGCAGGCTCGATCGGCGAGACGGGCGCACTGCCGCAGGCACTCTCCGCGCTCGGCCTGCAGCCCGACCAGATCGATGCGGTAATCGTGACGCACATGCATCAGGACCACATGGGCGGCCTGATCCTCGGGGGCAAGAACAACTACCCCAACGCGGAACTCTACGTCGATCGTCGCGACGTCACCCACTGGACCGACCCGGCCAAGCGCAGCGGCGCGCCCGATTATCTGCAGACCAGCTTCCAGATGGCCGGCGACGTCGTCCGCCTCTACCCGAAACTCCAGGCGATCGACGGCGAGCGGGAGATCGTGCCGGGCGTCTCCATCGTCGACCTCACCGGCCATACCCCCGGCCATATCGGCGTGCGGATCGAAGATGGCGGGCAGAGCCTCATCATGGTGTCGGACATGATCTTCCCGGTCGTGCATCCCGGGGCGACCGATGTGTTCTTCCTGTTCGAGCAGGACCCGGAAGCGGCAAAAGCCATGCGCGACCGCTTTTTCCCTCTGGCCGCCTCGGAAGGCGCACTCATCGCGGCCACGCACATGCCCTTCCCGGGGCTCGGCCGTGTCGTCTCCGACCGCGGGCAGATGCGCTGGCAAGTCGCGGACTGGGCCCTGCAGAGCTGAGGTCCGCTGCGGCCACGGCAACGGTATCGGGCAGAGCCGGCGCCTCGGTCCGTCGGAAACGGCTCATCCCGGCGCGCCACGGTTACCATCCCGGCGACATTGCGCGGAGATCGGAAGGCGGTGTCCAACGGTCAACGGGCGATAAAAAAAGAGGCGGGACCATGCCCCGCCTCTTCACCTATTTACCGTTTCGGCTCCTGAGCAAAGGCCTCAATGGCTGTCCTTGCCGACCGCGCTTCCGCGACATCCCTTGAGGAAGTCGAGGTCGGCGCCGGTGTCGGCGCCCTGGACATGCTGCTGGTGCAGCCAGGCATAGCCGGACGTCGGCAGTTCGTGGTTCGGCTTCCATTCGGAAAGCCGCCGCGCCAATTCTTCGTCGGAAATGTCGAGATGCAGGCGCCGGTTCGGCACGTCCAGCTCGATCATGTCGCCGTTCTTCACCACCGCAAGCGGCCCGCCGACGGCGGCTTCCGGCGAGGTGTGCAGGACGACGGTGCCGTAGGCGGTGCCGGACATGCGGGCATCGGAGATGCGCACCATGTCGGTGATGCCCTTCTTGAGCACCTTCGGCGGAAGCCCCATGTTGCCGACCTCGGCCATGCCGGGATAGCCCTTCGGCCCGCAGTTCTTCATGACCATGACGCAGGTCTCGTCGATGTCGAGAGCGTCGTCGTTGATCTTGGCCTTGTAGTCGTCGATGTCCTCGAACACGACCGCCCTGCCCCGGTGGACGAGCAGATGCTCGGAGGCGGCCGACGGCTTCAGCACCGCGCCCTTCGGCGCGAGATTGCCGCGCACGACGACGATGCCGCCCGACTGCGTCAGCGCCTTTTCGGCCGGCAGGATCACGTCCTCGTTCCAGTTGACGACGTCCTTGACCTCGTCCCACATGACTTCGCCGGACACCGTCAGCGCATCCTTGTGCAGAAGGCCGGCCTCGCCGAGCCGCTTCAGCACCACCGGCAGGCCGCCGGCGTAGAAGAACTCTTCCATCAGGTACTTGCCGGACGGCATCAGGTTGACGATGGTCGGCACGTCGCGGCCGCAGCGGTCCCAGTCGTCCAGCGTCAGGTCGATGCCGACGCGGCCGGCGATCGCGAGAAGGTGGATGACGGCATTGGTCGAGCCGCCGATCGCCGCATTGGTGCGGATGGCGTTCTCGAAGGCCTGCTTCGTCAGGACGTCGGAGGGCTTGAGGTCGTCCTTGACCATCTGGACGATCCGCCGGCCGGTCATCTGCGCCATCACCTTGCGGCGGGAATCGACCGCGGGGATCGCGGCGTTGCCGGACAGCGCCATGCCGAGCGCCTCGGCCATGGAGGCCATGGTGGAGGCGGTGCCCATCGTGTTGCAGGTGCCCGTCGAGCGGCTCATCGAGGCCTCGGCCTCGAGGAACTCGGCCTGGGTCATCTCACCGGCCTTCACCATCTCGGAGAACTTCCACAGATGCGTGCCCGAGCCGACGCGCTCACCGCGGAAATAGCCGTTCAGCATCGGCCCGCCGGTGACGACGATCGAGGGCAGGTCGACGGAGGCGGCACCCATCAGGAGCGACGGCGTGGTCTTGTCGCAGCCGACCATCAGCACGCAGCCGTCCATCGGCTGGCCGCGGATCGCTTCCTCGACCGCGAGGGCTGCGAGGTTGCGGTACATCATCGCCGTCGGGCGGAAGGTGTTTTCGGAAGCCGAGAACACCGGCACCTCGACCGGGAAGCCGCCGGCCTCCCAGACGCCCGCCTTCACCTTCTCGGCGAGTTCGCGCAGATGGCCGTTGCAGGGCGTCAGATCCGACCAGGTATTGAGGATGCCGATCACCGGACGCCCGTCGAACAGGTCGTGCGGATATCCCTGGTTCTTCATCCAGCCGCGGTGATAGATCACGTCGCGGCTCGTGCCGCCGTACCACTCCTGCGACCTCAGCCTGCGCGGCCATTCCGCTTTCTTCTTCATCTGTCGTAGTCCTTGAGAGAGCCGCCCCGGCGCCAGTGCCGGGGCAATGTGTCAGGCCGGCGCGGTCACGCCAGCGTATAGGCGGTCTTGACTGTGGTGTAGAACTCGTTGGCGTACTTGCCCTGTTCGCGCGGGCCGTAGGAGGAACCCTTGCGGCCGCCGAAGGGGACGTGGAAGTCGACGCCCGCCGTCGGCAGGTTGACCATCACCATGCCGGCCTCGGCATTGCGCTTGAAGTGCGTCGCATGCTTCAGGCTCGTCGT
>NZ_JAOXHF010000011.1:0-234130 GCF_025780115.1 Rhizobium sp. TRM96647
GGATAGATTCACGCATCCAATGCCGAGTGCCGCCAAATGTTCATCTCGCCCGGGAGGCGTCCATAGATTGTCGTAGACGGTGAACGACCAGAAATTTTCCGCCGGAATGCCTTCGGGGAGCGTGACCTTGTATGTTCTGGCACCGTCGAAATGATTTTTGTCCGCGTCCGTCGTGGCGAGCAGGTATTGTGAGCCGATCCCAGGCAGACGCATCGCCATGGCCGGCGTAATGCCGGTTATGCCGTAGAAGAAATTTGTGCGCGCATCCATGGTACGATAGCCGGTCGGTGGGTAGGGTTTTACCCCTTCCGCGGTGATCATCGGGATCGGTGTTTCGAACTCGTAGCCGGTGTCGAACAGGAAATTGAACCAGGACGAATTGGGATAGTAGAACCAGTTCGGATCGCGCGGACTCATGAACAAGCTGCGCGAGGTCGCATTGGCAGTCGCGAGCGCCGCTGTCATGATCTTCTTCATCCGTTCGTCCGGAGAAAATTGCTTTCCCTTGATAATCCCGATCGACGCCAATGGCCCCATCAGTTCGGCATCGAGCGCGGTGGCGGGCTCGCTCTGGACCACTTCGTTCAGCAGTTCGAAGTAGCTCCAGTCGCTCGGCGGGATCGTGTTCACCACCATACCGCTACCCTCGTGGAAGACCGTCGCCGGAGGCGGTTTGATCTGCCCGAGTTTGGCCTTGCCGGAAAGGAAGGCGGCGATCGACGTTCCCACGCCACCCGGCTCGTAGGGGTAGACCTTGGTGGACTTGCGGATGATCTCGACGACCGGCTTGGGATCGCTGTGGTTGTCGAGAAAAGACCGGCCAAACCACAACACGGTGTTGGTTTTGGCATGGGCGATGTAAAAGCCGCCTTCCGGGAGCGGTCCGTTGTAGTCGGGCGGTACGATCAGATACCTGCCGCCTTCGCCGCGATCAGGTCCCGGCGCGCCGACATCGACCACCCAGCGAAACCACGCGTCCTGTACGGCTCCGAGGAATTCCGGCGGCGTCTCGAGCACCACGGGCCCCTTCGTAAGATCAAGGTAACCCATCACATAAATCGTGTCGGCGTTCGCCGTCAGGAACAGGGACTTGGCATCCATCAGGTCGGAGAAGACGAGAACCTCGTTTTCCTTGACTCCGATGCTTTGTAGCCCATTGCGCAGCGCACGGATGCTGACACCGCGCATATTGTCCATGAAGGCGCGGTAGGCGTAGGTGAAGTCAAGGTTGTCGTAGAGTTTGGCGGTGCTTTCCCTTGTCGGCACCCCATCCTTGAATTCCAGCTTACCGATCGGAGTTTCGACGGCATCTGGCGTTGAGATAGACCCGGGTATGGCCGGCGACGTCTGGGCCGACGCAATTGCCGCTTGTGTGGCAAGGATCATCATGCTTGCGGTTATGGAATGCCTGATCATTGAATCCTCCGCGTGGGTGCACAATTCAAACTTGGGGACACGACATCGGCCGTCACAGTGCACCGACCGTCCGCCTGGGCACTCAATGCTGTTTCTCAGACTGCCGCGTCAAAGCTGGTAGTGGGATGTCGCCATGGCCGAACTGGTTCCTGCAATCCCCCGGTGTCGCATTGAAGGGACGTTAGATAGCCGACCCATGCTTTGTTGCGCCGATGGGAACCGATGAACGCGCTATCATGTGCATCGGATTGCCGCCTTTTCAATAGCAAAACTTGAAGTAGTGATTTTCCGGCGGGTGAGGTGGAGGGAGGCGCTGCGGAGGCGGCGTCACGGACGGCGACGAGCCTGATCTCCAACATCCCTGGGGCAAGGGTACCCTCGAAGGCCAGACGCGTCGTCGAGACAACCGCTTCTCGTCGCCAGCCTGCGGCCGATCGGTGCCCCCCTCGGGCTTCCGTCTGTCAAATGCCCGGCGAAATCAGCGAGCCCGTAGCTTCCCCAACCGCCGCACCCGTCACCACAGCCCGGCCCCCCTCCATCCGCACCTTGCCCTCCGCGAACAGCCTCAGCGCCAGCGGATAAGCCTTGTGCTCAACGGTGAGCACCCGCGCGGCCAGGTCGGCCGGCGTGTCGCCGGAAAGCACCGGCACCGCCGCCTGGACGATCTGCGGGCCTTCGTCCATGCCTTCCGTCACGAAATGCACGGTGCAGCCGGCGAGCTTCATGCCGGCCTCTATGGCGCGGCGGTGGGTGTCGAGGCCGGGGAAGAGCGGTAGCAGCGAGGGGTGGATGTTGAGGATCCTGCCCTCGTGGCGCGAGATGAAGCGGCCGGAGAGCAGGCGCATGTAGCCGGCGAGGCAGACGATGTCGGGCTGCTGGCGGTCGAGTTCGGCGAGGATCGCCTCCTCGTGCGCCTCTTTCGAGGCGAAATCCTTGCGCGCAAAGACGAAGGTGGGGATGCCGAGGGCTTCGGCCTTTGCGAGTCCGCCGGCGTCGGCCTTGTCGGAGAAGACGGCGACGATCTCGGCCGGGAAGGCCGGGTCGGCGCAGGCTTCCGCGAGCCTCACCATGTTCGAGCCGCTGCCGGAGATGAAGGCCGCGACGCGCTTGCGGGAGAGGCCTGCGCTCATAGGGCGAGGGTGCCCTTGTAGCTTGTGCCGGCTTCGCCTTCCGTCCGCGCCACCATGCGGCCGAGCGTGAAGACGCTCTCGCCCTCGGCGGCAAGCACGGCGCCGACGCGTTCGACGTCTTCGGCGGCAACCACGGCGATCATGCCGACGCCGCAGTTGAAGGTGCGCAGCATCTCGGTTGCGGCCACGCCGCCGGTCTTGGACAGCCAGGAGAAGACGGCCGGCGCCTTCACCGCGTCGAGGTCGATCTCGGCTGCGAGGTGCTTGGGCAGCACGCGCGGAATGTTTTCGGGAAAGCCGCCGCCGGTGATGTGGGCGAGGGCCTTGATCGCGCCGGTCTCGCGGATCGCCTTCAAAAGCGGTTTCACATAGATCTTCGTCGGCGTCATCAGCGCTTCCGCCAGCGTCTTGCCTTCTGCGAACGGGGCAGGGGCGTCCCAGCCGAGGCCGGAGAGGGAGACGATCTTGCGCACCAGCGAATAACCGTTGGAATGGACGCCGGAGGAGGCGAGCCCGAGGATGACGTCGCCTTCGGCGATGTCGCCGGCCGGCAGCAGTTTTCCGCGCTCGGCGGCACCCACAGCGAAGCCGGCGAGATCGTAGTCGCCGCCGGCATACATGCCGGGCATCTCGGCCGTCTCGCCGCCGATCAGCGCGCAGCCGGCCTGGCGGCAGCCCTCGGCAATGCCGCCGACGATCGCGGCCCCCTGGTCGGGGTCGAGCTTGCCGGTGGCGAAGTAGTCGAGGAAGAACAGGGGCTCCGCGCCCTGCACGACGAGGTCGTTGACGCACATGGCGACGAGGTCGATGCCGACGGTGTCGTGCCTGTCGGCGTCGATCGCGATCTTCAGCTTGGTGCCGACGCCGTCATTGGCGGCGACCAGCACCGGATCGGTGAAACCCGCGGCCTTGAGGTCGAACAGGCCGCCGAAGCCGCCGATCTCGCCGTCGGCGCCGGGGCGGCGGGTGGAGCGGACGGCCGGCTTGATCTTCTCGACCAGCAGGTTGCCCGCGTCGATGTCGACGCCCGCATCGCTGTAGGTCAGGCCGTTTCTGTCAGACTGGCTCATCGTCCGCTCTCCGCTTTCTGGCAATGGCGCCCGATTGGCACGTCGGGGCGACAAGTGCAAGCGCAATGCCCCGGCATGCGGCCTTTTTCACGGTTTTGCCGGACGCTGCGGGCCCCGGGCGAGGCCGGCCCGTCTCCGCTCCCGGCCGCCGCAACCTTGACCATGCTCTGCGCAACGGCCTATCTCAGTACGGCAACGGATTTCAGGCAAGGGAAGATATGGTGAAGGCTTACGAAAGCGCGCGGCAGAAGAGCAAGGTCGCACCCGTCGAGGCCGGGCCTGCCGAGCCTGTCGGGGGCGCCGGTTCCGGCACGGGCCATGTCAGCGGCGCCGGGCTGAAGCGGCAGGTGATCTTCTGGCTGCTGGCGCTGGCCGCCGTCGTGGTCTTCCTGATGGTGTTCAGTTCCATCCTGCTGCCCTTCGTCGCCGGCATGGCGCTCGCCTATTTCCTCGATCCCGTCGCCGACCGGCTGGAGCGCCTCGGCCTCAGCCGCACCATGGCCACCGTCGTCATCCTGATCGCCTTCGTCATCATCTTCGCCTTGTCGCTGATGATCGTCATCCCGCTGCTGGCGACGCAGGCGTCCGACCTTCTCTCCAAGCTGCCGGACTATATCTCCCAGCTGCAGTCGCTGGTCACGAGCTTCAATCCCGAGATCCTGCCGCCCTGGGTCTCGAGCCAGATGGGCACGATCAAGGAGGGCTTCGGCAGCGTGCTCGCCGAGGGCGCCGGCTTCCTCGGCACGGTGTTCAAGCAGATCTGGAATTCCGGCCTGGCGCTGGTGGACATCGCCTCGTTGCTGGTCGTTACGCCGGTGGTCGCCTTCTACCTGCTTCTCGACTGGGACCGGATGATCGCCAAGGTGGACAGCTGGATCCCCCGCGAGCACGTCACGACCGTGCGCGAGCTTGCGACCGAGATGGACACGGCGATCGCCGGCTTCGTCCGCGGCCAGGGCTCGATCTGCATCATCCTCGGCCTCTACTACGGCATCGGGCTGACCGGGGTGGGGCTGAATTTCGGCCTGCTGATCGGCCTCTTCGCCGGCCTCATCAGCTTCATCCCCTATGTCGGGTCCATGGTCGGCCTGGTGCTGTCCGTCGGCGTCGCCATCGTGCAGTTCTGGCCCGATTACCTGTGGATCGGCGCGGTGCTCGCGATCTTCTTCTCCGGCCAGTTCATCGAGGGCAACATCCTGCAGCCGAAGCTGGTCGGCTCGCAGGTGGGGCTGCACCCGGTCTGGCTGATGTTCGCGCTGTTCGCCTTCGGTGCGCTGTTCGGCTTCGTCGGCCTGCTCGTCGCCGTCCCCGCCTCGGCCGCGATCGGCGTGCTTGTCCGCTTCGGCCTGCGGCGGTACCTTGACAGCGACCTCTATCACGGTCAGGGCAGTCCGCCCGTCGTCCGCAAGCCAGCCGTCCGCAAGAAGGAAGCGGCAACCGGGCGCAAGCCGTAACGAGTAGCCGCATGAAACCGTCGAAGCCCGCAGAACAGCTGCCGCTGGAGTTCCAGCACGTCCCCTCGTCCGGGCGGGACGACCTTCTGGTATCGGACCCGCTGAGCGCGGCGATATCGGTGGTCGATTCCTGGCCGAACTGGCCTTCTCCGGTGGTGATCCTCGCCGGCCCCATCGGCTCGGGCAAGACGCACCTTGCCGCCATCTGGCGGGAACGCTCGGGGGCGTCGCAGATCCATGCGCTCGAAGGCCGGGGCGCGGAGCAGGCCGCCGAGGCCGGCCCGGTGCTGTTCGAGGACGTCGATCGCGTCGGCTTCGACGACCGCACGCTCTTCCACGTGATCAACAATGTCCGCCAGAACGGCCATGCGCTCTTGATGACGTCCCGGCTCTGGCCGATGTCCTGGCCGGTGACGCTGCCCGATCTGCGTTCGCGGCTGAAGGCGGCAACCGTCGTCGAGATCGGCGAACCGGACGACGAACTGCTCTCGCAGGTGATCGTCAAGCTCTTCGCCGACCGCCAGCTCTTCGTCGACGACCGCCTCGTCGCCTACATGGTCGCCCGGATGGAACGCTCGCTCGACGCTGCCCAGAAGGCGGTGGAACGGCTCGACCGGCTGGCGCTCGCGCGCGGCAGCCGCATCACCCGCGCGCTCGCGCAGGAGGTCCTGGGCGAGATGACCGGCGCCGATGCGCCTGGTCCCGGGGATTGACTGTCACAGAAGCGTCGTCAAACTGCTTTACGAGCCTCGAACAAAAACAACAGGGCGGTGGTCGAAATGGATGCTGTTACGTCTGAAGCAGAAAACGCGGAGCGCAAGGCGGACGATCTTTCCGACGCCACCCGGGAGCTGATGCAGAGCCCCGAGCGCTTCGTCAATCGCGAGTTCTCCTGGCTCCAGTTCAATCGGCGCGTGCTCGAGGAAACACTGAACACGGCGCACCCGCTGCTCGAGCGTGTGCGCTTCCTGTCGATCTCGGCAGCCAATCTCGATGAGTTCTTCATGGTCCGCGTCGCCGGGCTGGAGGGTCAGGTCCGCCAGGGCATCGCCATCCGCAGCCCGGACGGCAAGACGTCCGCCGAGCAGCTGGACGATATCCTGAAGGAAATCGACAACCTGCAGATGGAGCAGCAGGCCTCGCTCGCCGTCCTGCAGCAGTATCTCGCCAAGGAAGACATCGTCATCGTCCGCCCATCGGCGCTGAAGGGCGACGACCGCAACTGGCTCGCCCAGGAGTTCGAGCAGTCGATCTTTCCCGTCCTGACGCCGCTGTCGATCGATCCGGCCCACCCGTTCCCGTTCATCCCCAATCTCGGCTTCTCGATGGGGCTGCAGCTCGTCAGCAAGAGGGAGCGCGAGCCGATGACGGCGCTGCTGCGCCTGCCGCCGGCGCTCGACCGCTTCATCCGCCTGCCCGACGACGGCGCGACGATCCGCTACATCACCCTGGAGGACGCCGTCAGCCTGTTCATCGACCGCCTGTTCCCGGGCTATGAAGTGCAGGGCTCGGGCACCTTCCGCATCATCCGCGACAGCGACATCGAGGTCGAGGAGGAGGCGGAAGATCTCGTGCGCTTCTTCGAGACGGCGCTGAAGCGCCGCCGCCGCGGCTCGGTGATCCGCATCGAGACCGATTCGGAGATGCCGGCGTCGCTGCGCCAGTTCGTCGTCAACGAACTCGGCGTGCCGGAAAACCGCGTGGCGGTGCTGCCGGGCCTTCTGGCGCTCAACACGCTGTCGGAAATCACCAAGGCCCCGCGCGCCGATCTTCGGTTCGAGCCCTACAATGCCCGATTTCCCGAACGCGTCCGCGAGCACGCCGGCGACTGCTTCGCCGCCATCCGCGAGAAGGACATGGTGGTCCATCACCCTTACGAATCCTTCGATGTGGTGGTCCAGTTCCTGCTCCAGGCTGCGCGCGATCCTGAGGTCGTGGCGATAAAGCAGACGCTCTATCGCACCTCCAACGACAGCCCGATCGTGCGCGCGCTGATCGACGCGGCCGAGGCCGGAAAGTCGGTCACCGCACTGGTGGAGCTCAAGGCCCGCTTCGACGAGGAGGCCAACATCCGCTGGGCCCGCGACCTCGAACGCGCCGGCGTGCAGGTCGTCTTCGGCTTCATCGAGCTCAAGACGCACGCCAAGATGTCGCTGGTCGTCCGTCGCGAGGAGGGCAGGCTGCGCAGCTACTGCCATCTCGGCACCGGCAACTACCATCCGGTCACGGCGAAGATCTATACCGACCTGTCCTTCTTCACCTGCAGCCCGTCGATCGCCCACAACATGGCGAATATCTTCAACTTCATCACCGGCTACGGCGAGCCCGAGCGCGACATGGAGATCGCCGTCTCCCCGCATACGCTGCGCCCGCGCATCCTCCAGCACATCGAGGAGGAGATCGTGCACGCCGAGAACGGCCTGCCCGCCGCGATCTGGATGAAGATGAACTCGCTGGTGGACCCGGAGATCATCGATGCGCTCTACCGCGCCAGCCAGGCGGGCGTGGAGGTCGATCTCGTGGTGCGCGGCATCTGCTGCCTGCGTCCCCAGGTCCCGGGCCTGTCGGACAATATCCGCGTCAAGTCCATCGTCGGCCGCTTCCTCGAGCATTCCCGCATCTTCTGCTTCGGCAACGGCCGTGGGCTTCCCTCCGACAAGGCGCTCGTCTATATAGGCTCGGCGGATCTGATGCCGCGCAACCTGGATCGGCGTGTCGAGACGCTCGTTCCCCTGACCAACCACACTGTGCACGAACAGGTTCTATCGCAGATCATGCTTGGCAATCTGATCGACAACCAGCAGAGCTACGAGATCCTGTCGGACGGGACGTCGCGGCGCATGCAGGTGCCGCAGGGAACCGAACCGTTCAATGCGCAGCAATATTTCATGACGAACCCCAGCCTGTCGGGCCGGGGGGAGGCTCTGAAGTCCAGCGCGCCGAAGGCGATCGCCGGCTGGAAGAGCCAGCGCAAACGGTAAAACTGGATTTGCATGGTTGAATCTGAAGCGCAGGGGCGCCTGCCAGGGATCGCCCCGGTGTCCGTGGTGGATATCGGGTCCAACTCCGTCCGCCTCGTCATCTACGAGGGGATGAGTCGCGCGCCGGCCATTCTCTTCAACGAAAAGGTGATGTGCGGCCTTGGCAAGGGGCTGGCGAAGACCGGCCGCATGGACGATGCCAGCGTTGAGCGGGCGCTGGCCGCGCTGCATCGCTTCAAGGCGCTGTCGAAGCAGGCGCGGGCGACGCGGATGTATGCGCTTGCCACCGCCGCCGCCCGCGAGGCGGAAAATGGCCCGGCCTTCATCGAACGCGCCGAGGAAATCCTCGAACACAAGGTGCGCGTGCTCTCCGGCACCGAGGAGGCCTATTTCTCCGCGCTCGGCATCATCAGCGGCTTCCACGATCCGGACGGCATCGTCGGCGACCTCGGCGGCGGCTCGCTGGAGCTCGTCGATGTTTCAGGGGACGCGATCGGCACCGGGATGACCCTGCCGCTCGGCGGCATTCGCCTGTCGGAAAGCTCGGGCGGTTCGGTGGCGCAGGCGCGTGTCATCGCCCGCCGTTATCTGAAGACGGCGGGCCTGCTCAAGCGCGGTCAGGGGCGCACCTTCTATGCCGTCGGCGGCACCTGGCGCTCGCTCGCCAAGCTGCACATGGAACTGAACAACTACCCCCTGCACATGATGCAGGGCTACGAGATCTCCTACGACCGGGCGATGGACTTTCTCACCTACGTCGTCACCACCAAGGACACCAAGGATCCGGCCTACGCCGCCATCTCCAAGAACCGCCGCAACCTTCTGCCCTACGGCGCCGTCGCCATGCAGGAGACGATCGCGCTGATGCGCCCGTCGAAAGTGTCCTTTTCCTCGCAAGGCGTGCGCGAGGGCTATCTCTATTCGCTTCTGCCCGAGAAGGAGAAGCAGCGCGACCCGCTGCTGGCGGCGGCGGAGGAACTGGCGATCCTGCGCGCCCGCTCGCCCGAGCATGCCCGCGAACTGGCGGACTGGACCGGCCGCGTCATGCCGCAGTTCGGCATCGAGGAAACCGCGCAGGAGGCGCGCTACCGTCGGGCCGCCTGCCTGCTCGCCGATATCAGCTGGCGCGCCCATCCCGACTACCGCGGCCTGCAGGCGCTCAACATCATCTCGCACGGCACCTTCACCGGCATCACCCATTCCGGCCGCGCCTATATCGCACTGGCCAACTACTACCGTTTCGAGGGCCTCTACGACGACGGCGCCACCAGCCCGCTGGCGGCGATCGCCACGCCGCGCATGTTGATGCTCTCCAAGCTGCTCGGCGGCCTCCTGCGCATCGTCTACCTGTTCTCCGCCTCCATGCCCGGCGTCGTCCCCAGATTGCAGGTCCGCCCGTCGATCGCCCCGGACACCGACCTCGACTTTGTCGTCCCCGCCGAATACGCCGATTTCTCCGGCGAACGCATCGAGGGCCGGCTGCAGCAACTGGCCAAGCTCACAGGGCTGAAATTGGCGTTCAGGTTCGAGTGACGGTGCGCACCTGTTCCGGACGAACCTTGGCGGCAACGGGACGAACCTTGGCGGCAACGGGACGAAGAAGGCTGCAATCTAACCCGGGCCGACACCAATGCGCGGGCGCGAATCTGAAAGATGGCGACGCGCGTTAGAGCCCGGCTGCCTTGCGCAAATCGTCGTTCATCCGGCTCTGCCAGCCTTTTCCGGTGGCTTTGTAATGATCGACAATATCAGGGTCGAGCCGGATAGTGACCGGCGTCTTCGTCTGTTCAGCCTTGGGGCGACCGCGGATCGCTCTCTCCATCTTCTCCGCAATTTCCGGGAAGGCGTCCTTGAAGGGCCGCGCCTGCTTCATCTCCTCCTCCGTCAGTGGCGGATTATCGGAGACGGCGTCCCAGTCCTCTTTCGCGTAACCGCGTCCAGGCTGGAATTCCTCTGGGGTCTGGATTTTGCTGGCCATCAGAGCAGGCTCCTTTCGTCCTTGCGGGCAGGGCGCATCGAAATGACGGAAAGCGCCTCGGTGCCGAGCGTCAAGAAGATCACGACGACGGTGCCGTCCCGCAGACGGCCGATCGCCTTGGAGCGTCCATCCTTCGCCGGGATCACGACCGAGGCAAGGAAGAACTCGAGGGACAGTGCGGTGAAGTCGAGGCCGTGCTTTTCGAGGTTGGCAACGCGCTTCGGTTCGTCCCACACGATCTTCATAAAATGTATGTACGATAATTCATGTCATCGGGCAATGAATATTGTATGTACGAAAATGAGGCTCCCGCGAAGGGGCGGGAGCCTCCTGTCCTTGTCACTCAGCCTTCAGCAACTCGCCCACTTCCAGAAGCACGAACTCGTTGTCGTCGGCCTTGTCGAGCGAACGGCCGGCGGAGAAGGGCAGGTTGTTGTCGTTGCCCACGACGATGTGGGTCACGTCCACGCGGTCGACGTTCTCGATCGTGACGAACGGCATATCGTAGAAGCCGTCGCCGCCGCCCTGGCGCTTCTTGTTGTCGGGGTCGGCGATCTTGAGCAGGTCGATATAGCCGATCTTGCGCACGGCCTTGCCGACGTTCTCCCCGGTCATGGCGATCTTGTAGATCCGCTTCACCTTGGAGGCGACGGCGAAGCAGTCGGGCTTAGGCTCCTTCGGATCGGCGCAGGCCCTGTCCGCCGTGCCGGCGCCGTTGTCGCGCTCGATCACCAGCGCCGTCGTTTCGTCCAGCATGTTGAAGTCGCCGATCGCCTCGCCGCCCTCGGCCAGCGGATAGAGCCAGCTGCGGCCGGTCCAGGCCTTGGAGGCTACGTCGAGCTCGATGATGCGCAGCGCCGGGCGGCCGTCCGCCTGCTCGACGCTCTCGTTGTCGGTCCAGATCGGGCCTTCCAGCAGGCCGTAGAGCTTGGTGCCGTCCTTCGACAGGGCAAGGCCCTCATAGCCGCCGGAGCGCTTGAGGTTGAAGGCCGGCATCTGCTTGGAGGGATCGGCCTGGACTGTGAGCGTCGGATTGTCCGGCGAGGTCACCGGCTTGCCGTCGACTTCCGTGGCGATCACATCGGTCAGCCTGCCCTCGAGGTCGAACTTCAGAATGTAGGGACCGAATTCCTCGCCGATCCAGAAGCCGTCGGCGACCGGCTGGATCGATTCGACGTCGAAGTCGGCGCCGGTGAGGTAGCGCTTCCCGGCGCCTTCCATGACGATCGGGAAGGGCGCCTTCCGGTCCGGGTCGGAGAGGAATACGGTCCTGACCGGTTCCAGCGTACCCTTGTCCCAGTCGAGGCGGATGTTGTGGATCATCAGCATGGCGTCGGAGGAGTTGAGCTTGCTGCCGAAGCCGTTGTCCGACAGCGACCAGAAGGTGCCGTCGTCCATGGTCTTGATGCCGGAGAAGCCCTGCATCGGCTGGCCGTCGAAGGGAAGCGCCAGGCCCGTCTCGCGCACGCCGTCCTTGCCCATGACGGTGCCGGGCGTCTCGGCGCGCTTGCGGTCGGCGGTGGAGAACTTGCCGGACGTCTTCAGGTAGTCGGCGGCGTCTGCCGGGGCGGCAATGATCGTGTTGGCCGGCAGGATCGCGTGCGCCTTCAGCGTGGCCGAAAATTCCTTCTCCTCGGCAAGGGCGGCGCCCGCCATCAGAAGCGAAAGGGCAGCGGTGGTCAGCAAGGTTCTGGTCATCGAAGGGTCCCCATTGGGTTGGCATTGCGAGCAACCCGATAGGAGGACCGCGTGAACGCGGCTTGACAGTTGCTTGAAGCTTTCGTGACCGTCCCCAGAGGCGGGGCCGGGTCAGGTGTCTGCCGGGGCAATCGCCGATGCAACCGCCCTTCTGCCCCGCCGGGCATCTCCGGCAATGGGGGGAGGTCCGCTGCATGCGCCCGCCGAATGGCAATCTCGGCGACGCGTCCGGGTTAGTCCCTCTCCCTTGTGGGGAAGGTGGGGAGGGTGGGGAGGGGTTTTCCGCGTCCCCGCCGGATCATCGCCGGCCGGCGTCGGTCACCCGGCCGCGGAAGCCGCCCAGCGATACTGTGCGTCGGTCTGCACGGCGCCCGGCCGGACCGCGCGGATGCGCTTCAACGCCGCCTCGGGCGCCTCGCCGCGCTCGACCAGCAGCCGCAGCGCCACCATGCCGGCGCGGCCGTGGCCGCCATGGCAGTGGACGAGGACCGCGCCGCCCTCGTCGAGGATCTCGTGCAACTGCGCCGACAGGCCGGGCCATTCCACGAGCCCGCCGCCGGTCGGCCCGCCGAAGTCACGGATCGGGAAATGGAACCAGCCGATGCCGCGGGCGGCGAGCCTGAGCCCGAGGTCCTCGCAGCCGCGCGCCACCATCTCGCTGCGATCGGTCATGGAGACGACCGTCTGCGCGCCCCAGTCCGAGATCGCCTGCAGGTCGCCGTCATAGGCGTCGTTGCGGCCCGGGATGCGGCTGATGCCGATCCGCCCGCCGTCCACAAGCGCTACGGTCGCGATCCTGAAGGGTTCCACCGTGTCCATGACGGTATTGTACGCGTTTGCCGGATGTCGCGAAACGCTGATCGCGAAGCCATTGGCGCCCGCCCATGGCAAGTCGCACGAGCGCGGTCGCGGCGAGCGGACGAAAGCCGTGCCGTCAGGAAGCGAAACCGCTCCCTAAAGCTCGACCGCCTCGATCTTCTTGTTGACGAAGCGCAGGCCCACCTTGCCGCCGATCAGGTCGAGGGCGACGTTGCCGAACAGCTCCCGCCGCCACCCGTGCAGCGCGGGGACCTCGGCGTCCTCGCCGTCGATGGCGATCTTCTCCAGGTCGTCGCTGTTGGCGATGATCTTGGCGGCGACGCCCTGCTTCTCGGAGACGAGCTTCAACAGCACCTTGAGCATCTCGCTGGCGGCGGCGGCGCCCTCGGGCACGTGCGGCTGGCGGGGCAGGCGGGGCAGGTCCGTCTTCGGCGTGTCCAGCGCCTCGCGGATCGCCTCCAGCAGCGCTGAACCCGACTGCGAGCGTTCCCAGCCCTTGGGGATCGTGCGAAGCCGCCCGAGCGCCTCGGCGTCGGCCGGCTGCTGCTGGGCGATCTCGTAGATCGTGTCGTCCTTGATAATGCGCGAGCGCGGCACGTTGCGCCCGCGCGCCTCTCGTTCCCGCCAGGCCGCGACCTTTTGCAGGACAAGCAGTTCCATTGGTTTCTTCACCCGCATCTTCAGCCGCCGCCAGGCGTCATCAGGGTGGATGTCGTAGGTGCCGGGCGCCTCCAGAACCGCCATCTCCTCGGCGACCCAGAGGCTGCGGTCGTCCTGTTCCAGCCTGGCCTTCAGGAACTGGTAGACGTCGCGCAGGTGGGTGACGTCGGCCAGCGCGTATTCGAGCTGCTTGTCCGTCAGCGGCCGGCGGCTCCAGTCGGTGAAGCGCGACGACTTGTCGATCTGCACGCCCTTGGTCTTCTGCACCAGCTGGTCGTAGGAGACGCTGTCGCCGAAGCCGCAGACCATGGCGGCGACCTGGGTGTCGAAGATCGGATGCGGGATCAGCTTGCCGAGATTGTAGATGATCTCCAGGTCCTGCCGGGCGGCATGGAACACCTTGACGACGCTGCTGTCGGCCATCAGCGCGAAGAAGGGGGCGAGATCGATGCCCTTGGCCATCGGATCGACGATCACCGCCGTCTCGGGGCCCGCCATCTGGATCAGGCAAAGCTCCGGCCAGAAGGTGGTCTCGCGCAGGAATTCCGTATCGATGGTCAGGTAGTCGGACTTTGCGAGCAGCGCACAGGCTTCGGCCAGGGCTGCGGTTGTTTCGATGATCTGCATCAATCTGCTCGGGCGACGGCTGGTTTCAAAGATCAGATGATTTACCCGCTCCACCATTTTGCCACAATCAAAAACTGCGGACGGCGCTCAGGTTACCGTAACGTAACTGCTCATGCCGGTCTTCTGGTGCTCGATGATGTGGCAATGGAGCATCCACTGGCCGGGATTGTCGGCGACGAGCGCGAGGTCGACGGTCTCGTCAGGCTGCAGCAGGATCGTGTCGGTGGCGTGACCGAGAAGCCGCGGCTGGTTGGAGGCGACGATGTGGAAGCTCATGCCGTGCAGGTGGACCGGGTGCGCATGCGGCGTGCGGTTGGCGACCCGGAAGACGTAGCTCCTGCCGAGCTTCAGCTCGGCCAGCGGCGCCACGCCGTCCGCCGTGTCGCCCGGCCAGGCGACCCTGTTGATCGCCCAGAACGTGTAGCCCAGCGAGCCGCAGATGCTTTCCCTCGCCCCGTGCTCGGCGGTGGCGGTGAATTCCATCGGGATGATCTCGGCAGCCTTGAGGTCGGCGACCGGGATCGGGTTGGAAGGCAGCGGCCCGGCGTCGTCGAGCGACCGTTTCGCACTCGCGCCGACCGCGCGGAACGTCGCGATCGTCCAAGGCGTGCTGCCCTTGACGTTGGTGAGCGTGGCGACCTCGCCCTCGCCATCCGGCATGCGCAGCACGAAGTCCAGCCGCTGGCCGGGGCCGACGTCCTGCAGGTCGAGCGGCACCGGCGCCTGCAGCGGATTGCCGTCGAGGGCGATCACCTTGCCCGCCCCGCCCGCAAGGGCGAGCCTGTAGATGCGGGTGACGTCGGTGGCGGCGATGCGGATGCGGACCAGCCCGCCCGCCGGCGCGTCATAGGCGGGCGCGGCGCGCCAGTTGGTGGTGCGCACCGTGCCGAAGGTGCCGCTGCGGGCGGCGTCGCGCGGCTTGAACGGGGCGATGAACTGGCCGTCGCCGCCGAGCCGGAAGTCGCGCAGGTTGAGCACGATCTCCGCGTCGAACACCGGATCGGCCGAGTCCTCGACGACGATGACGCCGGTCAGCCCGCGCCCCATCTGCGTCAGCGTGTTGCAGTGGGGGTGATACCAGAAGGTGCCGGCGTCGGGCGGGGTGAAGCGGTAGTCGAACGTATCGCCGGGATAGACATAGGGCTGCGTCATCTCCGGAACGCCGTCCATGGCGTTGGCGATCCTGAGACCGTGCCAGTGCACGGTGGTCGGCTCCTTCAGCCGATTCACCAGCCGCGCCGAGAAGTCCTCGCCCTTGCGCATCCGCAGCACCGGCGGCGCCCCTTCGCCCGCAGCACCGAGCCCGTAGGACATCATCCCCCCGGTCGCGGCCTCGCCGGTCAGGAGCGCACTGGACTCGTAGGCGACGAGGTCTTCCGGGGCGCCGGCGATCGCGCGGCGCACTGCGGGCAAGGCCAGCCCCGCGCCGTAGGCGCCGGCGGCGATCGCGGAACTCTTCAGAAGCGTGCGGCGGCTGATCGGCATGGGCGGGTCCCGGTCTTTGATGATGCTCCTGGAAGATGCTCCTGCATAATCCTGATCGGCGCACTCATCAATATGGCGGGCCGGAACCAGATGTCGCAGGCTCACCGCCTCTTGCCGCCGGGCCCTTTGCCGTTGCGCTCCGCGCCGGCGAGCTTGTTGAAGAAGGCCGAGGTGCGCAGGAGGTTGCGGAAGCGCCCGTGCCGCTGTTCGGCCGGCACGCCCGGCCGCGCGCCCATGCGCAGCACCGTGTAGGCCATGAACATCACCATGACCACGGCCATGTAGATGAACATCGCGTCCGGGCCGAAGATGTCGAGCAGCACCGAGGCGAACAGCGGCCCGATGATCGCGCCGATCGACCAGAAGAACAGCATGCCGGCGGAGACCAGCGCATGTTCGCCTTCGCCGGCATGGTCGTTGGCATGCGCCGAGCAGAGCGAGTAGAGCGGCATGGCAAACGCACCGAAGACGAAGATGCCGGCGAGGTTCATCCATTCGTCGCCGCCGGCGAAGATCGCCAGGAACAGGGCCGCGAGCGTGGCGCCGAGCGTGGCGACGAGGATGATCACGCGCCGGTCGAGCTTGTCCGAATAGAGCCCGAGCGGATATTGCAGCACCACGCCGCCGATGATGCCGGCGCTCATGAAGCTCGCGATCTCGGTCACCGACAGCCCGATCTCCTCGCCGTAGATAGGCCCGAGCGAGCGGAAGGCGGCGTTCGTCAGGCCGACGACGATGCAGCCGATCGTCGCCAGCGGCGAGATGTTCCAGAGCTTCTTGACGTCGAAGCGGATCGCCTCGGGCGCGACCGGCGCGGAGCGGTCGGCGAGCGAGATCGGCACCAGCGACAGCGTCAGCGCCATCGAGATGATGGCGAACAGCTGGAAGCCGCCGATGCCGACGCCCGGGATCAGATATTGCGCCGCCGTCACCGAGCCGAGGTCGACGAGGCGGTAGAGCGAGAGCGTGCGCGCCCGGTTGGCATTGGTGACGCTGGCGTTCAGCCAGCTCTCGACGGTCGCGAACAGGCTGGCGAAACAGAGCCCCGCGAGCAGCCGCATGAAGAACCAGAAGGTCGGGTCGATCACCAGAAGCATCGCGATCGCCGAGGCCGAGGCGATCGCCGCCATCGCCGAGAACGTGCGGATATGCCCGATCGCCCGCAGCACCCGGGTCACGTAGATGCAGCCGACCGCAAACCCGATGTTGTAGCCGGCGCCGACGAGGCCGATCAGCGAGGTCGAAAACCCCTCATGCGAGGCGCGCAGCGAAATGAAGGTCCCCTGCAGTCCGTTGCCGCCGATCAGGATGCCGGCGGTGATCAGAAGGGGAACGAGGGGGCGAATGTGGCTCATTCTGCTGCCGGGGAGGGGAATCGGGGCGCCGCACGGGGATAGCAATGTCTACAGGCGAAACCGTGCCCGCGACAGGGCAATTCCGGGCACCGGAGAAATATTTGCCGCCGCCGCAGGAAAGCCATGCGGGCGAACTCGGCAACAGTCTTAATATTAGTGTATACTAATAATATGGGGTCTTTCTATTCGGGGGGATTGCGGAATGAGCATCGGTCGCACCTTGCTTGCGGGCGCAGGCTTCCTCGCCCTCGGTTGCACCTTCGGCTGGGCGCAGGAGGTCAATGGCGTGCCCGGCACGCCAAGCGCCACGACGACGATCGAGGGCCGGCAGCTTCCACCGCCGGACCCGGCCTTCGGCGGGGTCATCAAGGAGAAGGCGGCAGACTCCAGACCCTGGTGGGCGCCGCGCATCGTGCCGCCCAAAGGCGCGCCGAACGTGCTGCTCATCATGACCGACGACGTCGGTTTCGGAGCGCCGTCCACCTTCGGCGGCGTCATTCCGACGCCAGCACTCGACCGCATCGCGGAGGAGGGGCTGCGGTTCACCAATTTCCACTCCACCTCGCTCTGCTCGCCTTCGCGCGCTGCCCTGATCACCGGGCGAAATCATCATGTGGCGGGCTTCGGGGTCGTCGGCGAGATCGCCACCGGTTTTCCGGGCTACGATTCGATCATCCGCAAGGAGTGCGGCACGATCGGCACGATCCTGAAGGAAAACGGCTACGCCACCTCGTGGTTCGGCAAGGACCACAACACGCCCTTCTACCAGGCGAGCCAGGCGGGGCCCTTCGACCAGTGGCCGAACGGCATGGGCTTCGACTATTTCTACGGCTTCGTCGGCGGCGACGCCAGCCAGTGGCAGCCGAACCTCTATCGCAACACCACGGCCATCTACCCCTTCGAGGGCAATCCCTCCTGGAACCTGACGACGGCGATGGCGGACGACGCGATCCAGTACATGAAGCAGATGAAGGAGATCGCGCCCGACAAGCCGTTCTTCGTCTACTACGTGCCCGGCGGCAGCCACGCCCCGCATCATCCCACGCCGGAATGGATCGACCGGATCTCCGGCATGCACCTCTTCGACGAGGGCTGGAACAAGCTGCGCGAGACGATCTTCGCCAACCAGAAGCGGCTCGGCATCATGCCCGAAAACGCGAAGCTGACACCCTGGCCGAAGGAACTGCCGCAATGGGACAGTCTCGACTTCGAGCAGAGGAAACTGTTCGTCAAACAGGCGGACATCTACGGCGCCTATCTCGCCTATACCGACCACGAGATCGGCCGGGTGATCCAGGCGGTCGAGGATCTCGGCGAATGGAACGACACGCTGGTCATCTATATCAGCGGCGACAACGGCGCGAGCGCCGAGGGCATGGTCAACGGCACGCCGAACGAGTTCACCACCTTCAACGGCATCCCGGTGCCGGTGAAGGACCAGTATCTCTGGTACGAGTTCTGGGGCTCCGACCGCACCTTCCCGCATTTCTCCGCCGGCTGGGCCTGGGCCATGGGCACGCCGTTCAAGTGGATGAAGCAGGTGCCGTCGCATTTCGGCGGCACGGCGCAGGGCATGGCGGTGTCGTGGCCCGGCCACATCACCGATGCCGGCGGCATCCGCCGGCAGTTCCATCACTTCATCGACATCGCGCCGACCATCCTGGAGGTGACCGGCATAGCCCAGCCGGACACCATCGACGGCATCAGGCAGCGCCCGATGGATGGCGTCAGCATGGCCTATGCCTTCGACAAGGCGAACGAGACCGCGCCGTCTGCCCGCAAGACGCAATATTTCGAGATGCTCGGCAACCGCGCCATCTATGACGAGGGCTGGGTGGCGGCGACGACGCCGGCGACGCTGCCGTGGGAACTGAGCACCAAGGCGCCGCCGGACGTGATCACCGGCTATGCGTGGGAACTCTACAACGTCGCCGAGGATCCCACCCAGTCCAACGACCTCGCCGCATCGATGCCGGACAAGCTGAAGGAGATGCAGGCGCTCTTCTATTCGGAAGCAGCGAAGTACGACGTGCTGCCGCTCGACAATTCGACGCTGGCGCGCTGGAACGCCGCCCGTCCGAGCCTGACGGCGGGCCGGACCGAGTTCAGCTACTCCGGCGAACTCAGCGGCGTGCCGAAGAGTGCCGCGCCCAGCATCCTGAACAGGTCCTACACCATCACCGCCGAGGTCGAGATCCCGGATGGCGGCGCCGAGGGCGTCATCGTCACCGAGGGCGGGCGCTTCGGCGGATACGCATTGTTGCTCAGCAAGGGCGAACTGGGGTTCGGCAAGGGCAAGGTCGTCTTCCTCTACAACCTGCTGGATCTCAAGCGCACCGCCTGGGAGGGGCCGACACTCGACGCCGGCCGGCACACGATCGTCTTCGACTTCGTCTCGGACGGTCCGGAACTCGGCAAGGGCGGCAAGGGCACGCTCTCGGTCGACGGCAAAGAGGTCGCGAGCAACGTCCTGGAGCACGGCACGCCCGTCACCTTCCCGGAAGACGAGAGCTTCGACGTCGGCCTCGACACGCGCTCCGGCGTGGCGATGCTGGAATATCGCTATGACGTGCCGTTCCGGTTTACCGGCAAGATCGACCGGCTGACCTTCAAGCTCGGGGAGCAGCCGAAGGCGGCCCCGTGACGGCCCGATGGCCGGACGGGCAGGGTGAAAGGCAATCGCGGTGATCCTGTCGAGACACGCGACGCTGATGGTCGCAGCCGCCGGCGAAGCGGCGACGGGGCTGGCCTTGCTGGCCACGCCGTCCTTCGTCGGGCGGCTTCTCCTCGGCGCGGAGATCGATGGCGCGGGCGTTCCGGCGGCGCGGGTGGCCGGCCTTGCCCTGATCGCGCTGGCGATCGCCTGCTGGCGCGGCTCGCCGCTGCAGGCCATGCTCTTCTACAGCGCCGCCGCCACGCTCTATCTGGCCTGGCTCGGCCTCGCCGGCACCTTCGCCGGCATCTTCCTGTGGCCCGCCGTCGTCTTCCATGCCGTTCTCACGGTCCTGCTGGCCGCGGGCGGGAAATGAAGCGCCGTCTGCGGGACGGCGGACGGAATTTCGGCAATCGAATCAAGCGCACGCTCCGCCGGCCATGCCCGCCGCTCGTCGTCGGGTCATACTGGTCGCCGTTCCGTCACGGATGCACCGCGAGGCGTCGCGGCGAGGCGGAGCCGACGCCTTGTGCGGGGGAGGGACGCGTTTCCCCGCACCGAGGGGTTCGCAGAAAGGCCTTCCTCTGGAGACGGCGGGACAAGTCCCGAGTTGCGCTCCGGACGTGTCCGGGTGGCACACAGGTCAGTCGCCGGCGCAAACCGCCTGCGACTGGAGCAGCAGGGCGAAGTTGCGGACAAAAACCGTCGAACGGGGCGCTGAAAGGTGTCACATAACCAAACTCAGATGAGGCAGCTTCCAGCGCCCCGTCCGAACCATGCGAACAACGCGGGCGGCGTTTCCGTCGCGCGAATGCCCGTTGCCGTCCGCTGGCTTCCAGAGCCCCGAAGACGGATGGGCTGCCGGCCTATCGGCGGTTCATGTCGGTGACCACCCACCGGTAGAAATAATAGATCGCGACAGAGGTGACGAGCAGGGGCCAAAGATGGACGAGTTCAGGCATGAGGGCGCTTTTCTTCCGTCAGGCTCCTCCCGCGCTTCGAATCGGATTGCGAAGCCGCGCGGGCAGGGTTAACAAATTCTTCATGCTCGTTCTGCGGGCGCCGGGCAAGTCCTTAAGAAGTTGTTCACATGCCGATTTGCCGGTCGCGTGTCATTTTTTCATCATGTTCGCCGGTGTGGGCAGGTCGCGCTCGCCTGATCGGATGAAGCCTCGGTGAAGCGTCCGGGCCAAGCCTCCCCCTGGCGGGGAGGATGGAGGGCGAGCTTCGTTCCTGGGCAAGCGCCCATGGCGTTCCCGCCGCAAGCCTTGACAAATCGGACCGGTCATGCGCTTTTCCGCCCGATTTTGAAGACGCGCGGCCCCGCTTTCCGGGTCTGGCCGCGCAGCATTCCAGGATAGAACAATGCACCGTTACCGCAGCCATACCTGCGCCGCCCTCCGCAAGTCCGACGTCGGCCAGACGGTCCGTCTTTCCGGCTGGGTCCACCGCGTCCGCGACCATGGCGGCGTGCTCTTCATCGACCTGCGCGACCACTACGGAATCACCCAGGTCGTCGCCGATCCGGACAGCCCCGCCTTCAAGGTCGCCGAGACCGTTCGCGGCGAGTGGGTCATCCGCATCGACGGCCTCGTCAAGGCGCGCACGGACGAGACGGTCAACAAGAACATGCCGACCGGCGAGGTCGAGCTCTATGCCCACGAGATCGAGGTGCTCTCTGCCGCCAAGGAACTGCCGCTGCCGGTCTTCGGCGAGCCGGACTATCCCGAGGACGTGCGCCTGAAGTACCGCTTCCTCGACCTGCGCCGCGAGACGCTGCACAAGAACATCGTCAAGCGTACCCAGATCATCGCCGCCATGCGCCGCGAGATGACCAATGTCGGCTTCACCGAATATTCGACGCCGATCTTGACGGCGTCCTCGCCGGAGGGTGCGCGCGACTTCCTGGTGCCGAGCCGCATCCACGAGGGCACCTTCTACGCGCTGCCGCAGGCGCCGCAGCAGTACAAGCAGCTCCTGATGGTTGCCGGCTTCGACCGCTACTTCCAGATCGCGCCGTGCTTCCGCGACGAGGACCCGCGCGCCGACCGCCTGCCGGGCGAATTCTACCAGCTCGACCTGGAGATGAGCTTCGTCGAGCAGGAGGACGTCTGGACCACGATGGAGCCGGTCATCCGCGGCATCTTCGAGGAGTTTGCCGGCGGCAAGCCGGTGACGCAGCAGTTCCCGCGCATTCCCTATGACACCGCGATCCGCAAGTACGGCTCCGATAAGCCGGACCTGCGCAACCCGATCGAGATGCAGGCCGTCACCGAGCACTTCGCCGGTTCCGGCTTCAAGGTCTTCGCCAACATGATCGCATCGAACCCGAAGGTCGAGGTCTGGGCGATCCCGGCCAGGACCGGCGGATCGCGTGCCTTCTGTGACCGGATGAACGCCTGGGCGCAGTCGACCGGCCAGCCGGGTCTCGGGTACATATTCTGGAAGGAAGAGGAGATCGTTACGGCACCTGCCAACCCAAATATGATGGGATTTTTGCAGCCTACTAAGAAGCTCGCAGGCTCTGGGCCGCTCGCCAAGAACATCGGCGAAGAGCGGACCGAAGCCCTGCGCACCCAGCTGGGTCTCGAAGCGGGCGACGCCTGCTTCTTCGTCGCCGGCGACCCGGCCAAGTTCTACAAGTTCGCCGGCGAAGCCCGCACCCGCGCCGGCGAGGAACTGAACCTCGTCGACCGCGACCGCTTCGAGCTCTGCTGGATCGTCGATTTCCCGTTCTTCGAATATAACGAGGACGAGAAGAAGATCGATTTCGCCCACAACCCCTTCTCCATGCCGCAGGGCGGGCTGGACGCGCTTGAAAGCCAGGATCCGCTTTCGATCAAGGCCTACCAGTACGACATGGTCTGCAACGGCTTCGAGATCGCCTCGGGCTCGATCCGTAACCAGTCGCCGGAACTGATGGTCAAGGCCTTCGAGAAGGTCGGCCTCAGCCAGCAGGACGTGGAAGACCGCTTCGGCGGCCTCTACCGCGCCTTCCAGTACGGCGCTCCGCCGCATGGCGGCATGGCCGCCGGCATCGACCGCGTGGTCATGCTGCTCGTCGGCGCCAAGAACCTGCGCGAGATCTCGCTGTTCCCGATGAACCAGCAGGCGCAGGACCTCTTGATGGGCGCGCCGAGCCCGGCAAGCCCGGCACAGTTGCGCGAACTGGCGCTGCGCGTGACCCCGACGCCGAAGAAGGACTAGGACCTTGCTGCGGACGCTGTTCGAACGCGGCCGCGCAGCTTTCTCCCGTGCCCTGGCGGCGGCGCTCACCGCCGCCTTGGCCTACTGGCTGGCGCATCTGCTGTTCGGCCAGCCGCAACCGCTCTTCGCCGCGATCAGCGCGCTGATCTGCCTGGCGCCCGGCATTCCCGATCACCTGAAGCAGGGCGCCAACCTGCTCCTCGGCGTGACGGTCGGCATTCTCGTCGGCGAACTGGCGTTCCTGATCCCCTACGAATGGGGCGAAGTCCGGCTCGCCAGCGCCACCTTTGTCGCGATGATCCTGGCCTCGCTGTTCGGCCCCGCGCCGGTTGTCCCCATCCAGGCCGGCGTCTCCGCCATGCTTGTCCTATTGATGGGCCCGCAATCCGCAGGTCTCGCCCGTTTCCTCGACGTCATTCTGGGCGTGGTGATCGGCGTCACGGTGGCCGTTATGTTCTTCAGGAACAAGCGGGAAGACTGATCGGCGCGTGCTCCTATGAAATGTCACAAAACATTCATAAATGCTTGAATATCCGTTAAGTCTCGCAAAGCCATAGGTCGGGCTCCGTTCCCGTTTCGATGGCACCGCACCATGTTCCTGTTGTCAAAGCTCAAAATCGCCCACCGCGTGATGCTGCTCGGCGCACTCGCCGTCACCGGCATCGCCGTGATCGCCGGAATCCTGCTCGTCCAGCGGCAGGTCGAGGCCCAGAGCCGCGAGGTCGGCTACCGGCTCGCCGCCCGCGAGGCCGAGTTCGCCAGCCTCTCGGCCGATTTCCTCGCCGCCCGGCTGAACGAGAAGGATTTCCTGCTCGCCCGCGAGATGGCCGCAAGTTCCGCCTTCGAAGCGACCGCCGATGCGGCGACGGCCCGCCTGGAGACCCTCCGCTCCGCCGCCGAGCCGGCGCTCTCGGCCGAACTTGAGGAGATCGAGGCGCGCTTTGCCGCCTATCGCGCCGCCTTCGCCAGCCTTGTGACGGTCAACGGGGAACTGGGCCTCGACCAGTCCACCGGGCTGGAAGGCGCCATGCGCTCGGCCGTCCACGACATCGAGGAGCAGTTGCAGGGCGTCGAGGACACGGGCGTGCTCGCCAGCATGCTGATGCTGCGCCGCCACGAGAAGGACTTCATCCTGCGCCGCGACCCGAAATACATCGTTCGCCACGCCGAGGAGGCCGAGACGTTCACTGGCCTGGTGCGCAAGCTCTACCGGCCCGGCGCCCAGCGCCAGCGGGTGATGGAGCGGTTCGACGTCTACCGCAACGCCTTCCGCCTCTATGCCGAGGCGAGCCTGAGGGAAACCGCCGCCCGTGCGGCGGTGAGCGCCGCCCATGCGGCCATCGAACCGGCGAAGGACCGCGCGACCGCGCTCCTGGCGGCAGGCCGCACCGACCACGTCGCCGCAACCGACGCCTCGGCGGCCCGCACGATCATGGTGGTCGCCGCCCTCATCGCCGGCGCGGTGGCGGCATTGCTGCTGGCCGTCTGGCTCGTCGGCCGCTCGATCGTCCGCCCGATCGGCCAGATGACGGCGGCGATGCGCACGCTTGCAGGCGGCCGGACGGAGATTGCCGTGCCGGGACTGGAGCGGCGCGACGAGATCGGCGCCATGGCGGCCGCTCTGGAAGTGTTCCGGCAGGCCGCGATCGACAACCGGCGGCTGGAGGAGCAGGCGGAAGCCGAGCGTGGCCGGGCCGAGGCCGAACGCGTCGCCATCCAGGCCGCCGCCGAGGCCGAGGCGAATGAGCGGCTGATGCAGGCGACCGGCGGCCTTGCCGGCGGCCTGCGGCGTCTCGCCGACGGCGACCTCGACTTCGCGCTGGTCGAGCCTTTCTCCCCCGAATTCGAGGGGCTGCGCCACGATCTCAACCAGGCGCTCAGCCAGCTCGGCGGGACGCTGGCACAGATCGCCACCGCCGGCATCACCATCGACGGCGGCAGCCGCGAGATCAGCGCCAGCGCCGAGACGCTGTCCGGCCGCACCGAGCGGCAGGCGGCAGCGCTGGAGGAGACGGCGGCCGCACTCGACGAGATCACGGCCAATGTCACCCAGGCTGCGGAACGGGCGCAGGAGGCCCGCGACGTCGCCACCCGCGCCAACGCCAATGCCGAGCGCACCGCCGAGCTCGTCGGTGGCACGGTCGGCGCGATGGAGCGGATCGAGCAGTCGTCGCGGCGGATCTCCAGCATCATCGGCGTCATCGACGAGATCGCCTTCCAGACCAACCTCTTGGCGCTGAACGCCGGCGTCGAGGCGGCGCGCGCCGGCGAGGCGGGCCGCGGCTTCGCCGTCGTGGCCCAGGAGGTGCGCGAACTCGCGCAGCGTTCGGCGGTGGCCGCAAGGGAAATCAAGGACCTGATCCGCCAGTCGAGCAGCGAGGTCGAGGACGGCGTCGGCATCGTCCGCAACACCGGAACGGCGCTGGAGGCGATCGGCAGCGAGGTCAAGGCGATCCACGCTCTCATGGAGGCGATCGCCGTCTCCGCCCGCGAGCAGTCGCTGGGCCTGAGGGAGGTCAACCAGGCCGTCAACCAGATGGATCAGGGCACCCAGCAGAACGCCGCCATGGTGGAGGAGAACAACGCCGCCAGCGCCGTCCTTGCCGCCCAGGCCGAACGCCTGCGCGACCTCGTTGCCGCCTTCCGGCTGCCGGAAGCGACCGAGGCACGCGACGACGTCGCCGACGAGCAGCGTCGGGTCCTGCGGTTTTCCCGACAGGCGGGCTGAACGGCCGGCCCCGCTCGCCCTGTCGCGGCCTGCCCGGAATTGCGGGCCGCGCCGGATCCCTGACGGGCTCGCCTGTCACCCCTGTCACCGGCGCGATGTTGCCATGCAACGGATCGGCGTCTATACAGCGGGAACTCACCCCGGACCCGGTGAAACCCCGGGTGGCTCTTCTGGCCGCCGATCCGCCAGACAACGCAAAAGCATCAGACCAGTCGCATGCCGGATCAAGCCCCGGCCTGGATGCTCTCATTTTGCGAAGTTCTCCATGAAAACCACGCTATCCGCCTACCGGCGCGAATGGTTCGGCAACATTCGTGCCGACATTCTCTCAGGGATCGTCGTCGCCCTGGCCCTCATTCCCGAAGCCATCGGCTTCTCCGTCATCGCCGGCGTCGATCCCAAGGTCGGCCTGTTCGCCTCCTTCGCCATCGCCTGCGTCTCCGCCTTTGCCGGCGGCCGGCCCGGCATGATCTCGGCTGCGACAGCGGCGACCGCCGTCCTGATGGTCACGCTCGTCAAGGAGCACGGGCTGCAATACCTCTTCGCCGCCACGCTCCTGATGGGTGCGATCCAGATCGCAGCAGGCATGTTGAAGCTCGGCCGCGTGATGCGCTTCGTCTCGCGCTCGGTCATAACAGGCTTCGTCAATGCGCTGGCGATCCTGATCTTCATGGCGCAACTGCCCGAACTCGTCGGCGTGCCGCACCTGACCTATGTGATGATCGCCGCCGGCCTCGCCATCATTTACCTCTTCCCCTACGTGACCAAGGCCGTGCCGTCGCCGCTCGTGGCGATCCTCGTCCTGACCGCGGTCGCCTGGTTGGGCGGGCTGGACCTGCGCACCGTCGGCGATCTCGGCGAGCTTCCCGCAGCGCTCCCCGTCTTCGCCCTGCCGCAGGTGCCGCTGACCTTCGAGACGCTGCAGATCATCTTTCCCTATTCGGTGGCGCTCGCCGCGGTCGGCCTGCTGGAATCGCTCCTGACGGCGCAGATCGTCGACGACATGACCGACACGACGAGCTCGAAGAGCCAGGAGTGCATCGGCCAGGGTGCCAGCAACATCGCCTCCGGCCTGATCGGCGGCATGGGCGGCTGCGCCATGATCGGCCAGTCGGTGATCAACGTCACCTCCGGCGGCCGCGGGCGGCTGTCGACCTTCGTCGCCGGCGCGTTTCTTCTGTTCCTGATCCTTGTCCTCGACGACCTCGTCCGCATCATCCCGATGGCCGCACTGGTGGCGGTGATGATCATGGTCTCGATCGGCACGTTCTCCTGGCGCTCGGTGCTCGACCTGCGCCGCAATCCGCTGTCGTCCTCGATCGTGATGCTGGCGACGGTGGTGACGACGGTCGGCACGCATGATCTCGCCAAGGGCGTGCTGGTCGGCGTGCTGCTCTCCGGCGTCTTCTTCGCCGGCAAGGTGGCACGGCTCTTCCGGGTCCGTTCCGGGATCGATGCCGGCAGCAGGGTTCGCACCTATGTGGTTGAGGGCCAGGTCTTCTTCGCCTCAACGGAAAGCTTCGTCGCGGCCTTCGATTTCGTCGAGGAGGTGGAGAAGGTGGTGATCGACGTCTCCGGCGCCCACCTCTGGGACATCAGCGCCGTCGGCGCGCTGGACAAGGTGGTGCTGAAGTATCGCCGTCACGGCATCGACGTCGAGGTGCGCGGTCTGAACGAGGCGAGTGCGCACATGCTCGACCGCTTCGCCGTGCACGACAAGGACGGCGCAGCACTGCCTGCATCGCACTGAGTGGCCCAATCGGGCATGGAAAACCCGGCGGGATCGCCGCCGGGTCGCTCATCGTCGGTCGCAGGGCCGTTGCCTACTCGTTCGCCGTCACCGTCACGCCCAGCACCTGCGGGATCGTGTTCGGCGCGCCCATGGCGGCGCCCATGATCATCGGGAAGGGGACCGGTGCTGCCGGGGCCGCGGTGATCGTCAGGCTTCGCGGGTCGTCGAGATAGGTGTTGACCGCCTGGGCGATCTGGTTCTGCAACTCCGGCATGTTGAGCTGCGCGATCATCAGCGGCGCCAGACCCTTCAGCGACTGCGCCATCTGCTCGCCGCTGACGCCCTGTTCGGCGCCGACGACGTCCAGCACCTTCTTCGTCAGCGAGGCGTCGACGAAGCTGACCTTGGCGCTGTTGAAGGTCAGTTGCTGCATCAGCCCCAGCATCGACATGCCGAGCGCGTTGTTGGCTTCGTCGCTGTTGGCGTTGGCCTGGCTCGCCTCGATCGCCTCGCGCATCGCATTGATGAAGTCCAGCGTGTAGCCGGAAATGGCGAAGGTGAGGTCAAGCCGGCCGATATCGTCGAAGTCGATCGCGTATTCGTCGACCGTCATCAGGCCGGTGTCGAGCGCCCAGCCGCCCTTCATGCTGGCCTTGCCGCTGATTGTGGTCAGGCCCAGCTTCTGGATCGTCTCGCGGCTCTTCGGGTCGTCGACCTGGGTGAGGTCAGCCTTGATGCCGGAGACCGTGCCGTCATAGTCGAGCCCGGCATTGCCGGCGCGGCGCACGACGTTGCCCTCCATGCCGGAGAGGGAGAAGACCTCGGTGCCCTTGTTTGCGACCGTGATCGGGCCGGAGCTGGCGCGCTCGTAGAAAAGCATGGTGTCGAGCGAGGTGCCGTCGGCCTTCGCCGGGATGACGAGCCCGCCGAGCTGCATGCCGCTCGCCGTGATGGTCGTGTCGCCCTCGGTGCGGTTGACGTCGGCAAACCGGACCGTCTCGACCGTATAACCGCCGTCGCCGCTTTCCGCCACGCCCTCGAGCCTGACGTCGCCGATCTCCGCCGGCTCGCCGCCGGTCGACGTCACCTTCGTGCCCTGGAGGGTCAGGGTGTCGCCGTCGGTGGCGATGCTGGCGAAGGAGACGGTCAGCCCGCTTGCGCCGTTCGCCGCATTGAGCTTGGCGACGAGGTCGGCGCCGTCCAGCGCGAAGGCGGGGCCTGCAAGGGCTGCAAGCGCAACGCCTGTCAGCGTCGTGCGGAGAGTGCGGTAATGAAACATCGGAATTCCTCTTATCTGGCAATAGGATGACGGGTGCCGTCCCCGCACTTATACGTGTGGCGCGCGGACAATATTCGCGCGCGGTTAAGCATCCGTGCAAGGCCAGTCTAGTGGGCGAAGGGCCCGGAAATGTGACCTGCACCCGCGCGGCTATCCACAGCGCAATCGCCCGGATTTCTTGCCGCGAATCGGCTAGTTCGCTAGTCAAGTCCCATGGGACAAGAGATTTTGCCGCCCGGTGGCGGAGACGACGACAACATCCTTCCGGTCGACCTGAAGGCGGCGCTCGAAGAGCGCTATCTCGCCTATGCGCTGTCGACCATCATGCACCGGGCATTGCCCGACGTTCGCGACGGTCTCAAGCCGGTCCACCGCCGCATCGTCCATGCCATGCGCGTGCTCAGGCTCGATCCGGGGCAGGCCTACAAGAAATGCGCCCGCATCGTCGGCGACGTGATGGGTAAGTTCCACCCGCACGGCGACGCCTCGATCTACGATGCGCTGGTGCGCCTGTCGCAGGATTTCGCCATCCGCTATCCGCTCGTCGACGGGCAGGGCAATTTCGGCAACATCGACGGCGATAACGCGGCCGCGATGCGCTACACCGAAGCGCGCATGACCGACGTCGCGACACTGATCCTGGAGGGGATCGACGAGGATGCGGTCGATTTCCGCCCCACCTACAACGAGGAGGACGACGAGCCGGTCGTGCTGCCGGGCTCCTTCCCCAACCTGCTCGCCAACGGTGCCTCGGGCATCGCGGTCGGCATGGCGACGTCGATCCCGCCGCACAATGCGCACGAGCTCTGCGACGCAGCACTCTACCTGATCAAGAACCCGCAGGCGACGGTCGAGGAACTGATGTTCGATCCGGCCAACCCGCAGAAGGGCGGCATCGAGGGACCGGATTTCCCGACCGGCGGCGTGATCGTCGAGAGCCGCGCGAGCATGCTGGAATCCTACCGCACCGGCCGCGGCGGATTCCGCGTGCGGGCGAAATGGGAGACCGAGGACCTCGGCCGCGGCGGCTACCAGATCGTCGTCACCGAAATCCCCTACCAGGTGCAGAAGTCGCGGCTGATCGAGAAGATCGCCGAACTGCTGATTGCGCGGAAGGTTCCGCTCTTGGAGGACATCCGCGACGAATCCGCCGAGGACGTGCGCATCGTGCTGGTGCCGAAGAGCCGCAGCGTCGATGCGGCTCTCTTGATGGAATCGCTGTTCAAGCTGTCGGAGCTGGAAAGCCGCATTCCGCTCAACATGAACGTGCTGTCCATGGGCCGCGTGCCGCGGGTGATGGCGCTGAACGAGGTGCTGTCGGAATGGCTGGCGCATCGCCGCGAGGTGCTGCTGCGCCGTTCGCGCCACAGGCTGGCGGCGATCGAGCGCCGGCTGGAGATCCTCGGCGGCTACCTCGTCGCCTATCTCAATATCGACGAGGTCATCCGCATCATCCGCGAGGAGGACGAGCCGAAGCCGGCCCTGATGGAGCGCTTCACGCTCACCGACCTGCAGGCCGAATCGATCCTCAACATGCGGCTGCGCTCGCTGCGCAAGCTCGAGGAATTCGAGATCCGCACGGAGTTCGACGGCCTGACCAAGGAGAAGGCTGAGATCGAATCCCTGCTCGCCTCGGAGGCCAAGCAGTGGCAGACGGTGGCCTGGCAGATCGGCGAGGTGAAGAAGAAGTTCGCCAAGGCGACCGAGATCGGCCGTCGTCGCAGCCAGTTCTCGGATGCGCCGGAGACCGACATCGAGGCGATCCAGCAGGCCATGATCGAGAAGGAGCCGGTGACGGTCGTCATCTCCGAGAAGGGCTGGATCCGCGCGCTCAAGGGCCATATCGCCGACACCTCGGGCCTGCAGTTCAAGGAGGGCGATGCGCTCAACGTCGCCTTCCCGGCGCAGACGACGGACAAGATCCTGATCGTCACCACCGGCGGCAAGGTCTATACCCTCGGCGCCGACAAGCTGCCGGGCGGCCGTGGCCACGGCGAGCCGCTGCGGATCATGGTCGACATGGAAAACGACCAGGATGTGTTGACGGCCTTCGTCCATGATCCCGCCCGCAAGGTGATCCTCGCCTCGCAGGCCGGCAACGGCTTCGTCGTTGCCGAGACCGAGATGGTCGCCAATACCCGCAAGGGCAAGCAGATCATGAACGTTGGCATGCCGGACGAGGCGAGGCTCGTGGTGCCGGTGCGCGGCGATCACGTCGCCGTCGTCGGCGAGAACCGCAAGATGCTGATCTTCCCGCTCGTACAGCTGCCGGAAATGTCGCGCGGCAAGGGCGTGCGCCTGCAGCGCTACAAGGACGGTGGCGTTTCCGACCTCCGCTGCTTTGCGATGGCCGAGGGGCTCAGCTGGGACGACAGCGCCGGCCGCACCTTCGTCCGCACCCGGGAAGAGCTCGCCGAATGGATGGGCGACCGCGCCGGCGCCGGCCGCACGGTGCCGAAGGGCTTCCCGCGCAGCGGCAAGTTCAGCGGATAGGGTTCAGGACCTGGAGGGCAGGGGGGCGGTGAAATCGCGCAGGAAGCGTGTCGCCCCGTCCTCGTCGATCTCGCCGGCGGCCACGCCGAGAACGAATTCGATCACCAGGCCCTGATCCGCCCGGATCAGGTGGCCGTTGATGTAGAGAAACATGAAGGCCGCCAGAAACCCGGTGCGCTTGTTGCCGTCCGAGAAGGGATGGTTGCGGACGATACCGTAGAGGTAGGCGGCTGCGAGTACGAACAGGTCATCCTCGCCGTAAGCCGCCTTGTGCTGTGGTCGCGCGAGCGCCGCTTCCAGCGCGTTTTCGTCCTTCAGTCCCGGCAGGCCACCATGTTCTCGCAACTGGTCGCCATGGACGAGCTCGATGGCCTCGCGGGTGAGCCACTTCAGCTGGTTCATTTGGCGAGTTCGCGCAGGGCGACACGGTATTTCTCCATGCCGATGCTCGCGGCGCGGAGCTGTTCGGCGAGCTCGGCATTTTGCGGAACGAGCGTGAGCTGGCCGTTTTCTTCCGTCACGGCAAATTCGTCCCCCGCCTTCAATCCCAGACGCTCCAGCACCTCTTTCGGGATGATGATGCCTTCGGAGTTGCCGATCTTGCGGATGGTGACGTTCATGGCCGTGTCCTCATGTTGCAACGGTGTTATAACATGGATGGCGAGCCGTCGCAATGCGAGCGGTCAGGCCTGTGTCGCGGCGACCTCTGGGCAGCCTTTGAGGTGGCGCGCCGCCCTTGCCTTGCTGCGCATCTGCCACAGCGAATGGGCGAACAGCGCTGCAATCAGGATCGAGCCGCCCACAAGCGTCTGGCCGGAGGGGCGCTCGGTGAAGATGATCCACACCCAGATCGGCGCAAGGATGGTCTCCAGCAGGTAGAACATGCCGACTTCGGGCGCGGAGAGATAGCGCGGGCCGGTGGCGAGGCACCAGAACGCCAGCGGGATCATCACCAGCCCGTTGAAAAGGATGAAGCCGGGCTGTTCGATCTGGAACGTCCCGCCCGGCAGCATGGTTAGGGCGACGGCGGCGGGGATGACGGCGGCGACGAGCGGCACGAACCCCATGTCGGCGCCGCTCTTGCGGCTGACGGTGATCGCGCTGGCGAGCACGAACGCGTTCAGGGCTGCCATCACATCGCCGAAGAGATTGCCGCTGACCAGTCCGTCCTGCACGATCAGCGCCACGCCGCACACCATGGCGGCCATGGCGAGCAGCGTCGCGTTGGCCGGCCGCTCGCCGAGGAAGATCCAGGAGAGCAATGCCGCGAACATCGAGGTGAAGGCGAGGATGAAGACCACGTTCGCCGTCGTCGTGTTGAAGACCGCGAGCATGAAGGTCATCGACCCGATGCCGTAGAGCGCGCCGGCCAGGATGCCCGCGCGGCCCGGAACGAGCGTGAGCGGGCGCCGAAGCAGGAGGCGCACGATCGACCACACGACGAAAGCGACGGTGCAGGTCGCAAGGCTGCGCACCGCCAGCACCGACCACACCTCGCCCTGCGCGGAGCGGATCAGAGGAATGTCGAAGGAGAGCGCGAGGCCGCCGATGGCGGTGATCAGCAGGCCCTTGCGGTGCAGGGCGGGGTCTTGGAGGTACGACAAGCGAAAATCCGATTCTCAGTCAGAGGTTTCGCCATCATAGCGTTCCCAGCCGCGTGCCATCAGGTGCTCCTGCGGCAAAAACTTTGTTTTATAGTCCATCTTCCGCGATCCCTTGACCCAGTAGCCGAGATAGACATGGGGCAGGCCCAGCGCCTTGGCACGCCGGACGTGATCCAGGATCATGAAGGTTCCGAGCGAACGCTGGTCCTGGGCGGGATCGAAGAAGGAATAGACCATCGACAGCCCGTCGCCCATCCGGTCCGTCAGCGCCACCGAGACCAGTTCGCCGCGCGGCCGCTCTTCCAGGCCGGATCCCTCCGTGCGCTTGCGGTACTCGATAATCTTGGTGTGGACATGGGTATCCTCCACCATCATCGCATAGTCGAGCACCGACATGTCGGACATGCCGCCCTTCTGGTGGCGGCGGTCGAGGTAGCTGCGGAACAGGGAATACTGCTCGCTCGACGGTTCGGCCGGATACTCGTAACCCACGAGATCGGCATTGCCGGCGAGCACGCGCCGCATCGAGCGGGTCGGCCGGAACTCGTTGACGAGGATGCGCACCGAGATGCAGGCCCGGCAGGTTTCGCAGGCGGGGCGGTAGGCGATGTTCTGCGAACGGCGGAAGCCACCCTGGGTCAAGAGGTCGTTGAGTTCGGGCGCGCGCTCGCCGACCAGATGGGTGAACACCTTCCGCTCCATTTCATGCGGCAGGTACGGGCAAGCAGCCGGAGCCGTCAGATAGAACTGGGGAGCAGGGGTTGTTTGGGTATTCATGTTTTCGGCGCGCGACTCCAACCGGGCCTGACGATCAATATTAGCATGGCGCAGTTGAGCAAAAGGTCAACCGGTCCCGACCGGGCGAAACATTACAAATGAAGGGCATCCGGAACCTCCTTTCGAAGAATGCCGGCAGCGCAATGGCTGAGGCGCGGCTTCGGCGGGCGCTCCGGATGCAAGCGGTGCCAGGTCCTGACCCTAGAGGCTCGATCGCCTGACGACGACGGTGCCGAGCAGGAGATCATGCAAGAGGCGGCTGCGGTCGGTGAAGAGACCGATCAGCAGGATGAACGGCGTCAAAAGCGCATTGCCGATCCAGAACAGCACGAGGTAGACGACGGAGGTGAGGAAATCCATCGGCCGCCCGTCGGTGCGCATGACGGCGAGATCCATCACGTTCATGCCGACGCTCGCCTGGTTCGGCCCGCCGACCGTCAGGCCGAAATAGAGCATGGCGACAATGACGAACAGAGCCGGATAGAGCATCCAGCCAAGCCCCAGCGTGATGATGCCGAGAAAGAAGACGACCACCGCCGCCGGCACCCAGAGGAGCGCCACGATCGCATAGTCGATCAGGAAGGCGAAGATCCGTCGCGACAGCACGCCGCGGTAGGCGCGCCAGTCCGTGCTCGGCAGACGAACCTCGTCAATATTGCTCATCGAATGGCTCCTACGTTCAATCATGTTCCTGATATGGGAATTGCCGGTGCGAATGCAACAAACGCACGCGGTATCCCCCGGAAAGCCGATGCGATGACCGGTTCGGGCGGTCAGCCCTTCTTCGCCAGCGCCCTTGCCACCTCGACGGCGAAATAGGTCAGGATGCCGTCGCAGCCCGCGCGCTTGAAGGCCAGCAGCGTCTCCATAATCACCCGGTCGCCGTCGATCCAGCCGTTCATCGCCGCGGCCCTGATCTGCGCATATTCGCCGGACACCTGGTAGGCGAACACCGGCAGGCCGAACGCCTCCTTCATCCGCCAGCAGATGTCGAGATAGGGCAGGCCCGGCTTGACCATCAGCATGTCCGCCCCCTCCTCGACGTCGAGTGCCGCGTCGCGGATCGCCTCGGTGCCGTTGGCGGGATCGATATAATAGGTCTTCTTGTCGCCCTTCAGCAGCCCGCCGGTGCCGATCGCCTCGCGATAGGGACCGTAGAAGGCGGAGGCGAACTTGGTCGCATAGGACATGATGCCGACGTTCTGGTGGCCGGCCGCGTCCAGCGCCTGGCGGATCACGCCGATCCGCCCGTCCATCATCTCGGACGGCGAGATGATGTCGGAGCCGGCGTCCGCCTGGACGACGGCAGCCTTTGCCACCTGTTCCACCGTCTCGTCGTTGACGATCTCGCTGCCGCGCAGGATGCCGTCATGGCCGTGGCTGGTGAAGGGATCGAGCGCCACGTCGGTGATCACGCCGATCTGCGGCACGTGCTGCTTGAGCGCCCGCGTCGCCTGGTTGATGAGATTGTCGGCGGCAAGGCTGTTCGATCCGGTGTCGTCGCGCAGGCTCATCTCGATGTTGGGAAAGGTGGCGAGCGCCGGCACGCCGAGGTCGGCCGCTTCCTTCGCCGCCTCGACCAGGCGGTCCACGCTCATGCGGCTGACGCCCGGCATCGAAGGGATCGGCTCCACGACGTTCGAGCCGGGAACGACGAAGACCGGCCAGATCAGGTCGTCGACCGTCAGCCTGCTCTCCTGCACGAGGCGCCTCGTCCAGTCCGCCTTGCGGTTGCGGCGCATGCGCCGGTGGCCGGTGATCTGGTCGACGATGTTGGTCATGGGTCCTGTCCTTGCGAGGTTCTGTCTGCTCATGGCATGTCGATCGCTCCATAGCAGAATGCGGCGCCCGCGCGAATGCGGCACGAAGCCCTTGTTGCGGACATTGATGCTTTATGGGCGGTGGCGGGCTGCTATTGTCCGCCCATGGCTTCTGATTCTCCAAACGTGCCGCGATGGACGCTGACGGACACGCTGTACATGCTGTTTCTGCGGATGATGGCCATCCTGTGCCTGTGGTTCGCGCTGCAGTACTGGGCGATGCTGACCGGCTTCTCGCTGGAGGGGAGGGGGCGCTTCGACCTCCTGCCGTCGGCCTGGAAGGCGGCCTCGACGGCACTGGCCGTCATGTTCCCCGTGGCCGCCGTCGGCCTGTGGCTGCTGGCCCCCTGGGGAGCGGTCATCTGGGTGCTCGCGGCGGCGACCGAGATCGCCATGCACGCGTTCTATCCCTCCATCTTCGGCATCAAGCCGCTGCTCGTCATCGCCCATCTCGCGGTGGCCGCCGTCTACGTGCTTTTCCAGCTTGCCCTGTTCCTGCAGCGGCGCAAGCAGGCGCGCCAGGTAAGGACTGATTTACCCTGAGACAGGGTCGCGTTTCGGTAAGGCGCTGTTAAGGCTGCGGTTTAAGTAGAATTTTAGACGCATTCGATAGGGTCTCACTCAAGGCGGGAACAGACACCGCCACCAAAACAGTGAGGCAGAAAATGAACACGAAGCTTAAGCCGCAGGCACCCGCCATCGACCAGCAGGAAGTTGCGATCCGCAATCTCTATCTGGAATCCCTCCACCTCGTCGAGCGCCTGCACCGTCGCCTGCTCGACGTCATCAAGGACGAGTTCGACCGTGCCGGCCGTTCCGACGTCAACGCCGTCCAGGCGCTGCTGCTCTTCAACATCGGCAACTCCGAACTGACCGCCGGCGAACTGCGCTCGCGCGGCTACTACCTCGGCTCGAACGTCTCCTACAACGTCAAGAAGCTGGTCGACCTCGGCTTCATCAACCACCAGCGCTCCCGCGTCGACCGCCGCTCGGTCCGCATCAGCCTGACCGAGAGCGGCCAGGAAGTGGCCGAGACGGTCGCCAGGCTCTACGAGCGCCACATCGGCTCGATCCAGCAGGTCGGCGGCATCGGCGAGAACGAGTTCACCGAGATGAACCGCCTGCTGCAGCGCCTCGATCGCTTCTGGAACGACTCGATCCTGTACCGCCTGTGATGGCGCCGGAAAGGCGCGGTCGCCGTATGCCGGAATGCGAAACGGCGACCGCCCGCAGCGCTGCGATGATGCCTGCCCGATGCAGGCGCGCGCGCCCCTGAACTGAAATCAGCGCCGGTCGGAATTTCCGGCGAGGCGGTCGAGCGCCGCTTCCATCGAGCGATGGAGACATGCCGCAGTCACCTCCGGACATCACCCCGCGATCACGCCTGCGTGACGGCGGCGTGTGGTCGCCAGACACGCTTTGGCCATATTACTGTGACAGCGAGAGGATGGCTCCAGCCATGCAGGTTCGGCATGGCCGGTCTCCGTTTGTTAACCCTGTTCGTATTAGGTTCCGTGGGATATGGGCCGTGTGGCGCAAGATTCGTACGGGCGATGGTCGCTTGCGGCCGGACAGAGAATGGTAGGATAGATGTCTCGCAAGATCGGAATTGATGTGTTTTCGCGCCGCGCCTTCCTGCGGTCCGCAGCCACTGTCGGCGCTGCCGCCGTTGCCGGATCGGCCGCCGCCCAGACCGCGATCGACGACATCCTCAACGCCACGGGGCGGGGCAACTGGGACGACCAGTTCGACGCCAAGGCGTCGCGCACCGCGACAGCCGTCGTCTCCAACAATCCGATCTTCGGCCCCGGCTCGGCCGGCCACATCCAGCAGGCGATCTTCGACTACCAGAACATCGTCTCCAGCGGCGGCTGGCCGATGGTCAATGCCTCGCAGAGGCTCGAGCTCGGCGTCAGCGATGGTTCCGTCCAGCAGTTGCGCCAGCGCCTGATCGTCTCGGGCGACCTGCCGCGCTCGGCCGGCATCTCGAACGCCTACGATTCCTACGTCGACGGCGCGGTCAAGCGCTTCCAGGCCCGCCACGGCCTGCCCGCGGACGGCGTGCTCGGCGAGTTCACGCTGAAGGCGATGAACGTTCCGGCGAATGTCCGTCTCGGCCAGCTCCAGACCAACCTCATCCGCATCCAGGCCATGTCCGGCGACCTCGGCCACCGCTTCGTGATGGTCAATATCCCGGCTGCCTATATCGAGGCCGTCGAGAACAATCGCGTGGCGCTCCGCCACGCCGCCATCGTCGGCAAGATCGACCGGCCGACGCATGCCATCAACTCCAAGATCTACGAAGTCATCCTGAACCCGTACTGGACCGCGCCGCGCTCGATCATCGAGAAGGATATCGTGCCGCTGATGCGCAAGAATCCGAGCTACCTGAAGGACAACGCCATTCGCCTCCTCGACGGCAAGGGCAACGAGGTGGCGCCGGAGACGATCGACTGGTACGCCGACAAGGCGCCGAACCTGATGTTCCGGCAGGACCCCGGCAAGATCAACGCCATGGCCTCGACGAAGATCAACTTCCACAATCCGAACAACGAGTACATGCACGACACGCCCTCGCAGGGCCTGTTCAACAAGCTGATGCGCTTTGAATCCTCCGGCTGCGTGCGCGTGCAGAACGTCCGCGACCTCATCACCTGGCTGCTGCGCGATACGCAGGGCTGGTCGCGCCAGGAGATCGAGCGCGTCATTGCCACCCGCCAGAACACCCCGATCAAGCTCGCCCAGGAAGTGCCGGTCTATATCGTCTACGTCACGGCCTGGTCGGCGACCGATCGCGTCGTGCAGTTCCGCGACGACATCTACGAGCAGGACGGCGTGGCCGAACTGGCGCTGCAGACCAATATCGGCGTCGAACAGGCCGCCGGCCCGATCGAGCGGGACTTCCTGCCGCAGTAAGCCTGCCTCGCCGCGACTTTCGCAGGGCCGTGCAATCGGAAGGTTGCGCGGCCCTTTCCGTTGCGGGCGTCGGCCGGCGTCGTAATTGTTCCAAAGCCCGGCTCGAAATGCCGCAATCGGCACAGCGGATATTGCCCTTGCCATGCGAGGACGATAAACACCGTGCCACCGTCTTACAGGAGCCTCGAGGATGAGCCTTTCTTCCAACACCGAAGCATTCTTCTCCCGCTCGCTTGCCGATACCGATCCGGATATTTTCGGCGCGATCGAGAAGGAACTCGGCCGCCAGCGCCATGAGATCGAACTGATCGCTTCCGAGAACATCGTCTCGCGCGCCGTGCTCGAAGCCCAGGGCTCGATCATGACCAACAAGTACGCCGAAGGCTATCCGGGCAAGCGCTACTACGGCGGCTGCCAGTTCGTCGACATCGCCGAGGAACTGGCGATCGAGCGCGCCAAGAAGCTGTTCGGCGTCAACTTCGCCAACGTCCAGCCGAACTCCGGTTCGCAGATGAACCAGGCGGTGTTCCTGGCGCTGCTCCAGCCGGGCGACACCTTCATGGGCCTCGACCTGAACTCGGGCGGCCACCTGACCCACGGCTCGCCGGTCAACATGTCCGGCAAGTGGTTCAACGTCGTCTCCTACGGCGTGCGCGAAGGCGACAACCTGCTCGACATGGACGACGTGGCGCGCAAGGCCGAGCAGCACAAGCCGAAGCTCATCATCGCCGGAGGCACCGCCTATTCGCGCATCTGGGACTGGAAGCGTTTCCGCGAGATCGCCGATTCGGTCGGCGCCTACCTGATGGTCGACATGGCCCACATCGCCGGCCTCGTCGCCGGTGGCCAGCATCCCTCGCCGTTCCCGCATTGCCACGTCGCCACCACCACGACGCACAAGTCGCTGCGCGGCCCGCGCGGCGGCGTCGTCCTGACCAATGACGAGGACATCGCAAAGAAGATCAACTCGGCCGTCTTCCCGGGCCTGCAGGGCGGCCCGCTGATGCACATCATCGCTGCCAAGGCCGTGGCCTTCGGCGAGGCGCTCAAGCCGGACTTCAAGGACTATGCCGCCCAGATCGTCAAGAACGCCAAGGCACTGGCCGAGACGCTGATCGCAGGCGGCCTCGACATCGTCTCCGGCGGCACCGACAACCACCTGATGCTGGTCGACCTGCGCAAGAAGAACGCCACCGGCAAGCGCGCCGAGGCCGCGCTCGGCCGCGGCTACATCACCTGCAACAAGAACGGCATCCCCTTCGATCCCGAAAAGCCCTTCGTTACGTCAGGCATCCGCCTCGGCACGCCGGCAGGCACCACGCGCGGCTTCAAGGAGGCCGAGTTCAAGGAGATCGGCAACCTGATCGTCGAGGTCCTCGATGGCCTGAAGGTTGCCAATTCCGACGAGGGCAATGCTGCCGTCGAGGCTGCGGTCCGGGAGAAGGTGGTCAAGCTGACCGACCGCTTCCCGATGTATCCCTACATGTAAGGAGGCGGCATGCGCTGCCCCTATTGCGCCTCGGAAGATACCCAGGTGAAGGATTCCCGTCCTGCAGAGGACGGGACCGCCATCCGCCGCCGCCGCATCTGCCCGGATTGCGGCGGCCGTTTCACCACCTTCGAGCGGGTGCAACTGCGTGACCTGATGGTGCTGAAGAAGACGGGCAAGAAGGCCCCCTTCGAGCGCGAGAAGCTGATGAAGTCGTTCGAGATCGCGCTGCGCAAGCGGCCGGTCGATCGCGACCGGATCGAGCGGGCGGTCTCGGGCATCGTCCGCAGGCTGGAGAGCTCGGGTGAGACCGAGATCTCTTCGGAGCAGATCGGCTTGCAGGTGCTGGAGGCGCTGAAGGCGCTGGATGACGTGGCCTTCGTCCGCTACGCCTCCGTCTACCGTGATTTCTCCCATGTGGACGATTTCGAAAAGACGCTCAGCGAGGTCGCCGCGAAGATCGCGCGCGACCCCGGCGACGAGGGCTGAACATGGCGGATGCGGCGGAAGACCAGCGCTTCATGGCCGCCGCGATCCGGCTGAGCCTGCGCAATCTCGGGCGCACCGGCACCAATCCGTCCGTCGGCTGCGTGCTGGTCAAGGACGGGCGCGTTCTTGCCACCGGCGTCACCGACATCGGCGGCCGCCCGCATGCCGAACGCATGGCACTTGGCGAAGCGGGCGAGGCGGCGCGCGGTGCAACCGCCTACGTTACCCTCGAGCCCTGTTCTCACCACGGCAGGACGCCGCCCTGCGCCGATGCGCTGATCGAGGCGGGGGTTGCGCGGGTGGTGGTGGCCGTGCGCGATCCGGACGAGCGCGTCTCGGGCAGGGGAATTGCCATGCTCGAGGCGGCGGGGATCGCTGTCGAGACCGGCGTGCTGGCTGAAGACGGGCGCCGGGCTCTGGCCGCCTATCTCATGCGGCAGGTGAAGAAACGTCCCTATGTTACTCTCAAGCTGGCGGTTTCTCCGGACGGCATGATCGGCCGGCTGGGCGCCGGCCAGCTTGTCGTCACCGGCCCCGTCGCGCGCGGGCAGGTGCAGGTCCTTCGGGCGGCGAGCGATGCGATCCTGATCGGCGTCGGCACGGCCGAGGCGGACGATCCGGAACTGACCTGCCGCCTGCCAGGGCTCGGCGACCGCTCGCCGATCCGCATCGTGCTCGATCGCGACCTGAGGCTGCCGCCCTATGGGAAGCTGGCGCTCACCGCGAACACGGTGCCGGTGATGGCGATTGCGACCGAGCCGCCGCGCTTCGACGAGGCCGAGGACCAGGCGTTTCTCGCCCGCCGCTCGGTGCTGGACGAGGCGGGCGTCGAGGTCGTGCAGTGCGATCCGCACAAGCTGCCGGTTCTCCTGGCGGCGCTGGCATCGCGCGGCATTGCCTCGCTTCTGGTGGAAGGGGGCGCGTCCGTCGCGTCGAGCTTCCTTTCGGCGGGCCTCGTCGACCGCATCCATCTCTACGCGGGGGCGGTCCCCATTGGCGAAGGGGGGATCCGATCCCCACTTGTGCCCGGAACGGCGCCCGCAGGCTTCTCGCTCGTGCGTACCCTGCGGTTCGGCCCCGATTTGTTGGAAGAATACGAAAGAGACTGGTCATGTTCACTGGAATCGTAACGGATGTCGGCACGGTCGAGCGGGTCGAACCCATGAACGAGGGCGTGCGGCTGCGCGTGCGCACGGCCTACGACCCCTCGACGATCGACATGGGCGCCTCGATCTCCCATGCCGGCACCTGCCTGACGGTGACGGCGCTGCCCACGGCAGGCTCCAACGAACGCTGGTTCGAGGTCGAGGCCTGGGAAGAGGCGCTGCGGCTGACGACGATCGCCGCCTGGGAGGCGGGCACGCGCGTCAATCTCGAACGCTCGCTGAAGATCGGCGACGAACTCGGCGGCCATCTCGTCTCCGGCCATGTCGACGGCAAGGCGGAGATCCTGTCCGTCGAGGCCGAAGGCGACGCCACCCGCTATACGCTGCGCGCCCCGGCCGGTCTCGAGCGCTTCGTCGCGCCAAAGGGTTCGGTGGCGCTCGACGGCACCTCGCTCACGGTCAACCGGGTCGAGGGCGACGTGTTCGACGTCCTGTTGATCCGGCACACGCTCGAGGTGACGACATGGGGCGAGCGCAAGGCTGGCGATTTCGTCAACTTCGAGGTCGACACCATGGCGCGCTATGCCGCCCGCCTCGCCGAATTCCCGACCTCAAAGACGATCTAGATCGTTCGTTCGAGGTCTAGCTCCGCTGGCGGATATCCACTTTAGCGGTACGCCCTCCTCCTGAAGACCGATCGCTATCCCCTCCGGGGTATCCGGCGCCACCGTATTCGGGGGCGCGGAGCGAGTGGACGCATGTTCCTTAACATCCCTGATTGCGGCAGGATGTGGTGTGTACGGTAGCGGATAGCGGTGCAAGGAGGAAGCTATGTCTACGAGCGGTAAGCAACGTTCCGAGTTCAACCGGGCTCGACGGAATTTCCTCGGCGCGGCCGTGGCCGCGGGTGCGAAGGCAGCGGCCATCGGCGTCGCCGCGACGAGCATGTTTCCCGGCAGCGCGCTCGCCCATCGCGGGCGCAAGGGCAAGCCGGGCTGGGGCCCGCGCTGTTTCCTGCGCGGCACTGCGATCGCGACCCCGAAGGGGGAAGTGCTGGTCGAGAACCTTCGCGTCGGCGACCATATCACCACGGTGACCGGCAAGAGCATGGCCGTTCGCTGGATCGGCCGGCAGACCTTCAAGCGGACGGGCTCCGCCTGGACGAGGAACGTGATGCCGATCCGCATCGCGCGCGATGCGCTCGCCGATGGCGTTCCGGCGAAGGACCTCTATCTTTCGCCCTACCACCACCTGCATGTGGACGGCGTGCTGATCCAGGCCAAGGACCTGGCCAACGGTCGTTCGATCGTTCCGGCAATGCCGAAGGGGCATGATACGGCCGATTATTTCCACATCCTGCTGGACAGCCACGAGATCGTGCTGGCCGAGGGTGCGCCGGCCGAGACCTTCCGCATCGAGGCGGCCAATTACGAGATCTTCGCGAATTTCGCCGAGGTGACCAAGGTCATGCCGGATGCGGCCACGCTCACCATGGCGTCCTTCGCCCCGGTCATGCACCAGCGCGGCCGCGATCACCTCAAGGCCCTGCTGCGGACGGTCGTGATGCCGTTCGCCAGGAGGGACGACCCGATCGGCGACGCCCATGTGCGGCTTGCCGAGCGTGCAAGAACGCTCGCCTGAGCCGGCCCGGGCTCCCCCGCGGGAGCCCGCTTGTCCCGGAAGCAGCCGCGGTCCGCGGCTCCGACCGGGCAAGGCCTTGTGCCCGGCAATCGTTCGAGCAGGTCACCACGGGTGCCGTCGTGCCGGACTTGATCCGGTCTCCAGCGCGCGACGGTTTCGCGCCTTGCCGCCTTGACGGGGCAGAGCCATCTGCGTCGGGGAGGGGAGCGTTCAATCAGCTCTCGTCCGCGCCCGGCTCGCCCTCCCAGTAATCGACGGCGCTCTCCAGCCGGCCGAGGTAGCGGAACTCGACGGGGCCGCCGGCTTCCTTGCGGGTCTTGGCGAGGAACTTGCCGGAGTCCGGATATTCGCAGATCTCGGTTGCGGCCATGGTCGAGATCGACAGGTACTTCAGCGGCACCGCTCCGGTATTGACCAGGTGATGGGCCGTGTCCGCCCCGCCGGCCGGTGCGCCGAGCACATCGCCCGGCCCGACCGGATGGCGGGTCTCGCCGAAGCGGTAGGTGCCGGTTCCTTCGAGGATGACGAAGAGCTCCTCCTCGACATGGTGGCTATGGAACGGACAGCCGGACTTGCCCGGCGGTACCTCGCTGTAGCCGATCCCGAGGTTCTTCAGCCCGAGCAGCTGGCCGAATGCGATGTCGCGCGATTCGTAGAGGCTGCCTCTCGTCCAGTGATCGAGCTTCGACCGGCTCGGGTTGATGACGGGTTTTGGAAGCTTTTCCATGATCCGGTTCCTCCGATGGCGGCTGTGACGCTCCCGCCGCGACTTCAGCGACAGCGATCGGGACACGTGCCCGGATCGCGCCTGCGACACATTGCGCATGGTTTGCGGGATTCGCACAGATGTGTGCGAATTTCCTTGCCATCGCCGGCCCGTCGTGGTTTGACCGCGCCTCTGCCGCGACGATCCGCGTGCCACTTTTCCAACGTTCGGGTGACCCATGGCAAATGCTGAAACCCCACATCTCCTCGTCGTCGAGGCACGCTTCTACGACGACATGGCGGACGCGCTGCTCGACGGCGCCAAGGCGGCGCTCGACGCTGCGGGGGCGACCTACGACATCGTCACGGTTCCCGGCGCGCTGGAGATCCCCGGCGCCATCTCCATGGCGCTCGACGGCATGGACTATGGCGGCACCGAATATGACGGTTTCGTCGCTCTCGGTATGGTCATCCGCGGCGAGACCTATCATTTCGACATCGTCGCCAACGAATCCTGCCGTGCCATCATGGACCTGACCGTCAGCGAAAGCCTGCCGATCGGCAACGGCATCCTGACGGTCGAGAACGACGAGCAGGCCTGGGCGCGCGCCCGCCGCTCCGAGGGCGACAAGGGCGGGTTCGCTGCGCGCGCTGCGCTTAAGATGATCGAACTGAAGAAGAAACTGGGCGGCGTATCGTGACCAAGGACAAATCGGACCAGCCGGTAAGACAGGCGAACCAGCGCGGGGCGGCCCGCCTTGCGGCCGTTCAGGCGCTCTACCAGATGGACATCAGCGGCAGCGGGGTCCTGGAGATCGTCGCCGAGTTCGAGGCGCATCGTCTCGGCCAGGAGATCGACGGCGAGACCTACCTGAAGGCGGATCCCGCCTGGTTCCGCTCGATCGTCTCCGGCGTCGTGCGCGACCAGCGCAAGCTCGATCCGCTGATCGGCGGCGCGCTGCAGGACGACTGGGCGCTGTCGCGGCTCGATGCGACGGTGCGCGCGATCCTGCGCGCCGGCGTCTTCGAGCTCATCGAGCGCAAGGACGTGCCGGTGGCGGTCATCGTCACCGAATATGTCGAGATCGCCAAGGCCTTCTTCGAGGACGACGAGCCGAAGCTCGTCAACGCCGTGCTCGACCGGATCGCCAAGCAGGTCCGCACGGAGCGGAAGGCCTAGAGGTTCCTGCGATGACGGTTGCAGCGCAAGGTCTGGAAGGCGAACTGGCTGCCGCGCGCCGCAACGTGTTTCTGCTGTCGGCGGCGCAGGCGATCCTCGCCTCGGCGGGACCGATCGTCTTCGCCGTCGGCGGGCTTGCCGGCTACCAGCTGCTGGGCGAGGACAAGTCGCTCGCCACCGCGCCGCTGACGGGTTTCAACGTCGGCGTCGCCCTTGGCGCCGTCCTCGTCGCCATCCTTGCGCGCGCGCTCGGCCGTGCCAACGGCTTCATCGTCGGCGCGCTGCTGGGCGCAGCCGGCGGCCTGCTTTCGGCGATCGCGCTGTTCCGCTCCGATTTCTGGCTGATGGCGGCGGGCTTCCTGATGGTCGGGATCTCGAGCGGCTTTGCCCAGAAGATCCGCTTTGCCGCAGCCGATGCCTCGCCTTCGTTCTACAAGCCGCGGGCGATCTCCTGGATCCTCGCGGGCGGCGTCGTTTCCGCCATCCTCGGCCCCCAGCTCGTCATCTTCACCAAGGATCTCTTCGAGCCCGTGCTCTTTGCCGGCGCCTTCGTGGCGCTCGTCCCGCTGTGCCTGTCGGCGATCGTGCTGTTTCTGATGCTGCGCCTGCCGGAGACCAGGGTTTCGGCAGGCGTGCAGGCGGCGCCCGCCCGGCCGCTCGCCGAGATCGTGCTCACCCAGCGCTTCCTGACCGGCATGGTCTGCGGCATCGCCACCTATGCGCTGATGACCTTCATGATGACCGGTGCGCCGCTCGCCATGGTGATCGGCTGCGGCTTCTCGCCGGAACTCGCCACCCTCGGCATCCAGTGGCACGTGCTCGCCATGTTCGCGCCGAGCTTCTTCACCGGCATGCTGATCCAGCACTTCGGCACCGAGAAGGTGGTCGCGGCCGGCCTCCTGATCCTGATGGCCTGCGCGGCGATTGCCCACATGGGCATCGCGCTCTGGAACTTCTGGGGGGCGCTGATCCTGCTCGGCGTCGGCTGGAACTTCGGCTTCATCGGTTCGACGGCGATCGTCGCCTCCAGCTACCGGCCACACGAGGCCGACAAGGTCCAGGGCTTCCACGACATCGTCCTCTTCGGCACGGTCGCGCTCGCGTCCTTCTCCTCCGGCAAGGTCTTCACCGCCTATGGCTGGCAGACCATCAACCTCGTCTTCTGGCCGGTGACGGGTATCAGCCTCTTCCTCGTTTTGATGCTGCTCTACCGCACGCGGGCAAGGGCCCGCTGATCTGCGCCTTTGGCAGGATAAGCCCTGCCGATCATTGTGATCTGGCGCCTGCGTCTTGACGCGGGCGATTCGCACTTGCACTCTGCCCCTGTCGTCAACCGCCCGTTTTGTGAGGAGGCAATCGGGTCGCTGGCGTTTTTTATGGCCGTAGCTCTGGGAACTGCGGCCTCACAGGAGGAAATAGCGAAATGGCCATATTGTTGGGCGTTATCGCATGCGGGTTGCTCTCGGTGGTCTATGCCATCTGGGCGACGCGGTCGGTGCTTGCCGCCGATCAGGGGAACGCCCGCATGCAGGAAATTGCAGGCTATATCCGGGAGGGGGCTCAGGCCTATCTCACCCGCCAGTACAAGACCATTGCAATCGTCGGGATCGTCGTCTTCATCGCCGCCTGGCTTCTTCTGTCATCCACCGCCGCCATCGGCTTTCTGATCGGCGCGGTGCTGTCCGGCGTCGCCGGCTTCATCGGCATGCACGTCTCCGTCCGCGCCAACGTGCGCACGGCGCAGGCGTCTTCGGTCAGCCTGGCGGCCGGCCTCGAGATCGCCTTCAAGTCCGGCGCCATCACCGGCATGCTGGTGGCGGGCCTGGCGCTCCTCGGCGTCTCGATCTACTACTGGTACCTGACCGCGGTCCTCGGCCATGATCCGGCCGCCCGCGAGGTCATCGATTCGCTCGTGGCACTCGGCTTCGGCGCCTCGCTCATCTCCATCTTCGCCCGTCTCGGCGGCGGCATCTTCACCAAGGGTGCGGACGTCGGCGGCGACCTCGTCGGCAAGGTCGAGGCCGGCATTCCCGAGGACGACCCGCGCAACCCGGCCACGATCGCCGACAACGTCGGCGACAATGTCGGCGACTGCGCCGGCATGGCGGCCGACCTGTTCGAGACCTATGCCGTCTCGGTCGTGGCGACCATGGTGCTGGCGGCGATCTTCTTCGCCGGAACGCCGGTGCTGGCCGCGGCGATGGTCTATCCGCTGGCGATCTGCGCGGCCTGCGTGATCACCTCGATCATCGGCACCTTCTTCGTCAAGCTCGGAACCAACAACTCGATCATGGGCGCCCTCTACAAGGGCCTGATCGCCACCGGTCTGCTGTCGATCCTGGGCCTTGCGGCCGCGACCTCGCTGACGGTCGGCTGGGGTTCGATCGGCATGGGTGGCGGCGTCGAGGTGACGGGGGCGAACCTGTTCGTCTGCGGCCTGCTCGGCCTCGTCGTCACCGCGCTGATCGTGGTCATCACCGAGTACTACACCGGCACCAACAAGCGGCCGGTCAACTCGATCGCGCAGGCTTCGGTGACCGGCCACGGCACAAACGTCATCCAGGGCCTTGCCGTCTCGCTGGAATCGACGGCACTCCCGGCGATCGTCATCGTCGGCGGCATCATCTCCACCTACCAGCTCGCCGGCCTGTTCGGCACCGGCATCGCGGTCACCGCCATGCTGGGGCTTGCCGGGATGATCGTGGCGCTCGACGCCTTCGGTCCGGTGACCGACAATGCCGGCGGCATCGCCGAAATGTCGCACCTGCCGCCGGAGGTGCGCAAGTCCACCGACGCGCTCGACGCGGTCGGCAACACCACCAAGGCCGTCACCAAGGGCTATGCGATCGGCTCGGCCGGCCTCGGCGCGCTCGTGCTGTTCGCCGCCTATTCGAACGACCTCGCCTACTTTGCCGCCAATCCGGAGCGCTATCCGTACTTTGCCGGCATGGGCGAGATCTCCTTCGATCTCTCCAATCCCTATGTGGTGGCGGGGCTGATCTTCGGCGGGCTGATCCCCTACCTCTTCGGCGGCATCGCGATGACCGCCGTCGGCCGGGCCGCAGGCGCGATCGTCGAGGAGGTGCGCCGGCAGTTCAAGGAGAAGCCCGGCATCATGCAGGGCACGGACAAGCCGAACTACGGCCGCGCCGTCGACCTTCTGACCAAGGCCGCGATCCGCGAGATGATCGTGCCCTCGCTGCTGCCGGTTCTGGCGCCGCTCGTCGTCTATTTCGGCGTGCTGCTGATCTCCGGCTCCAAGGCCTCGGCCTTTGCGGCTCTTGGCGCCTCGCTGCTCGGCGTCATCGTCAACGGCCTGTTCGTGGCCATCTCGATGACCTCCGGCGGCGGCGCCTGGGACAATGCCAAGAAGAGCTTCGAGGACGGCTTCGTCGACAAGGACGGCCATCGCCACATGAAGGGATCCGAGGCCCACAAGGCGTCCGTCACCGGCGACACGGTCGGCGATCCCTACAAGGACACGGCCGGCCCGGCGGTGAACCCGGCGATCAAGATCACCAACATCGTCGCACTTCTGCTCCTGGCCGTCCTGGCTTGAGGGCAGGCAAACGAGAAAGGCCGCGGAGAGCAAGCTCCGCGGCCTTTTGCATGGGGATCGCAGGCGCCGTTATTGCGGCTGGCTGAGTGCGTTGCGGATCGCTGCGTTCGGATCGGCGCCGCCCTTCAGGAGCTGTCCGAGGAAGGTCTGCTCGACGCCGCCGGTCGGCGTGGTGCGCGAGATCATGTCGAACGGCACGCCGTCCTTCATCGTATAGTTGGCAAGGCGATCCACGTTGCCTTCCTTGTTGAAATAGACCGTCAGGATGCTCTGCTCGATCAGCTTCGGTTTCATGAAGGCGACCGGGCGCGAACGCTTCTGCGAGATGTAGTAGAAGACCTCGGTGTCGAAGGTCGCCGTCGTCGAGGGGGTGCCGAGCGACAGCAGCACCTGTTCGCGCGAGGAGCCGACCGGGGCGAGCGCCAGCGTCTGTTCGTCGACGACATAGCCCTGGTTCAGGATCTCGCCGGTCTGGCATCCTGCAAGAATGGTGGAAAGGCCGATGGCAATGGCTGCATTGCGTAGCAATTTCATGTCAGTCCCAAAATAGCGTCTCTTCAACGACAATCCCCTTGAGCCTAAGATGGCCGGCAAGCCATTGCAATTCGTGGGTGCTTCGGTAAACCAGCTTCGGCTGTCATGCAACACGACACTGGCAGCGCTCGCTCCTTCAATCAGCCAAAACTGGGCGTTATGATGATTTTCGGCCTGCTGAAGAAAAAAAACGCAAACCAGCGGATCGTCGAGCGCCAGTACGGCCACCTGACCGCGGCCGCCCGGCAGCCCTATCTCTACGAGCGCCTCGATGTGCCCGACACGGTGATGGGACGGCTGGAGATGCTGTCGGCGGTGATGATCGTCTACTTCCGCCGCACCCGTGCATCGGCGACGTCGGGCCAGGAGATCGCCCAGCAGATCGTTGACGCCTTCTTCCAGGACATCGATCATTCGATCCGGGAACTCGGCATCAGCGACGTCGGCGTGCCGAAGCGGATGAAGAAGCTCGCCGCCCGCTTCTACGGCCGGCTGGAATCTTATGCAGCCGCCCTCGACGCCGGCGACGAGACGGCCCTTGCGCAGGCGCTGAAACGCAATATCTATCCGGAAACGGGCGAAGACGGCCCAGACATGCAGGAACTGGCGCGCTATCTCTTTGCCGCCGAGGCTCATCTGACGGCGCTGGACGAGGCGACCGTCGAAGCCGGGGAGGCGCTGCTGCCTCCGGCGGGCCCGGCCACCTGAGACGGCAGGCCGCCAAGGACAGGACCATGAAGAACATCGAAGACCAGCCGTTCTCCTATCTCGTGAAGGTGGGACACATCTCCTCCAACCCGGTGACGGTGAAGATCGCCGCCGACCCGGCGGAATGCCGGGTTCTGGCGCGGCAGTGGGGCGTCGTCGAGGTCAAGGCGTTCTCGGCCGAATTCGAGGTCCGGCGCTGGAAGAAGGACGGCGTCCGGCTGAAGGGCCGGGTCGCGACCGAGATCGTGCAGACCTGCGTCGTCACGCTCGAGCCGGTCGCCTCGAAGATCGACGAGCCGGTGGATGCGATCTTCGTACCGGAGGGCTCCAAGCTCGCCCGGGCGGCCCTGACCGACAGCGGCGAGATGCTGCTGGACCCGGATGGGCCCGACAGTCCCGAGACCTTCCACGGCGACACGATCGACGCCGGCGCGGTCGCCGCCGAATATGCCGCGATGGCGATCGATCCCTATCCGCGCAAGGAGGGTGTCGCCTTTTCCGCTCACGTGGAGAGTGCGGAAGCCGATGACGCAAAACCGTCGCCGTTTGCTGCATTGAAGGACTGGAAAAAGAGCTGAATGGGCTTTCGGGCCCTCGACAATTCAGTTGTCACCCGGATGAAAAGCGGTATTTTGACCGAAATTCCGCCCCCGGGGCTGGAGAACAAGGACTGGACTCGCGTGGTCAGAATTTCCGTCGATGTCATGGGTGGCGATTACGGCCCGCAGGTCGTCATCCCTGGCATAGCCAAGGCGCTCGAACGTCACCCCGACATTCGTTTCTGCCTGTTCGGCATTGCTTCCCAATGCCTGCCGCTGCTCGACAGCTATCCCAAACTCAAGGAAGCGAGCACGTTCACCGATTGCGAGATCGCGATCGCCATGGACGAGAAGCCGAGCCAGGCGCTGCGTCGCGGCCGCAACAAGTCGTCGATGTGGATGGCGCTCGACGCAGTCGCGAAGGGTGACGCGGACGTCGCCGTCTCCGCCGGCAATACCGGCGCGCTGATGGCGATGGCGAAATTCTGCCTGCGCATGATGTCCGACATCGAGCGGCCGGCGATCGCCGGCATCTGGCCGACGCTGAAGGGCGAGAGCATCGTGCTCGACATCGGCGCCACGATCGGCGCCGACGCCAACCAGCTGTTCGATTTCGCCCTGATGGGCGGGGCCATGGCGCGCGCGCTGTTCGAGATCGAGCGCCCGACGCTCGGCCTGCTGAATGTCGGCGTCGAGGAGATCAAGGGCCAGGAAGAGGTCAAGGCGGCGGGCCAGCTCATCCGCGAGGCCAATTTTGACACGATCGACTATTATGGATTCGTCGAGGGCGACGATATCGGCCGCGGCACGGTCGACGTCGTCGTCACCGAAGGCTTCGCCGGCAACATCGCGCTGAAGGCGGCCGAGGGCACGGCTCGGCAGATCGCCGAATACCTGCGCGCGGCCATGTCGCGGACCTGGATGGCCAAGCTCGGCTACATCCTCGCCAAGAGCGCCTTCGACCGCGTGCGCGAGAAGATGGACCCGCGCAAGGTCAATGGCGGCGTCTTCCTCGGTCTCAACGGCATCGTCATCAAGAGCCATGGCGGCACCGATGCCGAGGGCTTCGCGGCGGCGGTGGACGTCGGCTACGACATGGCTCGCAACGGCCTGAAGGAAAAGATAGAAGAAGACCTCAAGAGGTATCATGCAGACAGACCCGTCGAAGGCGCGGCCGGCAGCATGAGCGACGGGATATAGGAACAAAGATGATCCGTTCAGTGGTTCGCGGTTTCGGGACGTCGCTCCCGAAGCGGGTGCTCACCAATCGTGAGCTGGAGAGCATGGTCGACACGTCCGACGAGTGGATCGTGCAGCGGACCGGCATCCGCCAGCGCTACGTCGCCGGCGAAGGCGAGACGACGGCCTCGCTTGGCGAGGCGGCGGCGCGCGAGGCGCTCGACAGGGCAGGGCTGACGGCGGCCGACATCGACCTCATCATCGTCGCGACCTCCACTCCGGACAACACCTTCCCGGCCACCGCCGTCAACATCCAGAACCGCCTCGGCATGCACCATGGCTACGCCTTCGACCTCCAGGCGGTCTGTTCGGGCTTCGTCTACGGCATGGCGACGGCCGACGCCTATATCCGCGGCGGACTGGCGCGCCGGGTGCTGGTCATCGGCGCGGAGACCTTCTCGCGCATCCTCGACTGGACCGACCGCACGACCTGCGTGCTCTTCGGCGACGGTGCGGGCGCGATCGTGCTGGAGGCGCAGGAGGGCGAGGGGACGGTGGCCGACCGCGGCGTGCTGACGGCCCAGCTCCGTTCCGACGGCGCCCATCTCGACAAGCTCTACGTCGACGGCGGACCGTCGACCACCGGCACTGTCGGCCATCTGCGCATGGAGGGCCGCGAGGTCTTCAAGCATGCCGTCGGCATGATCACCGACGTGATCGTCGCCGCCTTCGACGCCACCGGGCTGTCGATCGAGGACCTCGACTGGCTGGTTCCGCACCAGGCCAACCGCCGCATCATCGACGGATCGGCCAAGAAGCTCGGCATTCCGCCGGAAAAAGTCGTCGTCACCGTCGACCTGCACGGCAACACGTCCGCCGCCTCCATCCCGCTGGCGCTCGCATCCGCTGCCGCCGACGGTCGTATCAATAAGGGCGACCTGGTGCTGCTGGAGGCGATGGGCGGTGGTTTCACCTGGGGCGCGGTGCTGCTTCGCTGGTAGGCGGAATGCCCCGGCCCCCTACTTCAACGGTGCTTGACCGACAGCGGCAAGGGCAATACTCTTGCCGGATAAGCAAGCGCTTTCAATAAGAAAACGGTGGGAGAAGATGAGCGGCAAAACCGTGACACGCGCAGATTTGGCCGAATCCGTTTTTCGGAAGGTCGGTCTCTCCAGGACAGAATCGGCGGAACTCGTCGAAACCGTGATCGATGAGATCTGCAATGCCATCGTCCGTGGCGAAAGCGTGAAGCTGTCATCCTTCGCGACGTTCCAGGTCCGCGACAAGAACGAGCGCATCGGCCGCAACCCGAAGACGGGCGAGGAAGTGCCGATCTCGCCGCGTCGGGTCATGACGTTCAAGGCCTCCAACGTGCTCAAGCAGCGCGTTCTCAAGGCCCACACCGCCCGCAAGACCAGGCAGAAGGTGCAGGCGCCGGCGCCCTGATCGCGGATCGCCTTGGGACGGCCCCGATTCTCCGCTTGAAAAAAGTGTGACAACCCGCTGAAATGCAAAGACTCAGCCGGCGCGCCCGGAACGTGAGTCGAAAAAGCTTTTCGGTGAGGAGTTTCGATGGAGAAGAGCCCCGACGCCTTCCGCACCATCAGCGAGGTCGCGGACGATCTCGACCTGCCGCAGCATGTCCTGCGCTTCTGGGAGACGCGGTTTTCCCAGATCAAGCCGATGAAGCGCGGCGGCGGGCGACGCTACTACCGCCCCGACGACGTCGAGCTTTTGAAGGGCATTCGCCACCTGCTCTACGATCACGGCTATACGATCAAGGGCGTCCAGAAACTCCTGAAGAACAACGGCAACAAGTTCGTGGCGGCCATCGCCAGCGGCGACCTTGCCACCGTCGAGGCGCTGGCCGCCGCCAGCCAGGAGGAGCCGGCGGCGCCGAAGACGGCGGACGACGACCAGATCGTCGGCCGCGCCAAGGCGCCGACCAGCCGCCGCTTCTTCTCCTTCGTCGGCGGCGGCAACGAGGATGCGCCGGAAATCTCGATCGGCAAGAGCAGCGTCGGCAAGGAGGATCGCGCCCTTCTCCAGGAAGCGCTCTACGACCTCTTGGAATGCAAGCGCCTGCTCGACCAGGTGAGATAGCGGAAGCTGCATCTGGCGGGCGAACGCCGGCCGGCCCCGGCCGAAATACCCCTCAGAGCTTGCGGCTCAGGAACGGTGAGCCGCCCAGCCCGAACCGCCAGGGAACGTCGACCGCCTTGGTCAACCCGATGCGGACGCCGGAGCCTACGATCGCTGGTGCCGTCGCGGGCGCGATCCGGAACGGCGGAAGCGTGACGGGCAGGCCGTCGAGCGAGTCCGTCACGCCGAGCGCCTGGCAGAGTCGGCCGGGACCGGCGCAAAGCCGCCGCAGATCGTCCAGCCCGCGCCGCTTGCGCATCGCCTCGATCCCCATCGTCGGCTCGATCGCACGGATCAGCACCGCGCTGCCGGGACGGCAGACCAGGTTCAGGCACCAGTGGATGCCGTAGGAACGATAGACATAGGCATGGGCGGGCGGGCCGAACATCGCCCGGTTGCGCGGGGTCTCGCCGCGGAAGCTGTGCGAGGCGGGGTCGTCGGGCGCATAGGCTTCCGTCTCCACGATCACGCCGCCGACGTCGTCGATCGCAAGCTGCACGCCGATCAGGTCCGGGGCGACGGCCTGCGCGTCGCGATCGAAGAAGTCCTGCCAGCCCGTCGCATCACTCTGGTCTATGTCACCCTGGCCCATCTCCGCCTTGTGCCATCCCGAGGGCCGGATCGCAACGGGACGGCGGCGGGGCTCAGGCGTTGCCGGCCGCAGGGTGGTCTTCCGGCGGCGCGCCCGCTTTCTCTTCGACATAGCCCCAGTTGCTCGCGGCGAACTCGCGGGCCGCGTCCTCGGCCTTCTGCAGGGTCGGAAGGTCGTGCAGCACGGTGCTGCGCCTGCCGAATTGGAGCAGGGCGGTCTTGCTCGCCGGATCGTAATGCACATTCAATGGAGGATGGGAGGGGATCATGACAACCTGCCTTCCTGCCTCGGGAAATGACGAGGAAGGGCGGAAAGTTCCGTTCCCGGTCGTGGCGGTATTTGCATTGCCGGGCGCGCCTGCGCGGAACTTTCGCCCCGGTGCCGCGTTGCAGGCACGGCGTCAGCACGCCGGCCGGGACAGGCTGGCCGGGCACAGGGGACACATCGGCGCAGGGGCATCGGCAATGTCACACCCGAAATGTCACGCCGGCCCATGTCATACTGGCAAAGGCCCGAGGGCAGATCTCAAAACCAAACGAACCGATGGGGCGGCACGACGATGGCCATGACCTTCTCCGAACTCGACTTTCTCAAGCCTGAACTGGGTGCCGAGTTCACCGGCGGCGGCGTGCATTTCGCGGTGTTCTCCGCCCATGCCGAAAGCATCGATCTCTGCCTCTTCTCGCCCGACGGCAGGGAGGAGACGGCGCGGATGGCGCTGCCCAAGCGCGAGGGCGACATCTGGTCCGGCTATATCGCGGGGCTGAAGCCCGGCACCGTCTACGGCTACCGCGCGCACGGCCCCTATGACCCCTCCGCCGGCCACCGCTTCAACCCGAACAAGCTGCTGCTCGATCCCTATGCCAAGCAGGTCAAGGGCGAGCTCGTCTGGGACGACGCGCTCTACGGCTACCGGATCGGGGCGGAGGAGGGCGATCTCTCCTTCGACGAGCGCGACAGTGCGCCGTTTGCGCTGAAGGGCGTGGTGCAGGACCCGAATTTCGACTGGGACGGCGACGAGGCGATCCGCCGGCCCTGGACCGACACGATCATCTACGAGGCGCATGTGCGCGGCATGACGATGCTGCACCCCGACGTGCCCGAGGACCTGCGCGGCACCTTCCTCGGCATGTGCAGCGATCCGATCGTCGACCATCTGGTGAAACTCGGCATCACCGCGGTCGAGGTCCTGCCGATCCAGTATTTCCCCGACGATCGCTACCTGCTCGAAAAGGGGCTGAAGAACTACTGGGGCTACCAGACGCTCGGCTTCTTCGCGCCGCAGCCGCGCTTCATGTCCGGCGATCGGATCACCGAATTCAAGACGATGGTCAAGCGCTTCCACAAGGCCGGCATCGAGGTGATCATGGACGTGGTCTACAACCACACCGCCGAAGGCTCGGAACGCGGCCCGACCCTGAGTTTCCGCGGGCTGGACAATCTCAGCTACTACCGCCTGTCGCCGGAGGACAAGCGCCACAGCTACGACACGACCGGAACCGGCAACACGCTGAACGTCGCCCATCCGATGGTGCTGCGCATGGTGCTCGACAGCCTGCGCTACTGGGTCGGCGTCATGCATGTCGACGGTTTCCGCTTCGATCTCGCCAGCACGCTCGGCCGCACCCGCCACGTCGAGTTCGACCGCGACGGCGGCTTCTTCGACGCGATCCGGCAGGATCCGGTGCTCGCCGGCGTCAAGCTGATCGCCGAGCCGTGGGACGTCGGCGACGGCGGCTACCAGGTCGGCGGTTTCCCGCATCCGTTCCGCGAATGGAACGACAAGTACCGCGACGACGTGCGCCGCTACTGGAGGGGCGACGAGGGGCTGGTCTCCGGCCTGTCGCAGCGCCTGACCGGCTCGGCCGTGCAGTTCAACCATTCCGACCGCGGCGCGACCACCTCGGTCAACCTGCTGAGCGCCCATGACGGCTTCACCCTGGCCGACACCGTCTCCTATGACGGCAAGCACAATGAGGCGAACGGCGAGGACAACCGCGACGGCCATTCGGCCAACCATTCGCACAACATGGGATGGGAAGGGCCGACGGATGATCCCGGCATCGCCGAGGCGCGTGCCCGCCGCCGCCGCAACATGATGGCGACGCTGCTGCTCAGCCAGGGCGTGCCGATGATCCTCGGCGGCGACGAGGCGGGAAACAGCCAGGGCGGCAACAACAACGCCTACTGCCAGGACAACGAGATTGGCTGGACCGACTGGAGCGGCCGCGACGACCCCTTCCTCGATTTCTGCCGCCGGATGATCGCGCTGCGCAAGGAACACGGCTGCCTGCGGCCGGAGCGGTTCGCGGACGGCGACAGCGGCGACGGCCCGACGGAGATCGCCTGGTACCGGGAAGACGGCCAGGCGATGGACGAGGCGGCCTGGGGCGACGCCGGCCGTCGTTTCGTCATGCTCTATCTGGCGAAGACGGTCCAGGCCGAAGACGGGCAACACGTCGCCGACCACCTTCTGCTCGTGTTCAACGCCGGCGGCGACAGCGAGATCCGGCTGCCGTCGCCGAATGGCGTGACGCGCTGGCGGCGCCTTCTCGACACCGGCGCCGGAGCACCGTTCGAGGAGATGGAAGCGCAGGAGCAGGTGACCTCGCCCGGCGCCAGCGTGCTCGTCTTCTCGCCGGCGGGCTGAGGCGGAACCCGCAGGTTCGGCCACATGGGCCGCGGGGCCGCCTTCGCCTGCAGCCCGGGGGCCGCCCGTCGCCTTTGACCAATTTCCCCATCGGGGCGGAAGAAGCCGCCGCGCTCGGCGTTCCCCGTCCGCGCAGCCGTCAGGCCATGCCGTCAAGGGATGCAGTCGGGGAAACGCGACGGGCAGCCGTCGCGATATCGTCATGCGACTCACCTATCGGATGCGCACAGAAGCATGCAGGGCCCAGGAGACCCCGAAATGAACAGCCTCTATCCGCGCTGGACCGATCCGGTCCGCGTTCATCTGCAATCCGGACTGACGCGCACCTTCTCCTGCATCTACGACGCGCTGGATTTCCTCGAAAACGAATGGCCGACCCGTGACGGCGTGCTCTACGAGCGGGCGATCCGCCAGTGCCGCGAGGCGCTGGGACGGTCCTTGCCCGCGCCGGTCGCCCGCGAGGCCTTCGCCTTCGCCTGCCTCGAGGCCGGCATGCCGGTCGCCGGCGACCGCCAGCGGCAGGCCGCGCTCCGCGCCCCGTTCTCCCCCGCCGACGGCCGCATCGCCGCCACCACCCGCATGGCGCACGCCCTCGCCGGCGCCTGAGGCGCAACGCCGGGACTGTCGGCAGGTCATCGTATCGAAGGATCAGGCCGGCATCGGCTTTCGGTCCGCCGGCCTCAAGCGACGCAATCTGGGCAAATCGAGACGGAGCAGGGGGCGCGGCAGGCCACTGACAGCCCGTTCTGCACGAGGATGGGTGCCACCCCTGTCTGGGGAGCAACTGCCAGCGATATCTCGATGATGGGGAAGGGAAAATGGTCGGAGCGGCGGGATTCGAACCCACGACCCCTTGACCCCCAGTCAAGTGCGCTACCGGGCTGCGCTACGCTCCGAACCGAGGAAAGCCCTATAGTCTCGGGCATTTGGAAGCAAGGGCAAAAATGGGTGGGAGGTGGAAAAAAGAAGAGACTGCGAGAAAGCTATGGATAGAGGACGGGAAGCCTGTCGGTTGTTCTGGTATCGTTCTTTAATAATGTGTAGACAACCTTCACGATCACATCGTTCTCGAAGACTTTTGAGATAGTTAGCGGCAGAATGTCAACTCACGCTCGCAGATTAAGGTCTAGGAGCAACAGATGGCGCCTCAGAATTGGCAATGTCCTCATTGCCAACATTTTTCTACGATCCTCGATGTCAACCGCACCGTCTCCAACGCTGCCTTGAATGAAAGGTCGAGCTTAGGTGACGGCATTGCACTTATGTGCACATCAATCTCTTGTCCAAATCCCAACTGCCGATCTTTGACTGTCGATGTCAGCATAAGAAACATCATATCAAATGGCCCAAGGCAGCCAGTAAGATACGGCGCCGTCCATCTTTTGCGAAGACTTCTCCCAGAAGGGAGCGTCATGACCCTACCCGACGCTATCCCTGAACCGATTCGGAAATCCTATCGTGAGGCAGTCCTTGTTGCACCCATTAGCGGTTCGGCGTCTGCCGCACTGTCGAGACGCTGCCTGCAGGGGATTGTTCGCGACTTCTTTGATATCCCAGAGAACAGAAAGGGTGAATTGGGCGCTGAGCTTAGCTATGTGAAAGATAAGATTGATCATAGCACCTGGACAGATATTCAGAATGTGCGTTCCATTGGCGATATCGGCGCTCATATGGATAAGAACACAAATGTAATTATCGACGTGGATGAGGAGGAGGCCGATCGCCTTGTTGCACTCATCGAATATTTGTTTCGTAGCTGGTATATTGAGCGCGAGAGACGCAAGGCCAGTAGCGCTGCTCTTGCAGCGGCTGTAACCAGTAAAAGAGAGCTTCAGAAAGCCGCGAAGATTGACGCAAAGGCGCTCAGAGCCGTTGAGGAGACTACGCCAGATGGTGATAACAAAACAATCTAAAACAGACCGCTTGGGAAGCTGACAGCGCGCCCGAACCGCCGACTCGCCCCACCCCTCACTTCGCCATCCGCCGATACACCGCCTCCGTCTCCGCGATCATCCGCGGCAGGCCGTAGTCGCCCTGCTTCCGCGCCGCTTCGGTCTCGTAGCGGGCGAGGCGCTTGGGGTCGGAGGCCTTGACCAGGGCGCGGGCGAACTGGGCGGGGTCGTCGACATTGGCGACGAGGATGCCGTTGCGGCCGTCCTCCAGCACCGTCGAGGCGCCGCCGACCTCGGTCAGGACCAGCGGCCTGCCGGCCGCGGCGGCCTCCAGCATCACGTAGGACATCGCCTCGTAGCGGCTCGGCATCGCCAGCACGTCGATCGCGTCCATCGCCTGGCGGCCGGTATAGTGCATGGTCAGCCGGATGCGGTCGGCGGCGGGGCTTTTGGCGATCCTCTCGCGCACCTGCCGCTCGAGCTCGCCCGAGCCGACCATCAGCAGATGGGCATGCGGCAGCGTGCGGGCGGCGATGGTGAAGGCGTCGATCAGCCGTTCGGGCGCCTTCTGCGCCGAGAGCCTGCCGACGAAGCCGAAGACGAGCGCATTGTCGGGAAGCGCCAGCTCGGCGCGGATGCGCCGGCGCAGGCCGTGGGCTGGTTCCTCGACACCGTTGACGATGATCGAGAGCTTCCTGCGCGACATGCCGAGCGCACGCGCATGGGCGTATTCGTCGGCGGAGACGCAGATCAGCTGGTCGGTCAGGAAGCGGGCAAGGCAACGCTCGATCAGGCCGTAGACGAAGTATCCGGCCGGCCCCAGGCCCGGATCCATGGTGCGGAAGGCATGCGGGGTATAGATCCGCGGCACGTGCGGGCCGGGCAGGCGGAGGCGCGTCAGCGCGCCGGCCTTGGAGCTGTGGCCGTGGACGGCGTCGAACGGTCCGTGTTCGCGCATCAGGCCGCGCAGGCGCCGCCAGGCGCCGAAATCCGATGGTCCGGGCGCGCGCGCCATGTCGACGGGATGTATGCCGTCGAGCCCGAGCGACAGGAGTTCGCCGACGAAGCGCTCTTCGGCCCGGCGTGGCGAATAGGCGGCGTGCACGACGTGCCCGCGCTGCTTCAGGCCGCGGCAGAGGTCGAGGAAATGCCGGCCCGAGCCGCCGCCGCTCGGTTCCAGCACCTGCATCAGCCGCAGGGGGCGCGTCGCCCGGTCGCGGGGCCGCTTCATGGCGCCCGCCTCACGGCAAGGTGCTGCCGCCGGTGACGGTGCTCGAGCGCGAAACAGCCCCAGACGATGCCGACGATCAGGTAGAAGTGGCGCCAGTGGTCGGTATCGATGACGAAGCCGATGGCGGTATGGCCGATGAAGGCGATGTAGGCGATCATCAGGTAGGGCTGCCAGGGCCGGTTGAGCAGCAGGTTGCGAAACCCGGCCCAGAGCGTCCAGACCACCAGCGTCAGGTAGGACAGGAAGCCGAGCCAGCCGTAGCTCGTCAGCGACTTCAGCCAGATATTGTGCTCGTCTTCGGGAAAGATCGTGCTGAACACCATCGGGCCGATCCCGAGCGGATGCTCCATCGACATCAGAAAGCCGAGCCTGTGCCGGGCGAAGCGGCCGAGATGGCCGCCGTCATAGTCCTGCACGAGCTGGGTGCGGCTGGAGAAGAGGTCGGCGACCTGCGGGATCTGCAGCGCGACGATGAGGGCGAGCGCCATCGCGCCGACCGCGACGATGCTCAGCGTGAGGATCTTCAGCCGGAAGGCGCCGGTCCGCTCCTTGAGCAGCATCACGAAGACCATGGCGCAGGCGGAAAACAGGAACAGCGCCCAGGCGGCCCGCGAAAACGACAGGAAGAGCGCGAGCGCGATCACCAGGAGGCCGGCGACGTTCAGCGGCGCCTGGCTCAGCCGGTTCGCCAGCAGGCCGTGCATCAGGTAGAGGGCAGGGGCCACCAGGAAGGGACCGAACACGTTGGGATCCTGGAACGCGCCCTTGGCGCGGTCGTAGAGCGTGAAGGCCTCGCTGCCGGGAAAGGCATTGAAATAGCCGAGGATGCCGAGGGATGCGGTGATCAGCGCGCTGGCGACCCAGGCGCGGAAGATCAGTTGCAGCCGCTGCGGCTTCGCCTCGATGATGGCGGCGAAGAAGACGGCGGAGAGTGCCAGAAACAGCGAGACGGCGACATACATCGGCCCGCCCGCCATGTCCTGCATGACGGTGAGCGACAGCATGCCGCCGACGTTGAAGGCGAGGTAGAGCGCGAGCAGCGGCGCGACGCTGCGCGAGATGCGCAGGCCGAGGACGGCCCAGATCCCGATCAGCCCGACCATGAAGAGTTCGTAGGGCGCCGGCTCGGAAATCACGAAGCCGGACAGGAACACCCCGAGCGTCACCAGCGTCGACGCGATGAGGCCGATGGTCGCAAGCTGCGGCCGCATCGGCTGGCGCATCGGGATCGCGGCGGTACTCAATATGCATTTTCCGTATTGAGCAGCCTGATCGGCGTCAGGAACAGGATCTTCAGGTCGAACAGCAGCGACCAGTTCTCGATGTAGTAGAGGTCGAACTCGGTGCGGTAGCGGATCTTGTCGTCATGGTCGATCTCGCCGCGCCAGCCGTTGATCTGCGCCCAGCCGGTGACGCCGGGCTTGACCCGGTGGCGGGCGAAGTAGCCCTCGACCACGTCGACATACTTGCGGTCGTTCGTCTGCGCCTGGATCGCATGCGGGCGCGGGCCGACGAGCGACAGCTCGCCTTTCAGCACGTTGAAGAGCTGCGGCAGCTCGTCGATCGAGGTCTTGCGGATGAAGCGGCCGACCGGGGTGACGCGCGGATCGCCCTTGGTGACGGCGGCCTTCGCCGTCGGGTCGGCCATGTCGGTGTACATCGAGCGGAACTTGTAGACCTCGATCACCTCGTTGTTGAAGCCGTGGCGCTTCTGCTTGAAGATGATCGGCCCCCTGGAGGTGAATTTCACCGCCAGCGCCGCCCCGATCATGACCGGCCAGAGCAAGAGCAGCGCCACCACGCTGAAGACGATGTCGAAGATGCGCTTGGCGACCCTGTCCCAGTCGGCGATCGGCTTGTCGAAGATGTCGAGCATGTGCACGGCGCCGACCTGCGAATAGCTGCGCGGACGGAAGCGCAGACCGTTCGAATGCGCCGCAAGCCGGATGTCGACCGGCAGCACCCAGAGCTTCTTCAAAAGCGACAGGATGCGGGCCTCGGCCGAAAGCGGCAGCGAGATGATCAGCATGTCGATGCGGGCAAGCCGCGCGAATTCGACCAGCTCGGCGATCGTCCCGAGTTTCGGATAGCCCGCCACGACCGATGGCGAACGGCGCTCGTCGCGGTCGTCGAAGATGCCGCAGATGCGGATGTCGTTCTCCGGCTGGCGTTCCAGCGCGCGGATCAGCTCCTTGGCGGGTTCGCCGCCGCCGGCGATCACCGCGCGCCGTTCCATCGTGCCGTTGCGGGCCCAGCGCCGGATCGAATAGGCGATCAGCTGCCGCTCGGTGACGAGATAGAGCGCACCGAGCACGAACCACAGCACGAACCAGACGCGGGAGGTCGTCTCCGCCGTCTTGAAGAAGAACAGCGCCAGCGCCATGGCCGCGAAGGCGACCGCCCAGGCGCCAAGGATTCGTGGGATCATCCGCCAGGCGGCGCGCAGCGAGGGGATCTGGTAGGCATCGACGAGATGCAGCAGGAGAACCCCGAGCGCCGACCCGCCGGCGACCACGCCGACATAGAACAGGACGAGGTCCATCGGCGGGGCGACGTAGAAGGTGGTGGTCGCATAGCCGATCAGGAACAGCACGCTGAACTCCAAAAGCCGCAGCAGTCCGGTGATCATGTTCGGCGAATAGCTCTCGGCGCGGAACTGCAGGGCGATCTGCTGCGCGAGCGCATTCAGCTCGACCGTCTTGCCGCCGTCCTCCTGGTCCGGCTGCACGCCCTGGGCAATCGTGCGCACCTCCGACACCTTGCGCCGGATCTGCTCGGGATCGAAGGCATCTGGCTTGTCGATATGGTTCATGGTTCCACCCGGGACGTTAATCCCGACCGGATAGCACAGAGCTCCTAAGAAAACGCTTACGCGAGTTGCGAAGAGACGGTACAACCTGCGCTGCGTCCAGCCGGCGGCAGCAGGTCGCGATAGAGCGTCATCGTCGTGGCAGCCATCACCGAGGCCGAGAAGGTGGCCTTGAAGCGTTCGGGATCGGGCATGGCCCGGCAGCGCCATTTCGGTTCGGTGACCGACAGCGCCATGCAGGTGGCGAGCGCATCGGCGTCGGCGGGGGCGGCGAGCGCAATGCTGTCCTCGCCCAGGACCTCGGGAATGCCGCCGACGCGGCTGGCGATCACGGGCACGTCGGCCGCCAGCGCCTCAAGCACGATATAGGGCATCGCCTCGGCGCGGGAGGGAACGACGACGGCATGCGTCATGGCAAAGGCGTCGCGCGCCTTCATCGCCGGCATCATGGCGATCCGCCTTCCAAGCCCGAGCTGCAGCATGGTGCGCTCGTACTTGTCCTCGTCCGGACCGTCGCCGATCATCAGCGCCGACAGCGGCCGTCCGACCCGGCGCTCGGCCCGGGCGAAGGCGTCGATGAACACGTCCGGCCCCTTCAGGTCGCGCAGCATGCCGATATAGAGGAAGTCCGCGGCTCCTTCCCGGGGATAGACCGTGTCGAAGTCGCGGTCGCTGATGCCGTTATAGATGCGTTCGCTGCGGCAGCGCGGCTTGCCAACCTTGGCGACATAGGTGTCGCGCTCGAAGTCGCAGACGAAGACGATGGCGTCGGTGAAGAACTCGAACAGGCGCTCGAGGCGGAAGACCGTCCTTCCCGCGATCGTCTGGCGGGTGAAGTGCAGGCTGCCGCCATGCGGGGAATAGAGGCGGGCTACGCGATACCTGTTGACCCGCAACACTGAGCCGATGAGCCTGGCGATGGCGCCGCCCTTGGCGCCATGACCGTGAAGCACATCCGGCCGCAAGTTTCTGATTTCACGATAGCTCTTCCACAGCGCCCGCAGATCGCCCGGGTTGACCGAGCGGCGGATGGGCAGGCGGAAGATGCCAAGCGAGAGAAAGGGGCGGATCTCGTCGAACAGCGCGTCCTCGTAGGTTCCGCCGGTGCTGCTGTCGCAGACGATGCCGACCTCGTGGCCCTGGCGGGCGTGATATTCCGCGAGATCCCGCACGTGACGGAAGATCCCGCCGATCGGAGACCGGAAGCAATGGATGATGCGCAACGGTCCCTGGTCGGTCATCGGGATCAGAACAGGCGTTCGCGGACATAGATGGTGTCGCCGGCGAGGATCGGTTCGGAGATCGATATGCGCCCGGTGATGATCCTTCCGTTGACCTTGCGGGTCACGTCGACATTCGACTGGTTCGCCCGCGGCGAGAAGCCGCCGGCAACGGCGATCGCGTTTTGCACCGTCATGCCGGCCACGTAACTGTACTGTCCGGCCTGGCCGACCTCGCCCATGAGGTAGATCGAGCGGTAGTTGGCCACCTCGATCGACACGTCCGGATCGCGCAGATAGCCCTGTCTGAGCTTGCCGGCGATGATGCTCTCCATCTCCTGGATCGTCTTGCCGCGTGCGGGCACCGAGCCGACCAGCGGGAAGGCGATGTAGCCGGCCTGGTCCACGAGATAGGTGTTGCTGAGGCTCTGCTGCTCGAACACGGTCACGCGCAGGCGGTCGCCGCTGTCGAGGCGGTAGGGCTGGATCGTCGCTTCCTGAAACGACTTCGGTGCCGGGCGATAGCCGCTGCAACCGGTCATCACGACCGTCGCAATGGCGGCGATCGCGAGCGCAGCGCCTCTGGTTGTAATTGCGAATGCCATTCGCCTTGCCTGTCGGGATTGGTTCCTGTCTGCAGCCGTTATCCTACTGTTAGGGTTAATGGCCGGTAAATGTTGCAACGCGTGGATGCTGTTTCCTGCGTTCGACGGCAGTTTTCTGAATGCAGGGTTGCAGGGGAGGTCCGCATTAACGCTTGGGTTACCATGATTGTTTACCGTGCGGAGAAACTGCGCGTTCACGGAGTATGCAGATGTCAGGCGGATATGGGGCACAGGACGACGTCGATATCGACCTCGGCGGGCTGGTCCGTGCGATCTGGAACAGGCGCGGGCAGGTGCTGCTGGCGACTGTCGTCTCCGCGGGCCTGGCGTTTGCCGCCTCGAGCATGATCGCGCCCACCTTCAGCAGCGAGACGCGCCTGCTGATCGAGGCGCGCGAGCCGGCCTATACGACGGGCGTCGACCGCAGCGCTGTGCGCGAACCGGCGTTCGACGAACTCGACGTCGTCAGCCAGGTCCAGCTCCTGAAGTCCGCCGACCTCATCAAGCAGGTCGCCCGCGACATGAAGCTCTATGAGCTTGCCGAGTTCGATCCCGCCGCCAATCCGTCCGCGCTCTCCGATATCCTGGTCGCCTTCGGCCTGAAGAAGAACCCGCTCGATCTGCCGCCGGAGGAGCGGGTGCTCAAGGAGTTCGAGGACAAGCTCGTCGTCTATCAGGTGGAGAAGTCGCGCGTGGTCGCGATCCAGTTCACCTCGGAGGACCCGCTGCTCGCCGCTGCCATTCCGAATGAGATGGCCAAGGTCTATCTGTCGCTGCAGAGCGGGGCCAAGCTCGACACCAATTCCGAGGCGAGCCGCTGGCTCGAGCCCGAGATCGCCAACCTGCGCGAGAAGGTGCGCGAGGCGGAGGAGAAGGTGGCGCAATACCGCTCCCGCTCCGATCTCCTGCCGACCGGCGAGAACGCCACCTTTGCCGTCAAGCAGCTGAACGACGTATCGGGCGAGCTCGCCCGTGTCCGTACCGAGAAGGCGACGGCCGAGGCGAGGGCGGAGAGCGTGCGCGCGGTGCTGAAGAGCGGCGGCGCCCCCGATACGCTGAGCGACGTCGTCGGCTCGCAGATGATCCAGCGGCTGAAGGAGAGCGAGGCGCAGATCCAGGGGCAGGTCTCCGACCTTTCGACGAGCCTGCTCGAGCAGCATCCGCGCCTGAAGGGCCTGCGCTCCCAGCTTGCCGGGATCCGCGCCCAGATCACCGCCGAAACCTCGAAGATCCTCGCGAGCCTCGAAAACGACGCGAGGGTCGCCCGCCTGCGCGAGCAGCAGCTGATCCAGCAGCTCAACGCGGTCAAGGCCGACAGCGCCCGCGCCGGCGAGGACGAGGTCGGACTGAAGGCGCTGGAGCGCGAGGCCACCGCCCAGCGACAGTTGCTGGAGACCTATCTCGCCCGCTACCGCGAGGCGACGTCCCGTTCCGATGCCAGCTCGACGCCGGCCGATGCGCGGATCATTTCCGCAGCCGTGCCGCCGACCGAGCGCCAGTTCCCCAAGGTTCTGCCGATCACCATCGTCGGCGGGCTCGCCGGATTCCTTCTGTCCTCGGTCGCGATCCTGCTCGCCGAGCTCTTCAGCGGCCGCGGATTGCGGCCCGTCTCGCCCGGCAATCCGGCGCCGGACGACGATTTCACCGATGAGGCGGAGGTCGAGCGCTGGCCGCTTGTTCGTGCGGATGTTGCAGCGGCGCGGCAGGCCGTGGCCGGAGCGGGCATCGCCGCTTACGCCGAGGCCCAGACGCCGGACTACCGGTCGGTTCCGGCCGCATATGATGCCGAGGAGGAGGAGGACGCGGCGTCCCTCGCAGCGCCGCCCGTCGTGGACGATGGCGACGACGGGGACGACTTCACCGTCACCGCCGTGGCGCGGAACATGACCGAGAACGATGTCGCCGTCGCGATCGCCGTTTCCCCGTCCGGCGATGCCGGGTCGGCCGCGACCGTGGCGCTGGCCCGCATGATTGCCGACAGGGGCCGCAAGACCGTGCTGGTCGACCTGACCGGATCGGCCCTGCCGACGCGGCTGATGACGGGAACGACCCGTCTTGCCGGCGTGACGGACCTGCTCGTCGGCGATGCGGCCTTCGCCGATATCCTTCATGGCGATGAGGCTTCCGACGCGCACGTCGTCGCGCGCGGCAATGCCGACATCAAGCGCGCGATGCGCGGCATCGACCGGCTGTCGATGATCGTGGATGCGCTTTCGGACGCCTACGAGACCGTCATCGTCGAATGCGGCCCGGCCGATGTCGCCGGCGTGCACCGGCTGACGCCGTCGGGACAGGCCGAGATCATCCTCTCCATCCCGGGCGCGGACGAGGATCGCGTCGTCGAGACGATCGGCAGGTTCGCGGACGCCGGCTACAGCGAGATCGTGCTGATGACCGGGACAGGCACACCGCCGCGCCCCGGCCGGCGCGCGGCCTGAACCGGCCCCGCCGGGGCTATTCGCCGTCGGCCGCGGCGGGTCGGACGAATTCTGTCTTGCCCGAGCGCAATCGCTGCACGAAGCCGTAGAGCCTCGGGTTCTGCTTGATCGAGCGCTTGGCGGCCGCCCGCGCCCGGTGCAGCGCTGCGACGGCGCTTCCGGAAAGCGTCGTCGGCCAGAGCAGGTCATATTGCGCCGTCTCGATGTTGCACCAGGAGCGCTTGTAGGCCTGGTCGCCGATGCCGAAATCGAACAGGGCGACGCCTTCGCCGCAGAGCTTCTCGATGATCAGGTGGAACAGGGTTTCGCCGGGGCTCGTCTCGGGCGCAAAGCCGTCGTCGATGGAGCCGAACTGGCAGATGACATGGTCGCCCTTGCGCGACAGGCCCGCAATCGCGATGACCCGGCCGGCCTCGCTGCCGCTGCGGATCCGGAGCGCATGCAGTTGCAGCGGATAGTCGTCGGGCCCGGCAGGAATGGCCGCAAGGGTGCGGAAGAAGGCCTGCGTCTGCGCGTCCCTAAAGACGTTTGGCAGGCCGAGCGCCTCGAAGCGTGCCGCCTTCTGCTGGAAGAACAGGCCGAGCATGCGGCAGGCCTCGGCCCGGCCTTCGGCAATCACGTGCTCATGGCCGCCGAACGCCTCCAGCCGCCGTTCGCACTGGCGGAACTTCTTGCGCCGGCGCTTGGCGTTCACCTGTGCGAGCGTACGGTCGAAATCGGCGTGAAGCGTGAGCTGGAAGGCCGCGTTCTGGTTCAGGACCGCAGGCAGGTGCGAGAAGGGATGCTCCTGTCCGCGCCAGTCGAGCGGCATGTTTTCCAGCATGATGAGATCGAAATAGCGGGCGAACTGGCCGCGCGCCTGGTCGAGCGCCTGGCGCAGCACCGCCGGCGGGGCCAGTGTGCTGAAGGCTTCGGTGTAGAGCCCGGTATTGATGTTGCTGAAGCGCGAGCCGAGGAAGCGGGCGATCCGGACCGGCCCGTGCCGCACGATCTCCAGCGGCAGGATCATTTCCGTCCGCCCGGCATGCACTCCTTCGACGATCAGGAGCTGGCTGTCGTGGGTGGCGACCCAGGCGTGGCACCAGTCGTAGCCCTGATGCAGCGACAGGGCGTTGCCGGCCTCGAGCGTCCGCCAGGTCGCCTCCAGCGCCTCCATCCGGTCGTGCAACTGGATGGCGAAAGGGACCGCGGCAGAGCGACGCTCGCCACCGGGAACATACCGCGCCAGTTTGCCCAGGACGTCTCCGTCCGCAGGCATGATCTGGAAATCAAGCTGCATTGCCCGCGCTTTCGATGCCATCGTGCTCCTGCCGGGGCCACACCGGGATCGGCGGACCTTACATCGCCATGGCCGCCAACCGGTTTATTTCCCGTGCCCATGCGCCGCGCGCGCCGGCGAAATCCGCAACTACGGTTACCGGCCGGCTAACGGGACAGTCGAAACGGGCCGCATGGCGTCTACTTTCGCGGCTTGGCCGGCTTCTCCATCCACTTGATGATCAGCATCGCCGGCAGGATCCACAGGAGCCCGGAGAAGAGGAAGTAGAGCATGTGCACCCACCAGGGCGAGGCGCCAAGCGTCAAGGAGGCGATGGTCGTGGCGACCAGCGCGTAGACGATCACGAGGATGATGATCAGGATCGTCCCGATCAGTTTGCGCAGGCGAGGGGGCATGAAGGGTCCCGTATGGTTGCACGGCATCCGCATCGGCGGAGCCCCCGCGACCGGATGCCGCAAAGGCATATCGGACTTGTTTTGCATGGCATCGTGTTGCAAATCAACGGCGACAAGACAGGAGCAGCCATGACCATCACCTCCGCGACCGAACGACAGCTCTTGAGCGACATCGACCGCGTCGACCGCAACCGCCGGGCCGTGCGCCTGTGGCTCGGTATCGTCCTCCTGACGCTGTTCGCGCTCGTCCTCGTGGGCGGGGCGACGCGGCTGACCGGATCCGGCCTGTCGATCACGGAATGGAAGCCGATCCACGGCGTCATCCCGCCGCTGACCGAGGCGGAGTGGCAGGAGGAATTCGACCTCTACAAGCGCATCCCGCAATATTCCGAACTCAATAGCGACATGACGGTGGAGAGCTTCAAGTCGATCTTCTGGTGGGAGTGGGCGCATCGGCTGCTCGCCCGTTCGATCGGCATCGTCTTCGCCCTGCCGCTCGTCTTCTTCTGGGGCACGGGCCGGATCGAACGCCGGCTGCGCTGGCCGCTGGTCGGCCTGCTGGCGCTGGGCGGCTTCCAGGGCTTCATCGGCTGGTGGATGGTGTCGTCGGGCCTGACGAAGCTCGTCTCGGTCAGCCAGTACCGGCTTGCCACCCATCTCGTCATCGCCTGTCTGATCTTCGCCGCCTGCGTCTGGATCATGCGCGGGCTGTCGCCGCACAGCGACGATCCGGCCCCGGCCGGCAATTCCAGGGGATGGGCTGCGGCGATCGCCTGCATGGCGATCTTCCAGATCTATCTCGGCGCGCTGGTCGCCGGCCTCGACGCAGGGCTGAGCTACAACACCTGGCCGCTGATGGACGGCGCCGTGGTGCCGGGCGATCTCTTCGTCCAGCAGCCCTGGTGGATCAACCTGTTCGAGAACCCCAAGACGGTGCAGTTCCTGCACCGCTGCGGCGCCTATCTGCTCTTTGCCATGGCACTGTTGCACATGATCGCCTCTCTGCGCGCGGCACCCGGGACCACCCATGCCCGCCGCACCGTGCTGCTCTTCATCCTCGTCTGTCTGCAGGCGCTGATCGGCATCCTGACGCTGATCTGGCAGGTGCCGCTCGGCTGGGCACTGGCGCACCAGGGCGGCGCCCTCGTCGTCCTCGGCTTCGCCATCGCCCACTGGCGCGGCTTCGTCGGCGAATATCCGAAGCCGGTGGCGATCGAGGTGAGGGAGTAGGCGGTAGGCCATAGGCAATAGGCAATAGGGGACGGGCCTCGCGACGAAAGCCTGGACCAGACAATGAAGGGCGCGTCCCGATTTCGGGAACGCGCCCTTCTGTACTGCCTGCTGCCTACTGGCTATTGCCTCAACATCAGATCCATATTCTGCACCGCGGCTCCCGAGGCGCCCTTGCCGAGATTGTCGAGCAGGGCGACGAGGTTGACGTGGGGGGCACCGGCGGTGCCGAAGACGAAGAGCTTCATCCGGTCGGTATCGGCGAGTTCCACCGCGTTGACGCGGGGGAGCGCTGCGCTGTCCTTCAGGTCGACCACCTCGACGATGTCCTGGCCGGCATAGTGGTCGGCAAGGGCGGCGTGGATCGAGCCCAGTGAGGCGTTGTCGTTGAGGTCGGCCAGGTAGAGCGGCACCTGCACGATCATGCCCTGCGCGAACTTGCCGACCGAGGGCGAGAACAGCGGCGCGCGGGAGAGAAGCCCGTGCACCTGCATCTCCGGCACATGCTTGTGCTTCAGCGTCAGGCCGTAGAGGAAGTGCGGCGCGTCGATATGTTCGGCATGGCCGGCATCCTCCATCTGCGCGATCAGCTGCTTGCCGCCGCCGGTATAGCCGGAGACGGCGTTGACGGTGACCGGATAGTCCTCCGGCAAGAGACCGGCGGCGCGCAGGGGGCGGATCAGGCCGATCGCACCGGTCGGATAGCAGCCGGGATTGGCGACGTGGCGGGCCGAAGCGATCTTCTTCGCCTGCGCTCCGTCCATTTCGGCAAAGCCGTAGGCCCAATTCGGATCGATCCGGTGGGCGGTCGAGGTGTCGATGATGCGCACGGAATTGTTGCCGGCGACCATGGCGACCGCTTCCTTCGCCGCATCGTCGGGCAGGCAGAGAATGGCGACGTCGGCGGCGTTCAGCAGATCCTCGCGCATCGTGTTGTTGCGCCGCTCGGCCTCGGGAATCGACAGGAGCTCGACATCGGCGCGCCCGGCCATGCGCGTACGGATCTGCAGGCCCGTGGTGCCGTGTTCGCCATCGATGAAGATCTTCGGTTTCATGGGGCTGCCTTTCGCTCTGCCGGACGCCGGTCGCGGCCGGCGCGCTGCGTCGCGCAGGGCCGGACGGTCTGTGGCTGCCTATAGCGCCTCGGCATGACGCTTTCAATGCAAAGCGTGGGGCGGGCCGGAGCAGAGGGTTGGAGGCGGGGCACGTTCCCTTTCCCCGCCTGCGGGGAGAGGGCCAGGGTGAGGGGCAAGGCTCCAGACGGCTATGGGCACGCTCAGGCAACTGCCCCTCATCCGCCCTTGCGGGCACCTTCTCCCCGCAGGCGGGGAGAAGGACGGGGGCTGCGGTTGCGTGGCTACCGCCGTTCCGCCAGCCAGCCGGCGCGCAGGCCCAGCATGTACATGGCGATGGTCGAGGCGGCGATGGCGGTGATGTCGGCGTGGTCGTAGGCGGGGGCCACCTCGACGACGTCGGCGCCCTTGATGTGCAGCGCGCCGAGATGGCGCAGGACCGAGAGGATCTTGGCGCTCGACGGTCCCCCGGAAACCGGCGTGCCGGTGCCGGGCGCATAGGCCGGGTCGAGGCAGTCGATGTCGAAGGTCAGGTAGCAGGGGCGGTCGCCGACATGGCGGACGATCGTATCGGCAATCGCGGACGCCGGCATGTCCTCGACCTCGTAGCCATAGAGGATGCGGATGCCGCAATCCTCCGGCGCATGGGTGCGGATGCCGACCTGGATCGAGGTGTCGGGATCGATGACGCCGTCCCTGACCGCGCGCGCCACGAAGGAGCCGTGGTCGATGCGGCCCTTCTCGTCCGGCCAAGTGTCCTGGTGGGCGTCGAACTGTACGAGCGACAGCGGCCCGTGGATCGCCGCATGCGCCTTCAGCACCGGCCAGGTGACGAAATGGTCGCCGCCGAGCGTGAGCAGGAAGGCGCCGGACTTGAGGATCTTCGCGGCCTCGCGCTCGATCGTTGCCGGCGTCTTCTGGTGGTTGCCGTAGTCCAGCAGGCAGTCGCCGTAGTCGATCACCGCCATGTTCTCGAACAGGTCCTGCTCGAAGGGATATTGCGGATCGTTGTCCATGATCGCCGACGCCCGGCGGATCGCCTGCGGCCCGAAGCGCGCGCCCGGACGGTTGGAGGTGGCGGCATCGAAGGGAATGCCCCAGACGACCGCGTCGACGTCCTTCAGGTTCTTGGTGTAGCGCCGGCGCATGAAGGAGAGGATGCCCGCATGGGTCGGGTCCGAGGCCGCAGCCTTCAGCGATTTCGCCGTGATCGCGTGATCGATCGTCCTGTTTGCCATCCGCCGTCCTCCTTGGATCGCAGGACGTTGGCCAATCGGCGCCGGGAAGACAAGGGGGCGCGGTGGCAATTTCCACCGCGCGTTTCACCCGTTCACGACGCCTTGGCCGCGAAGGCGGGCGGGAAATCGCCGAGCGCCCTGGCCTCGCGGATGGCCGCGCCGATGTCCTGGTCGTTGATGGCGTCGAGATCGGCGAAGCTGTCGATCACGTAGTAGATCGGCTGGACGATGTCGATCCGGTAGGGGGTGCGCAGCACCGTCATCAGGTCGAACGGGCGGAATTCGCAGGCTTTCTCCACCATCGCCGCCCGCGTCTCGTTCGGCGAGGAGACGATGCCGGCGCCGTAGCAGCGTCGGCCCTTCTCCGTGTTGATCAGCCCGAACTCGACGGTGAACCAGAAGATACGGAACAGGTGCCAGGAATAGTCCTTGCCGAGGGCGACGGCGTTCTCGCCGAAGCGGCGGACGAAGCGCGCATAGGCGGCGTTGGTCAGCAGCGGGCAATGGCCGAAGACCTCGTGGAAGATATCCGGCTCCTCGATATAGTCGATATGTTCGCGCCGGCGGATGAAGGTTGCGAGCGGAAACTTGCTTTCCGACAGAAGCTGGAAGAACTTCGACGGCGCGATCAGCGCCGGCACGCCCTCGACGCCGAAGCCGGTCGCCTGCTTCAGCCGCCGATCGACGTCGCGCAACTGCGGCACGCACGGCGCGTCGAGGCCGAGCGTCTTCACGCCAGCCAGATATTCGTCGCAGGCCTTGTCGGCAAGAAGCGCGATCTGTCGGGCGTAGAGCTCGCTCCAGATCGCATCCTCCTCCGCGGTGTAGGGGTAGATGCCGTCATCGTCGGGCAGTTTCGCTGTGTATGTGCTTTCCTTCGGCATCCTCGCCTCCCATCGCTGCGGACCAGGTCCGCATCCTCTTCGGAAAATTGTAGTCGAAGGCGGCGGATAGACTTTTCAATCTGGCGGCCGGATACTGCGATGCTGAATGAAAATCGCGGGGAGGGCGATATTCATGAAAGAAATTGATCAGTCCGGTCTGCGGCTTCTCCGTCTGCTGCAGCAGGATTGCAGCCTGGCGCTCGCCGACCTCGCCGAGCGTGCGGGCATGTCGCAGAGCACCGCCTGGCGCAAGGTGCAGGACCTGGAGGCGGCGGGTGTGATCCGCAGGCGGGTGGCGCTCCTCGATGCGCGCCGGCTCGACCTCAAGCTCTGCGTCATCGCCCATGTGACGCTCGACGACCACCACGAGGAGGCGATCGAATCCTTCTCGACGGTCGTCCGCACCCATCCCGAGATCATGGAGTGCTACGCGCTCTCCGGCGCCTTCGACTACATGCTGAAGATTCGCGCCGCAGACGTGGAAAGCTACGAGACCTTCATGACTCGTCACCTCTTGCGCAACCCGCATGTCCGCAACGTCGTTTCATCTTTCGTATTGCGCGAGATGAAGGCCTCGACGGAATTGCCGATCTGAGGCGGTTTTTGAGTGCATGGTGGGGTGGCACGACGTGTACCGGTGCCGGCTCGTATGAAGATTCCTTCGCGCCGCGGACGCGACGCTGCTGGATGCCGGATCAAGTCCGGCATGACGGCAGGGGGATGCGCCGGGCAGGCGGGGATGCTGGTCACAATATGTGGCTCGCTCCCATTGTCGCCGGCCAACACCGGCGCGTATGCCACATTGGCCGAGGCGCGGATACCCACCGTACGCCGTCATGCCGGGCTTGATCCGGCATCCAGCGCGCGCAAGTCCTTGCGCGCGAAAGGTGCGCAGTGGGTTCCAGGCTTGGAAACGCCCCAAAACAGGAAAGGCCGGGACGAGCCCGGCCTTTCCGATAGATGCAAAGTTCGAAAAGCGATCAGCGCTTGGAGAACTGGAACGAACGGCGGGCCTTGGCCTTGCCGTACTTCTTGCGTTCGACGACGCGCGAGTCGCGGGTCAGGAAGCCGCCCTTCTTCAGGACCGGGCGCAGGCCCGGCTCGAAGTAGGTGAGCGCCTTGGACAGGCCGTGACGGACCGCACCGGCCTGGCCGGAGAGGCCGCCACCGGCAACGGTGGCGTCGATGTCGAACTGGCCTTCGCGGGCAGCTGCGACGATCGGCTGCTGCAGGATCATCTGCAGGACCGGACGGGCGAAGTAGGCCTCGAAGGACTTGCCGTTGACGGTGATCTTGCCGGAGCCGGGCTTGACCCAGACGCGTGCGACGGCGTCCTTGCGCTTGCCGGTGGCATAGGAGCGGCCCTGGGCGTCAACCTTCTTGACGTGAACCGGGGCGGAGGAAGCCGTATCGGCCGCAGCCGTGCCGAGGTCCTTCAGGGAAGAGAGGTCAGCCATACTCAGGCGCTCCTTACGTTCTTGCTGTTCAGCTTGGCGACGTCGAGGACGGCCGGCTGCTGTGCTTCGTGCGGATGGTTCGAACCGGCATAGACGCGCAGGTTCTTCATCTGGCGACGGCCGAGGGGGCCGCGCGGGATCATGCGTTCGACGGCCTTCTCGAGAACGCGCTCCGGGAAGCGGCCTTCGATGATCTGGCGCGCGGTGCGCTCCTTGATGCCGCCGGGATAGCCGGTGTGCCAGTAGTACGTCTTGTCAGAGTACTTCTTGCCGGTCAGGACGACCTTTTCCGCGTTGATGACGATGACGTTGTCGCCGTCGTCGACGTGGGGGGTGTAGGTGGCCTTATGCTTGCCGCGCAGATGGTTTGCGATGATGGTGGCGAGGCGACCGACAACGAGCCCTTCGGCGTCGATGAGAATCCACTTCTTTTCCACCTCAGCGGGCTTCTGTGAGAAGGTTGCCATGGTAAAGCTCTTTTCGTTTGGGACCCGAGGCGTGAACGCCCGGGCGTTTCTTGTTGCTTGGTCGGCAGGCGCAGGGCCGTGCCAAAACGAAAGCGGCCAGAAGGGACCGCGATCTGCGGCGGCTTATAGGCGAAGCGCATCCGGGCGTCAAGCGAGGCTGTTTTGATGGTGGCGATAAAGGTGTATTAAAATCAATTATTTAGTATTGTGGTGTACAAATACCACAAATTATCTCGGTGGAATCGAGTAGGTCGCGGTCGCGTGCGCCACCAGTTCGCCCTCCGTCCCGGCCGAGATCGCGGCCTCGATCACCGCCAGCCGCTTGCCGAGTTTCAACAGCCGGCAGTCGCAGGTGAGCGCCCCCGGCTCCGGCTTGCGCAGGAAATTGATGTTCAGGTTGGTGGTCACCGCCAGCGCCACCGGCCCGATATGGGCGAGCACCGCGCAATAGGCGGTGACGTCGGCAAGCGCGAACATCGTCGGCCCGGAGACGGTGCCGCCTGGGCGCAGGTGCTTTTGCGAGGGGGAGAGCCGCATCGCGACGGTGCCGGGGCCGACGGCGGTCACCTCGAACAGCTTGCCGTCGGTGTGGATCTCCGGAAAGTCCGTCTCCAGGAAGCGGTTGAGGTCCTCGACCGTCATGACCGGGGTGAAGTGCGTCGCCATCCTCTCGTCGTCCTTTCGTTTCGGCCGTGATGGGGCGTACCCGCCCTTGAAAGCCGCCTGCGGCACGTCTACCACGGGAGCAGGAACGACGAACAGGGAGAATGCCGCCATGGCTGACGTGGTCCATTTGCACAAGGGGGAGGCGGGAGGCCTGGTGCTGAAGGAGCGCAACGACGCGGTCCTGCGGCTGACCCTCAACAACCCGCCGGCGAACGTGCTTTCGATCGCCCTGATGGAGGCGCTGTCGGCAGCCCTCGACGAGGCCGCGGCCGACGAGACGGTCCGCGTCGTGGTCCTGGCCTCGGGCGGCAATCTCTATTCCGCCGGCCACGACCTGAAGGAGATGACGGCGCACCGCAGCGACCCCGATGGCGGCCGCGCCTTCTACGAGAAGACCCTGCGCATGGCTGCCGACCTGATGCTGAAGATCGCCGGGCTGCCGCAGCCCGTGCTCGCCGAGATCGACGGGCTCGCGACGGCGGCCGGCTGCCAGATCGTCGCGACCGCGGACCTTGCGATCTGCACCGACACCTCCGCCTTCTGCACGCCGGGCGTCAATATCGGCCTGTTCTGCTCCACGCCGATGGTGGCGGTGACGCGGGCCGCCCATCCGAAGCAGGCGATGGAGATGCTGCTCACCGGCGAGACGATCGACGCCTCCACCGCCAAGGACTTCGGCCTCGTCAACCGCATCGTGCCCAAGCAATACCTGCGCCAGGTGGTCGACAAATATTGCGCCGTCATCGCCTCGAAGTCGCCGCAGGCGCTCCGGATCGGCAAGGCCGCCTACCGCGCCCAGGCCGGCCTGCCGCTGCCGGAAGCCTATGACAAGGCCGTGTCGATCATGATCGACAACATGCTGGTGGACGACGCCAAGGAAGGCATCGGCGCTTTTCTGGACAAGCGGATGCCGGAGTGGGGGCAATAATGGCAAGAATTACGAAATTTCAGCGTGGCCAAATGGATAGGTTCCAATTGCATGACGAGGTTGATGCGAAGATTTTCTTTCATGAGTACGATGGCCGAAAGCTTCTGCAGATATCGACTTACGGCAGGAATAGTCGGCAGGAAGTCGGCAAACTTAGTCAGGCCATTCAACTTGATGAACTCGCAGCAATGGAGCTATTTTCCATGCTGAAGAAAGAGTTTGGTTTCAACTGATATCTTATCCCAGCCGCAACACCAGGACGCCCGCGGCAATCGTGGCACCCGCGATGTAGCGCCAGATGCTGGCCTTCTCCTTGAGGAACACGACGGAGATCACAAGCGCGAACAGGATCGCCGTCTCCCTGAGGGCTGCCACGGTTGCGACCGGCGCCTTCGTCATCGCCCATAGCGCCAGCCCGTAGGAGGCGATCGAGCCGCCGCCGCCGATCAAGCCGCGCTGCCAGTTGCGCCGGACGTGGTTGGTGACGACGTCGAGCCCGCGCTGCCAGATGGCCCAGGAGAACAGGAGCACCGGCGGCAGCAGCGCCATCCACAGCGTATAGGATATGGCATTGCCGGAAAGGCGCGCGCCGGCGCCGTCGATGAAGGTGTAGCAGGCGATGACACAGGCGTTTGCCAGCGCCAGAAGGAAGGCGTGGCGGCTGCCGTGGCGGCTCTCGAAGGCGAGCGTCAGCACGCCGGCGCAGATGATCAGGATGCCGGCGAGCGCGCCGGTGGAAAGATGCTCGCCAAGCACGATGCCGCTGGTGGAGGCGACGATGAGCGGGGCGGCACCCCGCATCAGGGGATAGACGAGACCGATGTCGCCGGCCCGGTAGGCGGCGGCGACGAGCTGGAAATAGGCGAACTGGAACAGCGCCGAGACGGCGATGAAGGGCCAGGCCGCGGGGGCGGGCAGCGGCACAAAGGGAAGGAAGGCCAGCCCGAACACGCCGGCGCCGAGCGCGATCATCGCCGCATCGAGCGACTTGTCGCTGCCCGCCTTCACCATGGCGTTCCAGGTGGCATGCAGGGCCGCGCCGAGAAGCACGAGCGCAATCACGTCTATCGGCACGACATACCTCGGTCGGTTCGGATGGCGGGTGCGCGGGCATTGCGACCCGAACCCTACATCTTCCGAAATTCCGCCCTTGGCAATCGGGCGCCTGCCTCGCCCCCGGGAAAATCTGCCCTGTTCCGATCCGTCCGGAGCGGGGCAGGTCGCCGCATTCGCCATCGCGGAGGAAATGACGTATCATGAACGATTGATACGGATCGGGAGCGCAAGGCGGGGCCGGCCTTGCCGTTGCCGCAGGGAGGCATCGATGAACCACGATCACTATGCCAGCGCCTATATCTGCAACATCCTGCGCCAGGTCCATACGATCGCCGTCCTCGGCGCCTCGCCCAACCCCTCGCGCCCCTGCCATGGCGTGATGGATTTCCTGATCGCCAAGGGCTACCACGTCATTCCCGTCAATCCCGGCCATGCCGGCAAGCAGATCCTCGGGCAGACCGTCGTCGCCCACCTGTCCGACATCGGCGAGCCGGTCGACATGGTCGACGTGTTCCGCGCGCCGTCGCAACTGTCGGCCGTCGTCGACGAGGTGCTGGCGCTGGATCCGCGGCCGGCGGTGATCTGGGGCGAATACGGCGTGCGCGACGATGCCGCGGCCGAGAAGGCCGAGGCCGCCGGCCTGCGCGTGGTGATGGACCGCTGCCCCGTCACCGAATTTCCGCGCCTGACCCACCGCGCGTCCTGATCCGGCCTGACCTTACGTCAGTCGCGTATTGACAACAGCCGCAGTCTCCCCATCCTTTCGGCTTAAACGAGGATGCGGCATGAAACACGACAGCTACAGCGACTTCTACCTGGCCGAAATCCTGCGACAGACGCGCGTGATCGCGCTGGTCGGTGCATCGCCCAATCCCGAGCGTCCCAGCAACCGCGTCATGGCCTTCCTCCTGCGCAAGGGCTATCGCGTCATCCCCGTCAATCCGGGGCAGGCGGGCAAGGAGATCCACGGCCAGAAGGTCTATGCCCGTCTTGCCGACATTCCCGGCCCCGTCGACATGGTCGACGTCTTCCGCGCCGCCCATGCGCTTCCGACCCTCGTAGACGAAGTGCTGGCGCTGGACCCGCTGCCGAAGGCGATCTGGGGGCAACTGACCGTCCGCGACGACGTGGCGGCCGCGAAGGCCGAGGCTGCCGGCATCAAGGTCGTGATGGACCGTTGTCCGGCGATCGAACATCCCCGACTGATCGGCTGACCGTTTCCGAACGCCCGGTCTCGCGGCGCGCGACTTTTCGTCGCGAAAGGGAAATGCGCACAGCCGTTTCCGGTTGAACCCGCCGGATAGCGAAAACTTTCTTTGACCGTCTCCGCCGGCTCTGGAATAGTTCGAGGCGCATGCCGAGGACGGGCGCGAGAAGAGCGGCCGGACACGCAAGGCTTTGAAAAAAGACGCGGAATCACAGGGGCACGGACGCCGAGGAAGGCGCGTGCCGGAGGAGGATGACATGACGAAAAACAAGCCGGGCTTCGCCACGCTCGCGATCCACGCGGGCGCCGCCCCCGATCCGACGACGGGCGCGCGCATCACGCCGATCTACCAGACGACGAGCTTCGTCTTCGAGGACGCCGAGCATGCGGCCTCGCTGTTCGGCCTGCAGGCCTTCGGCAACATCTACACCCGCATCATGAATCCGACCCAGGCGGTGCTGGAAGAGCGCGTGGCAGCCCTTGAAGGCGGCACGGCGGCGCTCGCCGTCGCCTCCGGCCACTCTGCACAGCTTCTCGTCTTCCACACGCTGATGCGCCCCGGCGACAACTTCGTCTCCGCCCGCAAGCTCTATGGCGGCTCGATCAACCAGTTCGGCCATTCGTTTGCGAATTTCGACTGGCAGGTGCGCTGGGCCGATACCGACAGGCCGGAAAGCTTCGAGAGCCAGATCGACGACCGCACCAAGGCGATCTTCATCGAGAGCCTCGCCAATCCCGGCGGGACCTTCGTCGATATCGCCGCGATCGCCGAGATTGCCCACCGGCACGGGCTGCCGCTGGTGGTCGACAACACCATGGCGACGCCCTATCTCGTCCGCCCGTTCGAGCACGGCGCAGACATCGTCGTCCATTCGCTGACCAAGTTCCTCGGCGGCCACGGCAACTCCATGGGCGGCATCATCGTCGACGGCGGCACCTTCGACTGGTCGGCATCGGGCAAATATCCGGCCCTGTCCGAACCGCGCGCCGAATATGCCGGCATCGTGCTGCACCAGACCTTCGGCAATTTCGCCTTCGCGATCGCCTGCCGCGTGCTCGGCCTGCGCGACCTCGGCCCGGCGATCTCGCCCTTCAACGCCTTCCAGATCCTGACCGGCATCGAGACGCTGCCGTTGCGCATGCAGCGCCACTGCGACAACGCGCTCGTCGTCGCCAAATGGCTGAAGGCCAGCGACAAGGTGTCGTGGGTCAACTATGCCGGCCTCGAGGACGACCCGAACCACGCGCTGCAGAAGCGCTATTCGCCGAGCGGCGCCGGTGCCGTCTTCACCTTCGGATTGAAGGGCGGCTATGAGGCGGGGAAACGCTTCGTCGAGGGGCTGGAGATGATCTCCCACCTCGCCAATATCGGCGATACCCGCTCGCTGGTGATCCACCCGGCCTCCACCACCCACCGCCAGCTCTCGCCCGAGCAGCAGACCGCCGCCGGCGCCGGTCCTGATGTCGTCCGCCTGTCGATCGGTATCGAGGACGCCGCCGACATCATCGCCGACATCGAGCAGTCGCTGGCGAAGGCGTAGCAGAACGGCTCCGGCCATCATCGCATGCGGCGTCCGGCAGTCCGGACGTCGCCTCCATCGTTCGGAAACACCATGACCCACGCCCTTGCCTTCGACCTTTTCGCCATCGAGCCCGAGATCGGCCGCCCGGCCGCCGACCGGCTGATCGCGGGCGATCCGCAGTTTCGCACCTGGAACCTCGAGGAGGCGGAGGGCGGGCTCTATTGCGGGGTGTGGGAGGCGACGCCCGGCAAGTGGCGCATCGAATATGACGAGTGGGAGTATTTCAACATCCTCGAGGGCCGTTCGATCGTCACCTCGGAGACGGGCGAGGTGTTCGAGCTGACGGCCGGCGACCGGCTGATCCTCAGACCGGGCTTCAAGGGAACCTGGGAAGTCGTTGAAACGACTCGCAAGGACTATGTGATCCGGCTTTAGGGTGAGGGCCGGTTGACCGGAAGCGTCATGGGGCCTGCGATCGATCCCTTCTTTGTGCCGGCCTGAGCCCGGACGGCCCCCTTACCATTCGAGATCCAGCCGCTCCAGCCCGTGGAAATGATAGACGTCCTTCACGGTCGGCGTCTGCGCCAGCCGCAATCCCGGCAGGCGCTGGAAGAGCAGGGGCAGCACGATGTTCAGCTCCAGCCGGGCGAGCGGCGCGCCGATGCAGAAATGGATGCCGGCGCCGAAGGAAAGGTTGGCGCCCTCGTCGCGGTCCGGGCGGAAGGCGAGCGGATCGTCGAACTTCCGCGGATCGAGATTGGCGGCCGCGAGGATGAGCGCGACCTTGTCGCCGCGCCGGAACGGGATGCCCTCGACCTCGACGTCCTCGAGCGCATAGCGCTGGAAGATGTGCACCGGAGCGCAGATGCGCAGACACTCTTCCACCGTCCGCCCGGTCGCCGTCTCGTCGGCGAACATCGGCTGCGGCGGCAGCCCGCTGTCGAGGATGACGCGGACGGCGTTGCCGATCTGGTGCACGGTCGCCTCGTGGCCGGCATTGAGCAGCACGATCGTCGTCGAGATCAGCTCGTCGTCGGTCAGCAGCTGGCCCTTGTGCTCGGTGTGGATCATGTGGCTCAGAAGGTCGTCGCGCGGCTCGGTGCGGCGCTCGGCGATGACGGAGCGGACGTAGTCGGCGAACTCTTCGGCCGCCCTGTCGGCGGCGCGTTCGTCGGCCCCGGTGCGGCCGAACATGTACATGCGCACATAGGCATGGCTCCATTTCAGGAGCTGCGGCCCCATCGCATCGGGGATGCCGATCATCCTGGCGATCATCGTCACCGGCACGATGTCGGCCAGGGCGGAAAGCAGTTCGACCCTGCCGTCCGTCTCGAAACGGTCGATCAGCCCGTTGGCGAGCGCGGTGATCTCCGGCCGCAGGCGGTCGATCTGCCGGGAGACGAAGGCGCGGTTGACCAGCGTGCGCAGCCGCGTGTGCTCCGGCGGCTCCAGTTCCAGCAGCGACCAGGCCTCGGCCGCGTCGAAGTGCTTCAGATGCGGCATCGGCGCGGCCATGCCCAGTTCCTCGCGGCTCGCCACGTGCAGGATCTGCCGGCCGAAGCGGCGGTCGCGCAGGAGCGCGTTCACCTGGTCGTAGCCGGTGAAATACCACTGCTTCTGCTCTTCCCAGTAGAAGGTCGGGCAATGGGCGTGCAGCGCCGCATAGACCGGGTTCGGATCGCGGTAGAAGGCGGGGTCGCGGGCATCGAGGGAAACCCGGCGGCTGGCGGCGTCGATGGAGAGGAAGGCGAACGGCTTGGACATGCGCCAAGACCTAGTCGATTTCGCGCAAGGTGAAAAGCGCGTCTTCGAGAGCAGCGAAAGGCAGGGTGACGTCTCTCGCTATTCGCCCACCGCCACGCCCTCGCGCCGCGGGTCGGCGCTGCCCTTCAGGCCGTCCGCGGTGATCTCGATCGCGTGCAGGCCGGAGCTCATGTCGCCGGTCTTAACCTCATAGCCGAGGTCCTGAAGCGGCTCGGCCAGCTTTTCCGCATCCGTTCCGGCCTCGATCTCGAAGGGGCCGAAGCGGTTGAGCAGGTGCGGCATGGCGACGATCTGGCTGACGTCCATGCCCCAGTCGATATAGGCGATGAGCGCCTGGGTGACATAGCCGATGATCTGGCTGCCGCCGGGAGAGCCGATCGCAAGCAGCGGCCTGCCGTCCTTCATCACGATCGTCGGCGCCATCGACGAGCGCGGCCGCTTGCCCGGCTCGACCCGGTTTGCGACCGGCACGCCGTTATCGTGGGTGGTGAAGGAGAAGTCGGTCAGCTCGTTGTTGAGCAGGAAGCCGCCCGTCATCAGGCGCGAGCCGAAACCGTTCTCGATCGTCGTCGTCATCGACACGACGTTGCCGTCGCGGTCGACGATGACGAAGTGGCTGGTGGAGGGCAGTTCCAGCGCCGTGTCGCGGCCGAACAGGAGCGCATGGTCCCATTCCGGCTCGCCCGCCTTCACCGCATCGCCGGCCAGCGCCCTGTCGCCGTCGAGGAGGGCCGCGCGCTTGCCGAGATAGTCCTTCTGAAGCAGGCCCTTGATCGGGGCCGGCACGAAATCGGTATCGGCGAGGTAGCGGCCGCGATCGGCAAAGGCGAGCCGCTGCGCATCGCCGATGATGCGCCAGCTCTGCGGATTGTCGCGGCCGAGGCCCTTGATGTCGAAGTTCTCGATCATGCCGAGCGTCTGGCCGACGGCGACGGCGCCGGAGGAGGGCGGCCCCATGCCGCAGACGTTGAAGGCGCGATAGGCGATGCAGACCGGTTCGCGCGTGCGTACGCGGTAGGCGGCAAGGTCGTTCAGCACCAGCACGCCGGGATTGCCCGGCGCCATCCGCACGGTATCGACGATCGCCTCGGCGATTGGGCCGGAATAGAAGGCGTTCGCGCCGCCGTCCGCGATCGCGCGCAGCGTGGCGGCATAGGCCGGGTTCTTCAGGATGGTGCCGGCCTTCAGCGGCGCTCCGGCGGCGTCGAAGAAATACTCCCGCGTGGCCTCGAACGTCTTCAGCCCGTCGCCCTCTTCGGCGATCAGGGCTGCGAGCCGCGGGGAGACCGCGAAGCCGGCCTCCGCAAGGGCCGCCGCCGGCTCGAACAGGCGCCTCCAGTCCATCCGGCCATAGCGGTTGTGGGCCTCCTGCAGCAGCCGCACCGTGCCGGGCGTGCCCACGGAGCGCCCGCCGACGACCGCGTCCATGAACTCCATCGGCTGGCCGTCCTTGTCGAGGAAGAGCTTCGGCGTCGCCCGTTGCGGCGCGGTCTCGCGGCCGTCGAGCGTCACGAGCCGCTTGCGGCCGGCGTCGTAGTAGACCAGGAACGCGCCGCCGCCGAGGCCGGAGGATTGCGGCTCGACGAGGCCGAGCACCGTCTGCACGGCGACCGCCGCGTCGATGGCGCTGCCGCCCTGCTTTAGGATCTCCGCGCCGGTGGCGGCTGCGATCGGATTGGCGGCGGCGACCATGTAGGATTTCGCCGTGACGAGCCTGGCCGCCGTCGCCTGGGTCGGGGCCTGCGTCGCAGCCTCCGGCGCGGTCGCATCCGAGGCCTGCTGCGATGTGGCGGGAGCGGCGACAAGCGCGAGTGCGGCGACGGCGTAGGCGAAAAGCTTCCTCGGCATGGAATCCCCCTCGAAATGGCCGCAATACTATGGCTCCGTGCGACCCGCGTGGCAATCGACAGCACCCGGGACAGGGGCATCAGGTTGCGTGCGGCGAAGCGGCGGAAGACAGGCTTCCTTTACGCTCCGGGCCCATTGCGCTGTGGATATCGGCCAAAGGGTTTCTCCGGTTAACCCCAATCTGCCATTGACCGGACCCAAAGTTCCTGCGCGTCTTGAAGTAGGGCACCGGGACACTCTATGTAGGGACTATGAAGAACTGTTGATTCCCGGCGCTTCGCAAAGGTTTCGGGCACATTGAAAAGGGTTGATATGAGAAATCCCGTTGATACCGCGCTGGGCCTCGTGCCCATGGTTGTCGAGCAGACCAACCGCGGCGAGCGCTCCTACGACATCTTTTCCCGCCTGCTGAAGGAACGCATCATCTTCCTCACCGGGCCGGTGGAAGACAGCATGGCGACCCTCGTCTGCGCGCAGCTCCTCTTCCTCGAGGCCGAAAACCCGAAGAAGGAGATCGCGCTCTACATCAATTCCCCGGGCGGCGTCGTCACGTCCGGCATGGCGATCTACGACACCATGCAGTTCATCAAGCCGGCCGTATCGACGCTCTGCATCGGCCAGGCCGCCTCGATGGGCTCGCTGCTGCTCGCCGCCGGCCACAAGGACATGCGCTTCGCCACGCCGAACTCACGCATCATGGTGCACCAGCCCTCCGGCGGCTTCCAGGGTCAGGCCTCCGACATCGAGCGCCACGCCAGGGACATCATCAAGATGAAGCGCCGCCTCAACGAGGTCTACGTCAAGCACTGCGGCCGCACCTATGAGGAGGTCGAGCAGACGCTGGATCGCGACCATTTCATGAGCGCGGACGAAGCGCTCGACTGGGGTCTCGTCGACAAGGTCATCACCACGCGCGAGGCCGCCGAGGGCGCGCAGGCCGACTGATTGCGGGGGATTGGGCGTGGGGCGGATCTGCAATGACGCATTTGTAATGGTCCAAGGGCTTTATCCGCGCGCCAAAGACGTTAATAATGGCCGTCACGCCGTGGTCACATATCGTGATGCGGCGGACGGTAGGGTGGGGGTTTCGTTGCCACCGGTCGATCGTCTCGACCGGTCAGTACCCCGAAGGGCCCGGATGGGCCGGCGCAAGAGCCGGACCGCGGGGCGGGTTGAGTGGTCCGCGCAGACTTTTCGTTTGTGCGAAGTGCCGGAAGGAAAGTGATATGAGCAAGGTCAGCGGCAGCAACGGCGGCGACTCGAAGAACACTCTCTATTGTTCATTCTGCGGCAAGAGCCAGCACGAAGTCCGCAAGCTGATTGCCGGACCGACGGTGTTCATCTGCGATGAATGCGTCGAACTGTGCATGGACATCATCCGCGAGGAGAACAAGACCTCGATGGTGAAGTCCCGTGACGGCGTCCCCACGCCCCAGGACATCATCAAGGTCCTCGATGAATATGTGATCGGCCAGCAGCAGGCCAAGCGCATCCTCTCCGTCGCGGTGCACAACCACTACAAGCGCCTGGCGCATGCCGCCAAGGGCTCCGACGTCGAACTGGCGAAGTCCAACATCATGCTGGTCGGCCCGACCGGCTGCGGCAAGACCTATCTCGCCCAGACGCTCGCCCGCATCATCGACGTTCCCTTCACCATGGCCGATGCCACGACGCTGACCGAAGCCGGCTATGTCGGCGAGGACGTCGAGAACATCATCCTCAAGCTCCTGCAGGCCGCCGACTACAACGTCGAGCGCGCCCAGCGCGGCATCGTCTATATCGACGAGGTCGACAAGATCTCGCGCAAGTCCGACAACCCGTCGATCACCCGCGACGTGTCGGGTGAGGGCGTGCAGCAGGCGCTCTTGAAGATCATGGAAGGCACGGTCGCCTCGGTTCCCCCGCAGGGCGGCCGCAAGCACCCGCAGCAGGAATTCCTGCAGGTGGACACGACCAACATCCTGTTCATCTGCGGCGGCGCGTTTGCCGGCCTCGACAAGATCATCTCCGCCCGCGGCGAGAAGACCTCGATCGGCTTCGGCGCCATGGTCCGCGCCCCGGAAGACCGCCGTGTCGGCGAGGTCCTGCGCGAGTTGGAGCCGGAGGATCTCGTCAAGTTCGGCCTGATCCCGGAGTTCATCGGCCGTCTGCCGGTTCTGGCGACGCTCGAGGATCTCGACGAGGACGCGCTGATCCAGATCCTGTCGGAGCCGAAGAACGCGCTCGTCAAGCAGTACCAGCGCCTGTTCGAGATGGAAGACGTGGAACTGACCTTCCACGAGGACGCGCTGCGCGAGATCGCCCGCCGCGCCATCATCCGCAAGACCGGCGCGCGCGGCCTGCGCTCGATCATGGAGAAGATCCTGCTCGACACCATGTTCGAGCTGCCGACGCTGGAAGGCGTGCGCGAGGTCGTCATCTCCGACGAGGTGGTCAAGGGTTCCGCCCGCCCGCTCTACATCTACTCCGACCGTTCCGAGGAAAAGGCGAACGTTTCGGCCTGATCGGGATTTCGCTTACCGGGGATCCGCCAGAGGCGGGTCCTCTCGTCGCAGGTCCGGGTCTGCCGGCGCCGGGTTCGGCAGGCGGGCAGACGGCCCGGCAGCAGGGAGGATGCGGCAATATCGCATGGCATGGCTGCGCCTGCCGCTCGACTGGCGCGATCTTTCTCGGCACAGGAATGCAGGCAGCCCGTGGGCGGTGTCCCGGACGGTGGTTACGGGCTCCGGGAATCGACCGGGATTTCAGGACGTTACTGACGAATGCCCGGCGCGCGGGGTGCGCGACAGGCAAGCTTCGCGACAGGGGCGGGGCCTAGGGTGGCTTCCCTTGCATGAGGCGCCCGGCGTCACCGGGCGACAGTGGCCCCGGGGTGCGCGGGGTTGAAAAGTGGTCGATTGAAATCCACTTGAGGGTGGAAGAAAGTTAGCCGGCTCGGCGCAACAGGGCGCTCCGGCATCAGCTCCCGGCAACGGGAAGTTGGAAAGGACATGACATGACGAAGAAAACGTCTGGCGCGCAAGAGAACCTGGCCTTCCCGGTTCTGCCGCTGCGCGACATAGTGGTGTTCCCGCACATGATCGTGCCGCTGTTCGTCGGCCGCGAGAAGTCCATTCGCGCGCTCGAGGAAGTGATGGGCACGGACAAGCAGATCATGCTTGCCACCCAGATCAATGCCGGCGACGACGATCCGGAACCCGATGCGATCTACAAGGTCGGCACGGTCGCAAACGTGCTGCAACTGCTGAAGCTGCCCGACGGCACCGTCAAGGTGCTGGTCGAAGGCCGCGCCCGCGCGGAGATCGAGGAATATACCGGCCGCGAGGATTTCTACGAGGCGATGGCGCACGTGCTGCCGGAGCCCGAAGAGGACCCGGTCGAGATCGAGGCCCTGTCGCGCTCCGTGGTCTCCGAGTTCGAGAACTACGTCAAGCTGAACAAGAAGATCTCCCCGGAAGTCGTCGGTGCCGCAAGCCAGATCGAGGACTACTCGAAGCTGGCCGATACCGTCGCCTCGCACCTCTCCATCAAGATCGTCGAGAAGCAGGAGATGCTCGAGACGACCAGCGTCAAGCTGCGCCTTGAAAAGGCGCTCGGCTTCATGGAAGGCGAGATCTCGGTCCTGCAGGTCGAAAAGCGCATCCGCTCGCGCGTCAAGCGCCAGATGGAGAAGACCCAGCGCGAGTACTACCTGAACGAACAGATGAAGGCGATCCAGAAGGAGCTCGGCGACGGCGAGGACGGCCGCGACGAGATGGCCGAACTGGAAGAGAAGATCGCCAAGGCCAAGCTCTCCAAGGAGGCCCGCGAGAAGGCGGATGCCGAGCTGAAGAAGCTGCGCCAGATGAGCCCGATGTCGGCCGAAGCCACCGTCGTGCGCAACTATCTCGACTGGCTGACCGGTATTCCCTGGAACAAGAAGTCGAAGATCAAGACCGACCTCAACAACGCCGAGAAGATCCTCGACGAGGACCATTTCGGCCTGGACAAGGTCAAGGAGCGCATCGTCGAGTATCTCGCCGTGCAGGCCCGGTCCACCAAGATCAAGGGCCCGATCCTGTGCCTCGTCGGTCCTCCCGGCGTCGGCAAGACCTCGCTTGCGAAGTCGATCGCCAAGGCGACGGGCCGTGAATATGTCCGCATGGCGCTCGGCGGCGTGCGCGACGAGGCCGAGATCCGCGGTCACCGCCGCACCTATATCGGCTCGATGCCCGGCAAGGTCATCCAGTCGATGAAGAAGGCGAAGAAGTCCAACCCGCTCTTCCTGCTCGACGAGATCGACAAGATGGGCATGGATTTCCGCGGCGATCCGTCCTCGGCCCTGCTCGAGGTGCTCGATCCGGAACAGAACTCGACCTTCATGGACCATTACCTCGAGGTCGAATACGACCTGTCGAACGTGATGTTCGTGACGACGGCGAACACGTTGAACATCCCGGCGCCCCTGATGGACCGCATGGAGGTGATCCGCATCGCCGGCTACACCGAGGACGAGAAGCGGGAGATCGCCAAGCGTCACCTGCTGCCGAAGGCGATCCGCGATCATGCGCTGCAGGAGAAGGAATTCTCCGTGACCGACGGCGCGCTGATGGCGGTGATCCAGCAGTACACCCGCGAGGCCGGTGTCCGTAACTTCGAGCGCGAACTGATGAAACTCGCCCGCAAGGCGGTCACCGAGATCATCAAGGGCAAGACGACCAAGGTCGAGGTGACGGCTGACAACATCCACGACTTCCTGGGCGTTCCGCGCTTCCGCCACGGCGAAGCTGAACGCGACGACCAGGTCGGCGTGGTCACGGGTCTGGCCTGGACCGAGGTCGGCGGCGAACTGCTGACGATCGAAGGCGTGAGCCTGCCGGGTGGCAAGGGCCGCATGACGGTCACGGGCAACCTGAAGGACGTCATGAAGGAATCGATTTCGGCGGCGGCCTCCTATGTCCGCTCGCGCGCCATCGATTTCGGCATCGAGCCGCCGCGCTTCGACAAGACCGACATCCACGTGCACGTGCCGGAAGGTGCGACGCCGAAGGACGGTCCGTCGGCCGGTATCGCCATGGCGACCGCCATCGTCTCCATCATGACCGGCATCCCGGTCTCGAAGGATGTGGCGATGACGGGCGAGGTGACGCTGCGCGGCCGCGTGCTGCCGATCGGTGGCCTGAAGGAAAAGCTGCTCGCGGCCCTTCGCGGCGGCATCAAGAAGGTGCTGATCCCGGAAGAGAACGCCAAGGACCTGGCCGACATTCCGGACAACGTGAAGAACAGCATGGAGATCATCCCGGTCTCGCGCATGGGCGAGGTGATCCGGCATGCGCTCGTCCGCACGCCCGAGCCGATCGAATGGGATGCGGCGGCCGCCGAAACGAAGCCGGTCGCGGTCGAATCGACCGACGAAGCGGGCTCCGCGGTGGCCCATTGACGGTCGACAGCTAGGAAGAAATTCTCCCCATCGAGGGGAGTTTCGGGAGGCCGGCAGCAATGCCGGCCTCTTTTCTGTCGAAAAAGCCTGTGAAAAGCCCGGAATATCAGCATTTACGGACGAAATCCGGTTGCGGCGGAAAGGTCGATGCGTATTCTGCCCTCGACTTGTACATGAGTCGTTTCGAACCGTATTGAAAGGGGTGGAAACATGAACAAGAACGAACTCGTCTCCGCAGTCGCTGAGAAGTCCGGCCTGTCGAAGACGGATGCCGCATCGGCTGTCGATGCTGTATTCGAGACGATCCAGGGCGAACTGAAGAGCGGTGGCGACGTCCGCCTCGTCGGTTTCGGCAATTTCTCCGTCTCGCGCCGTGAAGCATCGAAGGGCCGCAACCTTTCGACCGGCGCAGAGATCGACATTCCGGCCCGCAACGTGCCGAAGTTCTCGGCCGGCAAGGGCCTGAAGGACGCCGTCAACGGCTGATCCCTAGGCAATCATTTCGGCTTCGCGCCGACGGAAGGGCCCGGTTTTCCGGGCCCTTTTTCGTTGCCGTGGACTGTCGTCAATCTGTCATCTGATCGTCATCGCCTTGTAACGGGCGGGGACCACAAACCCCGGCATTCCTTGACGCACACTCCGGAGGATCAGATGAAATCCCGTTCCATCATTGCCGGCCTCGCAGCCGTGCTGGCCGCCTCGGTCGCGACCGCGGCACAGGCCGAGCCCGTCTTCAATCGCATTGCTTCCTTTGCCGTCGCCGACAACCTGCCGGACGGCACCGATCCGAAGACTGCGACCTCCTCCGAGATCATCGCGGCGACCGAGGACGGCAACACGCTCGTCTATTCCGACAGCCCGCTGAAGGCGATCGGCTTCATCGACATCACCGATGCGAAGGCGCCGAAGGCGGCCGGCACCGTCGCCTTCGAAGGCGAGCCGACCTCGGTCGGCGTCGCCGGCGGCAAGGCGCTCGTCGCCGTCAACACCAGCGAGAGCTACGTCAAGCCGTCGGGCTTCCTGGCGGTCGTCGACATCGCCACGAAGACGATCGAGACGACCTGCGACCTCGGCGGTCAGCCGGATTCGATCGCGCTCAACAAGGACAGGACGATCGCCGCCATTGCGATCGAGAACGAGCGCGATGAGGACGTGAACGACGGCGCGATCCCGCAGATGCCGGCGGGCGACCTGGTGCTCGTCTCGCTCAAGGACGGCGCGCCGGACTGCGCGAGCGTCAAGCACGTCGCGCTGACGGGGCTTGCCGATATCGCCGGCGACGATCCCGAACCGGAATTCGTCTCCTTCAACGGCAACGACGAGATTGCGCTGACGCTGCAGGAGAACAACCACATCGTCATACTCGACGGCAAGACCGGCACGGTGAAGTCGCACTTCCCCGCCGGCGCCGTCGACCTGGACAAGATCGACACCAAGCGGGACGGCAAGATTGCCTTTACCGGCAAGAAGGAAGGCCAGAAGCGGGAGCCCGACGCCGTGAAGTGGCTGGGCGACGACCGGCTGGTCGTGGCCAACGAGGGCGACTGGGAAGGCGGCAGCCGCGGCTTCACCATCTTCGACACGACCGGCAAGGTCGTCTACGAAAGCGGCCCGTCGTTCGAATACGCGATCGCTTCGATCGGCCACTACCCCGACAAGCGCAATTCCAAGGGCGTCGAGCCGGAAGGCCTCGAGGCTGCGACTTTCGGTGAAGACAACCTCTTCTTCGTGCTCGCCGAGCGCGCATCGATCGTCGGCGTCTACAAGGACACCGGCGCCGAGCCGGAACTGCTGCAGCTCCTCCCGTCGGGCATCGGCCCGGAGGGCGCCGTCGCGATCCCCGGTCGCAACCTGCTGGTGACCGCAAACGAGACCGATCTCGGCGAGGACAACCTGGCGCGCTCGCACGTCATGATCTACGAGCGGGCCGAAGGCACGGCCGCCTATCCGCAGATCAAGTCCGCCGACAAGGACGGCCTGCCGGTCGGCTTCGGCGCGCTCTCCGGCCTCGCCGCGGCGAAGGACGAGCCCGGCAAGCTCTTTGCCGTCAGCGACTCGGTCTATTCGTCGGATCCGGCGATCTTCACGATCGACGCCACCCAGAAGCCGGCCCTGATCACCGAGAAGCTCGGCATCACCCGCGACGGCGCTCCGGCGCAGAAGCTCGACATCGAAGGCATCGCCAATGACGGGGAGGGCGGTTTCTGGCTCGCTTCCGAGGGCAACTCCGACAAGCTCTATTCCCATGCGATCCTGCAGGTGAACAAGAAGGGCGAGATCAAGAAGGAGATCGCGATCCCGGCTGAGCTGCGCGCCCACGAGATCCGCTTCGGCTTCGAGGGCATCACCACGGTCGGCGAGGGCGACGACACGGTGCTGTGGATGGCCGTCCAGCGCGAATGGAAGGACGACGAGAAGGGCTTCGTCAAGCTCGTCTCCTACAAGCCTTCGACCGAGGAATGGGGTGCCGTCCGCTATCCGCTGGAAAAGGCTGATGCCGGCTGGGTCGGCCTGTCGGAGATCACCGTCAACGGCGACTATGCCTACATCATCGAGCGCGACAATCTTCTCGGCAAGGACGCGAAGCTGAAGAAGCTCTATCGCGTGGCGCTGGCCGACCTGAAGCCTGGCAAGCTCGGCGAGACGCTGCCGACGGTGAAGAAGGAAGAGGTCCGCGACCTCATCCCCGACCTGAAGGCGCTGAACGGCTACGTCGTCGACAAGGTCGAAGGCTTCACCATCGACGCCGCCGGCAACGGCTATGTCGTGACCGACAACGATGGCGTCGACGACTCCTCCGGCGAGACCCTGTTCTTCAGCATCGGCCCCGTCAACGCCATGTGATCGGCCGGACGTGAAATGAAAGAGGCCGGGGGCACCGCTCCCGGCCTTTTCCGTTTGGGAGAGAGCCTTCGGACAGGCCCCCAACATTTCCGTCATGCCGGCCCGCGAGCCGGCATCCAGTCGCGCGAGTCCTTGCACGATGAAGCATTTCCCGCGCCACAAACGCGGCGCTGCCGGCCCCCGGATCAGATCCGGGGTGGCGTAAGGAGGGGGATTTTCGTGAAACGCTCCGGCTGGCGACAGCCGCGGTCTGGCGGGATCAGCCCGCCTGGCGGCCCGGGATCTCTTCGGCCTCGTCCCGCGCCCGCTGGAGCTCCTGCGTCTGCGCGCTGAGGCAGTCGAGAATCTCGGCGAGCTGTGCCTTCTGTTCCTCGTCCAGCACCTCGAAGATCGCCTTGACGATCTTGTGCTTGGGCTCCATGGCCGCATTCATGACGGCAAGGCCGGTCTCCGTGATCGATACGATCTTGGCGCGGCGGTCCTTCGGATCCGGCTCGCGCACGACCAGCTTGTCGCGCTCCAGCCCGTCGATCGCTTCGGTGACCGTGCGCGGCGCGAAGCCGAGGGCTGCGGCGATGTCGGTCGAGCGCTGCGGGCCTTCGCAGGACAAGAGGAAGAGGAACTTGCTGCGTGCAAGCGACACGCCTTCGTCCATCATGCATTCATTCACCAGGCGGCTCACCTGATGATAGATCTTGAACATGCCCTGGGCGATTTCGAGCGTATCGGTCATGAGGTCCAATATAGTTATATTGAGGTACCATGTCAAAAGATTTGACGGTTCTTTTTGGGAACCGGCTTCATTTATTGAACAATCATTTCGCTTTCTTCAACGGCCTGTCGAAATTCATTGGTGAATAAGCGCCGAGACGGCCTGAAAGAGCATTGACCGGGGTGCCCGTGCGCGGAAAGGTCGGCCATGCCTTTCCGCTTCCTGCATACCGCCGATCTGCATCTGGATTCGCCGATCGCGTCGCTTGCCCTGCGCAACGGCGACCTGGCGGATCTCGTGCGCGGCGCCTCGCGCCGGGTCTTCGAGCGCATCGTCGATCTGGCGATCACCGAGGAGGTCGATGCGCTGCTGGTCGCCGGCGATCTCTACGACGGCGCCCAGACGTCGATGGCGACGGCGCTGTTTCTTTCGGCCCAGATGCGAAAACTGGAGGCCGCCGGCATCCGCGTCTTCATCATCCGCGGCAATCATGACGCCCAGTCGCAGATCACGCGCGAACTGACCTTCCCGCCGAACGTCCATGTCTTCGACGGCCGCGGCCGCCCCGTCAGGGCAGGGGCGCTCGGCAACGGCCGCGAGGTGCATGTGCACGGCATCAGCTTCGGCCAGCCGCACGCACCGGCGAGCCTGCTGCCGGGCTACAAGCCGCCGGTTGCCGATGCCGTCAACATCGGCATGCTGCACACGAGCCTCGCCGGTTCCAGCCGGCACGACAACTACGCTCCCGTCAGCCTCGCCGATCTCCTTGCCCATGGCTTCGACTACTGGGCGCTCGGCCACATCCACCAGCGCGCGGTGCACAGCCGGAACCCGCCGGTCGTGATGCCCGGCATTCCGCAGGGGCGCGACATCAACGAGGCCGGGTCGAAATCCGTCACGCTCGTGACCGTCGGCGACGACGGCACGTTCGGTCTGGAGGAACATTTCCTGGCGGTGGCGGCATTCCAGCGTCTGTCGGTCGATCTCGCAGGCATCGAGGATTGGGCCGCCATGCTGGGCGCCGTCCGGGCCGCGCTGGAGCAGGCGAGGCAGGAACTGCCAGCCGACCAGATCGTCTGCCGCGTCACGCTGTCCGGCGCGACCGCGCTTGCCTGGCGGCTGCAGCGCGACCGCGACCTGCTGGCCGCCGAACTGCAGGCCGTGGCCGAAGGCGTGGGCGCCTGCTGGATCGAGGCGGTGGAACTCGACGTTCGCCCGGCGGCGCAGGCGGGTGGGCAGGACGATCTCGGCGCGCTCGCCGAGCTTGCCGCCATCATGGAACAGGACGTGCTGGCCTCGCACGCCTATCGCGCCGAACTGCGCGAGACGCTGTCGGCCTTGATGTCGCAATTGCCGCGCGAGGTGCGCGACCTGCTCGGGACCGACGAGGCGGAGGAGGAGGCGCTGCTTTCGGCGGCCGCCCTGCGCGGCGCATCCGAGGTCATCCCCAGGCTTGCCGCCGAGCGGGAAGGAGACCGCGCCTGATGCGTCTCAACCGCCTCGACCTCGCGCGCTACGGCAAGTTCACCGACCGGCGCCTCGATTTCGGCACTGCGCGCGCCGGCATGCCGGACTTCCATCTCGTCTACGGCCCCAACGAGGCCGGCAAGTCGACGCTGTTCTCGGCCTATCTCGACCTGCTCTTCGGCATCGAGCTGCACAGTACCTACAATTTTCTGCATCCCCATCCGACCATGCGGATCGGCGCGGACGTGACGATCGGCGCCGAGCGCCACGAAGTGATGCGGCTGAAGCGGCGACAGGGATCGCTCGTCGATCCCGACGACCGGGTCCTGCCGGATACGCTCTTTGCGTCCGTTCTCGGCGGAATGGACCGGCAGGCCTACCAGATGATGTTCTCGCTCGACGACGAAAGCATCGAGCGCGGCGGCGAGGGCATCCTGAAGAGCGAGGGGGAACTCGGCGCGCTGCTGTTTTCCGCCAGCTCCGGGCTTTCGGGGATCGCGACCGGACTGGAGAAGATGAAGGCCGAGGCGGATGCCTTCTTCCGCCCGCAGGCGCGCAAGCACGAACTGGCGACGCTCAAGTCCGAGATGGAGGCGCTGCGCGAGGAGCGCCGGACGCTCGACGTCGCCGCGCGCGACTATGCCGGCCTGACCCGCCAGCTGGAGGCTTCGACCGCCCGCTATGACGAGGCGCTGCGTGCCCGCTCCGCGACCGGGGCGGCGCTCGATGCGCTGGAGCGCAGGCTGGCGGCGATCCCGCTATTGGAGCGGCTTCGCGGCGTGCGCGCGCAGCTTGCGGATTTCGACCCCGGCGATGCGCCGCCGAAGGAATGGAACGGCCTCGTCGCAACGCTGATGCGCGAGGAGGCCGAGCTTGCCGCCCGCGGCGAGCGGATCGCCATGGAGGACCGCCAGCGGCAGGAGGCGCTGGACGCGCTCGTCGGCGATCCGGCGATCCGCGGCGTGGAGGCGGATATCGCCGCACTCGCCGGCTCGCCGCTGGAGGCGCGCTACCGCACCGCCGGCATGGATCTCGACGGCCGCATCGCCGAGCGCGATCGGCTGGAGGGGGAGATTGCCGGGAAGCTCGCACGCATCGCCTTGCCGGCCGGCACGGAGGCTGCCGATCTGCTGCTGCCGCCTGATCGCGCCGCGACGCTCGCCGGGCTGGTCGCTGCGCGCGCGGGGCTGGACGAGCGGCTGCTGGCGGCCCGGCGCGAGGAGGTCGAGACAGACGGCAGCCGGCAGGCCGCAGCGGCCGCGCTTGTTGCCCTCGAGGACGGCGGGCAGGAGGACGAAACCACCGGGGCCCGCGACCGCCTTGTAATGCTGGCCCGCACCCTGCGCTCCAACGGCCTTGCGAACAGGCTGCGCGATGGCGAGCGCGAGGTTTCGACCGCGCAGGCGACGCTGGCGGCAAGCCTCGACCGTCTCGACTGGGGCGACGACGTCGAGACCGTGCGGGCAGCAGACATTCCCGGTCGGGACACAATCGAAAGCCTCAAGGCCGCCGTTCGCCGCCATGCCGAGGCTGCGGAAAAGATGGAGGCGCAGGCGCGCGATCTCGTCCGCGAACTTGCCGGCCAGCGCGCCGGCCTGGAGCGCCTGCGCCGGAGCGAGACGCTGGTGGGCGACGACGAGGCCGGCGCCTTGCGCCGCGCCCGCGACGAGGCATGGCAGGCGCACCGGGCAGCGCTCGATGCCGGGACGGCCGAGCGCTTCGAGGACCTGCTTCGCAAGGGCGATCACGCCGCCGACCAGCGGCTGGCGCAGGCGGGGCAGCTTTCCGAATTGCGCCTGATCGAGCGCGCGCTCGCCGGCAACGAGGCGCGGCTGGAAACGCTCGAGGCCGACCTCGAACGCGCGGCCGGGGATCGGGCCGGGCTGGACGACCGGATCAGGACGCTGTCCGACGGGCTCGGGCCCGGAGGGCGCGCAGCCGCGACCGGCCGCAACGCCGGCGCCGGCCGGGCAAGGCCGTCCGCTACGGGTCTCGCCGCCGTCTCGCTGGGTGCAGCCGCCTCGGCGCCACGGAAAGAGGCGCTGCCGGAGCCGGATGGCGAGCCGGCTGCGGTCTGGCTTGCGGGCGCACTTGCGGAACTCGAGGGTATCGAGCGTGCCGTGGAGCAGTGGCACGATGCGATCGCCGCCGCCGACCATTTGGCCGGCCGTCGCGCCACCCTGTCGGTGACGAAGCAGGAGGCGGCGGAGGCCGCCGCCCGGCTGTCTTCGGCGCTCGGGCGGGCAGCACCGGCGGACGTTTCCGCGACCGTCCTCGAGGAATTGCTGCTCGGCGCCGACGATCGTATCGCCGCCCTCGGCGAGGCCATCGCCGGCGGGCGCAATGCGCGGACGGCCCTGGCCGCGGCGGAAATCAGGCACCTCGAGCGCGAGGCGGGCCGGGCGGAGGCCGAGGCGGCGATCGCGGCCTGGCAGGCGGAATGGGACGCAGCCTGCGAAGGCACCTGGCTTGCGGCCACCGGCATCGCCGCCGACACGGCGCGCGCCGGCGCGCTCCTGCCGGTGGTCCACGACATCGCCCGGCTTGTCGATGCGAAACGCGAACTCGACCGCCGGATCGAGGCCATGCGCCGCGACGAGACCGATTTCCGCCGCATCGCCGGCGATCTTGCCGAAAGGCTCGGTGAGGAGGCCGACGACCCGCTGGCGCTGTTGCGGCGCGCTGGCGAACGGCTGCAGCGCGCCCGCGATGTCGACGCCCGCGGCGAAAGCCTGCGCGCCGAACTGGAGCGGCTTCAGGCGGAGCGCGGCACGCTCGAAGACCGGCTGTCGGTGCACCGCCGGCAGGCGGGCGACATCTGCACAGCGCTCGGCTGCGACACGCTGGCGGACGCGGCGCGCGTGCTGGAGAGGCTGCGCGAACGCGAGGATCTGCGCCAGCGTGCCGACGAAATCGCCTTCGACCTCGCGCGCGCCATGCTGACCGCCACCGCCGACGAGGCCGAGGCGGCGCTTGCCGGATGCGACGAGGCGGAACTGTGCGTTGAGCGCGAGCGGTTGCGGGCCCTGCACGACGACCAGGATGGGGAACTGCGCGAGGCGCATGCGGCAAGGATCAAGGCCGCCGATGCGCTGGCGGCGATCGGCGCGGACGGAACGGTCGCGGCGATCGAGGAGCGGCGGCGGACGCTGATCGTCGATCTCGCCGAGCGGGCGAGGGGTTATCTAGCCACCCGCGCCGGCATCCAGGCGGCGGAGGCGGCGCTGCGGCTCTACCGCGAACGCCATCGCAGCGCCATGATGCGCCACGCCTCGGACGCCTTCCGCACGATCAGCGGCGGCGAATATGCGGGGCTTGCCACGGTGGTGGAGAAGGACCAGGAAATCCTCGTCGCGGCCGCGGCCGCCGGCGGATCGAAGCTCGCGCGCGAGCTTTCCAAGGGAACGCGCTTCCAGCTCTACCTGGCACTGCGCGTCGCCGGCTATCACGAGGTCGCGGCGAACCGCGAGATCCTGCCCTTCGTCGCCGACGACATCATGGAGACCTTCGACGACGGCCGCGCCTTCAACGCCTTCCGGCTGATGGCGGAGATGGCGACGGTCGGGCAGGTCGTCTATCTGACGCACCACCAGCACCTGTGCGACATCGCAAGGCGGGCCTGCCCCGGGGTGACCGTGCACGAGCTGTAGGCCCCCGCTCAGAGCAGGAGATGTTGCACGACCAGCATGAAGGCGAGCGTGGCGGCGACGACGGCCCCGCCCACCACGGCAAGGGCGACGACGGCGCAGACGAGGCCGGCGACGACCCAGACCCCGTCGCGCTCCAAGATGCCGAAGGCGGCCAGGGAAATCGCCAGCGCCGGCAGGATGTTGCCGAGCGGCATCGGCAGGAACAGCACGACGGCGAGGACGAAGCAGACCGCGCCGACCGCATACTCCGCCGGCGGCGCGGCCAGGAAGGCAAGCCGCGGGCGCAGCAGGCGCTCGGCGCGCACGAGTAGCGGCATCAGGCGGCCGACGATGGTTGCGAAGTCCTTCGTCGTCATCGACCGAGCGGCGATGATCTTCGGCAGCCACGGCTTCAGTCCGAGCGTCATCTGGGCGGTGAGCACCACCAGGGGAGCGCCCAGGATCGCGGACGTGCCCGGCGGCGTCGGCAGGATGTTCGGCAGCGCGAAGATCAGCATCAGCGCGCCGAACGCACGGTCGCCCATGGCGGCAAGAATGTCGCCGACGCTGATGCGCTCGCGCGCCGTGTCGTCGGCAAGCTCGGCGAGGATGGTGGAGAACCGCCGGCGTGCGGACGCATCGTCGAATGCCGAGCTGCCGGGGCGGTCCTCGTCTTGGCGCTCGTCGATCATGCGGACCTGCCTTCGGGGAATCGTTGGCCGTGACGGGACGCTACGTGGCCAAAATGACCCGCGTGTAACAGTGCTGGCGGAAGCTTGCGTCGTCGTACCTTCTTGCATTTCCGGGCCAACAGGAGGATTCTGGCCGGGGTCGGAGCTGTCCGGCAGGGCAGGGGGCTGCGGCCAGCACGCATCGGACTGCGGCACCGGCAGGAATGCCGGTCCCGCATGCAATCTCGGTCGTCGGGGTTGACTTGACGCAACGCCGATGGTTCTTGGCACGGTGCTTCGGCCCGGTGCCGGAGCTTCAACGGGCGAGGGCCATGACGGTTGGACATTCGAGCGGCGTGACGGAACGGCAGCGGGGTTTCCTCGGGGCGTTCCTGCTCATGCTCGCCCTCGTCGTCGGCCAGTTCGTCACCCTCGAACGCAAGGTTTCCGTCCGCTCCGCCGCCGATCCGGCGGTGTCGCGCACGGCGGCCGACAAGGCTTCCGGCAACGCCGGGTCGCGCCCGCTGTCCGCCGGCGGCGGATCGGGCAGCAGCGACAGCTGGCATGTGACGGCAAGCGCCACCGAGCGGCGCGCCGCCAAGGCAAAGGCGTCCGGCGGCGGCGATCCGTGGCCGGAATTCGGCCTGCCGCTCTCCAGCCGGCCGTCGCCTTCGGCAAAGTTTGCCGACGTCGCAGGCCGCCTGCTGCCGGACGAGGCGGTCCACGCGGCCGCGCCCCGGCATCATTTTGACGGGCGGGCGCCCCCGCAAGGCGTCCTCTGACGGCCCCCCGGGGCCGCCTCCGGCGCCATGGCGCGCCGCATTTCCGACGATACCCGAGCCTTGCGGCCCCCGGCCCGACGCTCCCTCGCACCTGAAGCGGATTTTTCCATGCGCACATCCAAATGGGCCCTCGCGGCCTATCTCGTCATCATCATCTTCGGCGTCCTCACGGCCGTCCCGAACATCCTGACGCCCTCGCAGCTCGAGCGCTTCGGCAGCTTCCTGCCGGCCAAGCCCGTGACGCTCGGCCTCGACCTCAAGGGCGGCTCGCACCTCGTGCTGGAGGTGGATTCGGCCGCCCTGACCAAGGCGCGCATGGACGTCCTGCTCAACGACGTCCGCGGCATCCTGCGCACCGCCGGCGAACGCGCCTCGGCCGCTCGGCTGAACGGCACCACCATCGTGGTGACGCCGACCTCGCCGGAAGCGCGCGACAAGATCCTGCCGGAGATCCGCAATCTCGCAGCCCCCGCCGGCACGCTCGGCTTCGGCGCGACCGCCGCCGACATCGACGTCCAGCAGCAGGGCGACACCGTCGCCGTGACGCTGACCGAGGCCGGCGTCGCCGACCGCATGACCGCGGCCGTCGACCAGAGCCTCGAGATCATCCGCCGCCGCGTCGACCAGGTCGGCGTCGCCGAACCGCTGATCCAGCGCGTGGGCGGCGACCGCATCCTCGTACAGTTGCCCGGCCTGCAGGACCCGACCCGGCTCCGCCAGCTTCTCGGCTCGACCGCGCAGATGAGCTTCCACATGCTGGACGCCTCCGCCGATCCGAACAGCGTGCCGCCGCGCGGCGTGTCGATCCTGCCCGGCGCCAATGACGGCCAGAAATACGCGGTCGAGGATCGCGTGGCGATCTCGGGTGACCGCCTCGCCGACGCCAAGGCCGGTTTCGACCAGCGCACCAACGAGCCGATCGTCTCGTTCACCTTCGACACCACCGGCGCGCGCCAGTTCGGCGAGATCACCAAAGCCAATGTCGGCCGGCCCTTCGCCATCGTCCTCGACGGCAAGGTGCTGACCGCGCCCGTCATCCGCGAGCCCATCCTCGGCGGTCAGGGCCAGATCAGCGGCAACTTCACCCCGCAGGAGGCGACGGTTCTCTCCGCGCTGCTGCGCTCGGGTGCCCTGCCGGCGCCGCTGACCATCATCGAGGAGCGCACAGTCGGCCCGAACCTCGGCAGCGACTCGATCCGCATGGGCCTCTACACCGGTCTCGCCGGTCTCGCCTTCGTCATCGCCCTGATGGTCGGCCTCTACAGCGCCTGGGGCATCATCGCCGTCGTCGGCCTGGTCCTGCACACCGTCATGACCATCGGCGTCCTCGGCCTGCTCGGATCGACGCTCACCTTGCCCGGCATCGCCGGCATCATCCTCGGCATCGGCATGGCGGTGGATGCGAACATCCTCATCAACGCCCGTATCCGCGAGGAGACCGCTTCCGGCTCAGGCGCGATGAAGGCGCTCGACGTCGGCTTCAATAAGGCCTATGCGACGATCGTCGACGGCAACATGACGACGATGGTCGGTATGCTGCTGCTGTTCATGTTCGGCAGCGGCCCTGTGCGCGGCTTCGCGATCACCATGATCATCGGTCTTGCGATCTCGATGTTCACCTCGATCACCGTCGTCCGCCTGCTGATGCGCGAGGCGGTCGTCCGCCGCAAGATGAAGAAGATCGAGATCCATTCGATCATCGGTGCGGTGCGCAGCATCCCGAGCTTCTCCTTCATGCGCGGTCGCTTCATCGCGATCGGCGTGTCGGCCTTCCTGTCGATCAGCTCGATCATCCTGTTCTTTACCCCCGGCCTGAACTACGGCATCGACTTCGTCGGCGGCATCCAGGTCGAGGCGACCTCGAAGACGCCGATCGATCTCGGCACGCTGCGCGAGGAACTGGAGGGGCTGAACCTTGGCGAAGTGGCGCTGCAGGAATTCGGCCACGGGGCCTCGGTGCTGATCCGCGTCCAGCGGCAGCCCGGCAGCGAGGAAGCGCAGACCGCGGCCCTGAACCAGATCCGCCAGGGCGTCGTCGACGTCATCCCGGACGCCAGCTTCGAGCGCACCGAAGTCGTCGGCCCGACAGTGAGCACCGAGCTCGCTCGCTCCGGCTTCATCGCCGTCGGTCTCGGCATGCTGGCGATCCTGATCTACATCTGGTGGCGGTTCGAATGGCACTTCGCCGTCGGCGCGATCGCGACGCTGATCCTGGACATCACGAAGATGATCGGCTTCTTCGCGCTGATGCAGATCGACTTCAACCTGACGGCGATCGCCGCCGTGCTGACGCTGATCGGCTACTCGGTCAACGACAAGGTCGTCGTCTACGACCGCATGCGCGAGAACCTGCGCAAGTACAAGTCGATGCCGTTCTCCGACCTGATCGACCTGTCGATCAACCAGGTGATCATGCGATGCATCTTCACCTCGGTCGCCGTCGCCGTTTCGCTGCTGCCGATGGCGATCTGGGGCGGCGACACGGTCAAGCCGTTCGCCTGGCCGATGATCTTCGGCGTCGTCGTCGCCACGTCCTCGTCGATCTATATCGGCGGCCCTATCCTGCTGTTCCTGTCACGCTGGTGGAAGGACCGCGAGGGAGCCCGCGCTCCGACCGCGGCCGGTCCCGAGGGACAGGCCATCGGGCAGAAATAAGAAAGGGGCGCTTCGGCGCCCCTTCGCATTTTCGGCTCTGCCGCGTGCCCGGCCTCAATCGAAGCGGCGGGGCGAGAAGACGGCCGGATCGATACCCTCCCCGGCGAAGGCGTCCGGAAGCGGCAGGCCGGCGATCAGGCCGGCGGCGAGCTGGCCGATCGCGGGCGAGGTCAGGATGCCGAAGCCGCCCTGGCCGGCGAGCCAGAAGAAGGCGGCATTGTCTCTGGCCGGGCCGATGACGGGCAGGCGATCGGCTGCGAAGCTGCGCAGCCCGGCCCAGCTGCTGGCGATACGGCCGACCGTCAGGGTCGTCGCCTCCTCGAGATAGTGGGCGGCATAGGCGACGTCGAGTTCCTCCGGCTGCACGTCGGCGGGCTCGCAGGGCGTTTCGTCCGCCGGCGAGACCAGCAGGCGGCCGGCATCCGGCTTGAAATAATAGGTGTCGTCGATCTCGTTGATCTCCGGCAGCGCGCCCGCGTCGATCCCGGCCGGCAGCTCGACGGTAATTGCAGTGCGACGGTGCGGAACGATGCCGGCAGGCGTGACGCCGCAAAGGGCGGCAACGGTGTCCGCCCAGCCGCCCGCCGCATTGACGACGAGATCGGCCGTGATCGCGCCCGCCGAGGTCTCGAGGCTCCATCGCCGGCCGTCGTGGCGCGCATTCAGAAGCTCGGCGCCGGAGAGCAGCACCGCTCCCGCCCGCCGGGCCGAACGGGCATAGCCCTGCAGCAGCTGGTCCACGTCGATGTCCCAGTAGTCGGGATCGAAATAGGCGGCGCCGAGATAGGCGGGGTCGAGGAAGGGCACGCGCCGGACGGCCTCCTCGATGGTCAGGGGCACGACAGCGACGCCGGCGTCCTCCGCAGCCAGCCGGGCGCGCTCCACGGCGTCCTCCTTGCCGGTCGTGCCGATCCAGAGGCTGCCGCGGGGCGTCAGCAGCGGAACGGTGGCGAACCCCTCCGGCGGCTCCGCCATGAAGGCATGGCTGACGCGGGCAAACGCGTTCACCGGCGGGGCGTTGTCGCGCAGCGTGAACTCGGCCGCCGAGCGCCCGGTGCTGTGATAGCCGTTAGCCGCCTCCCGCTCGAGCACGGCGACCGAACGATGCGGCGCCAGGAAAGAGGCCAGCGACAGGCCGGCGATCCCGCCGCCGATGATGGCTACGTCATGGTGCTGCATGTTCCTGATCCCCTTGGAGTGAGGTCGCCGGACGTCCGGCCAGCTGTGTCGGGCCTGATCTACGCGAGCTTTTACCCCCGTTCAAATTTATAGGGATGAAGGCGGTTATCGATTTCGTTTATGAAGACGGGTGCCGGAAGGGCGGCACGCTTACGACATGCGCCAGGAAGGCGCGTTCGGCCGGGTTGAGGGCCGCGCCCGGATTGGTGATGCGGAAGGTCTCCGTCTGCGGCAGGTCGTTGTAGGGCGGCAATTGCCAGAGTTCGCCGGCCGACAGCGCCGGCCGGGCAAGATGCACCGGCAGCATGCCGATGCCGGCATTGGCGATGACGAGCCGAAGCACCTCCTCGACGTTGAAGGCGATCGCCCGGACCTGCTGGCCGAACGAGCCCACCGCGCGCACGGCGGTGACCGGCCCCATGTGCGGCCCGCCGAGGACGTCGGAGATGAAGCTGACATAGGGTTCGCCGCGCAGGGCCTCGAGCCCGACGCCGTCGGTGCCGAACAACCGGTGGTCACGGCCGCAGTAGAGCGCGTAGGTCTCGATGCAGAACGGCGCGCAGGCGAGGCCTGCGGGGATGATGCCGTCGGAGATGCCGAGCGTGGCGATGCCGCGTTCTACCGACCGGATCACGTCGGAGGTGGTTTCCACCTTCACGCCCGCGGTGACCCGCGGATGCAGCCGGAAGAAGGCGGCGAGCGCCCGGTCCCAGTCCGGGTTCAGCGCATGGCTGACGGTGTGGATGGTGATGTGGCCTGTGACGTCGTGACCGGTCGGCTCCATCGCCTCGGGCAGGCGCACGACGGCGGTGAAGATGTCGCGGCAGAGCGCGTGCAGCCGCTCGCCCGCTTCGGTCAGTTCGAAGCGTCCCGGCCGGCGGTCGATCAGCTTGTGGCCGACGGTCTGCTCCAGCCGCTTCAAGGCCATGCTGACGGCCGGCTGCTGCAGCAGGAGCCGGTTGGCCGCCCGCGTGATGCTGCCTTCCTCGACCACCACGATGAAGGTGCGAAGCAGGTTCCAGTCGAGATTGTGGGCAAAGCGTTCGAGACGATTGGTCGGCATGGAGACAGAGGCCCGGTTTGGTGGCGGGCGCCGGGCGGCCATCCTCCCGTGCGTCAGGAGGATGGCGGCCCAAAGCGGCCTCTACTTCATCGTATAGACGTCGATGCTGAAGTATTTTTCGTTGATCTTCTGGTAGGTGCCGTCGGCGCGGATATCCTTCAGCGCCTGGTTGATCCGCTCGCGGAGCGCGGTGTCTTCCTGGCGCACGGCAATGCCGACGCCTTCGCCGACGAACTTCTTGTCGGTGATCGGCTCGCCGATCAGTTCGCAGCAGGCCTTGCCGTCGTCGTTCTTCGTCACCCAGTCGAGCAGCGGGATCATGTCGCCCACCTGCAGATCCAGGCGGCCGTTCGCCATGTCCAGGTTGACCTCGTCCTGGGTCGGATAGAGCTTGATGTCGGCATCGGGATAGACGGCGGCGACGTAGTCGGCCTGCGTGGTGCCGGACTGGGCGCCGATGGTCTTGCCCGCCATTCCCTCGTTGGTGAAGTCGGTGATGCCCGCGCCTTTCGGTGCGGCATGGGTCATGGCGGCGAGATAGTAGGGGTCGGTGAAGGACACCTGCTTCTTGCGCTCGTCGGTGATGAACATCGAGGCGATGATCATGTCGTATTTCTTCGCCTGCAGGCCCGGAATGATGCCGTCCCAGTCCTGCGCGACGACCTCGCATTCGACCTTCATCTTCTCGCAGAGCGCAAGGCCGATATCGACGTCGAAGCCGCCGAGCTTGCCGGAGGGTTCCTGGTAGTTGAAGGGCGGATAGGCGCCCTCCGTGCCGATCGTCAGTGTCTCGGCGGATGCGGTCGTGGCGAGAAGGCTGGCAGCGGCAAGCGCCAGCGCGGCAATGCTCATGTTCATGATCGTTCCCCTTTTCCCAGTGCTTTTTTGAACGGGTGAGGCGAGCCTAGCGCTGCACGAAGTATAAACGAAATAGATAGGCATGATAGCGGATATCATTCACGTTTATGCGCCTTGTGCAAGGCCGGACCCGCATTCCGCCCCTGCGGACCTTGCGGGAAACGGGATCGTTCGCCTACCAGCGATGGTGGACGTGCGGCGCCACGAGCCGGTCGTAGATGTCGGCGGTCGCGGCCATCACCTCGGCGGAGAGCGGCGCCAGATCGGCGGCCCTCGCATTGGCCTCGGCCTGCGCCGCATTGCGTGCGCCGGGGATGACGACGCTGACCGCATCGTTCATCAGGATCCATTTAAGCGCAAAGGCGGCCATGCCCGCACCCGCCGGCACCAGCCTGCGAACCTCCTCGACCGCCTGCAGCCCCACCTCGAAGGGAACGCCGGCGAAAGTCTCGCCGACGTCGAAGGCCTCGCCGTGGCGGTTGAAGGCGCGGTGATCGTCGGCGGCGAACGCGGTTTCGCGGGTGATCTTGCCGGACAGCAGGCCGCTTGCGAGCGGCACGCGGGCGATCACCGCGACGTTCCGGCGCGCAGCCTCCTTGAGGAACAGGTGCGCCGGGCGCTGCCGGAAGATGTTGAAGATGATCTGGATGCTGACGACGCCCGGATATTCGATCGCCTTCAGCCCTTCCTCGACCGTCGAGACGCTGACGCCGTAATCGGCGATCTTGCCGGACGCCTTGATCTCCTCCAGCCCCTCGAACACCTCCGGCCGGTAGAACACCTCGGTCGGCGGGCAATGAAGCTGGACGAGATCCAGCCGGTCCACCTGCAGGTTCTTGCGGCTGCGGTCGATGAAACCTTCGAGATTGGCTTTGGTGTATCCGTCGGCAGTATGCGGCGACAGCCGGCGGCCCGCCTTGGTCGCCACCATCGGCCGCGTGCCGCCGCGCGCCTTCAGGACGTCGGCGATGATCTTCTCCGAGCGGCCGTCGCCATAGACGTCGGCGGTGTCGATGAAGGTCATGCCGGCGTCGAGCGCGGCGTTGAGGGCGGAGCGCCCGTCGGCCTCGCTGACGTCGCCCCAGGCGCCGCCGATCTGCCAGGCGCCGAAGCCAATATCCGTGGTGGTGAAGGCGGTGCGTCCGAACTGCCGGTGTCTCATCTCTCGTCTCCCATCTTTCGATGCGCCGGTGTAGCGCCGTCGCATCCGGCCGACAAGCCCGGGAGTCAGGCCAAGTCGGAAGCCCTCGGTCAGAGCCTGTCGATGCCGATCAGGTAGGCGTCGCCTCCGGGGCGGTCGATGGCGGCTTCGCGCCGGCCTTCCATGAGAAGCACATCCAGGGGCGCCAGCCTGAACAACGTGCCCGCGGCCACGATCTCCAGATCCGCGAAGGCAAGCACGAGGGTCCAGTCATGCGCGGTGTCCAGCTTCGACCCCGATCCGGGCCGAATGCGCCTGAGCGTGTGGCGGAACAGCCCGCGTCGCGTCATCACGTTCAGGTCAGTGATCGCGCCGCCGGTCAGTCGTGCCGATGTCGGCACGTCGGCCGGAAAGGCGAGGGGCGTGCATTCCGGCATCAGCAAATGCCACCCCGTTCCCTCGATTTCCAGTTCCATGCCTTGGCCGGAGAGGAGCGCGAGCGTCCGGTCGATGCCGGGAAAGAGCGAGAACGGCCCGTCACTCGCAACCGTTGCCATGCTGACCCGCCAGCCGAAGTCGGCAAGGTCGCTGTCTTCCGGGAATACGGCCACCTCCACCGTCTCCCCGCCACCGTTCTTCCACGGCATGCGGCGATGACGGGCGCTGGCGAGGATTTTCGGTTCCAGACGACGCATGCTCTGATCCTTGGTGTCCAGGCCTCATGACGATCTGAGGCCCGGCACGATCGCGGTTTTCAGTCAGTTCCCGAGGATGCCCGGCAGGCGCAGGCCCTTGTCCCGAGCGCAATCCAGCGCGATGTCGTAGCCCGCATCGGCGTGGCGCATGACGCCGGTGGCCGGGTCGTTCCACAGCACCCGCTCCAGCCGGCGGTCGGCATCGTCAGAGCCGTCGCAGCAGATCACCATGCCGGAGTGCTGGGAGAAGCCCATGCCGACGCCGCCGCCGTGGTGCAGCGAGACCCAGGTGGCGCCCGAGGCGGTGTTGAGCAGCGCGTTCAGCAGCGGCCAGTCGGAGACGGCGTCCGAGCCGTCCTGCATCGCTTCCGTCTCGCGGTTCGGCGAGGCGACCGAGCCACTGTCGAGATGGTCGCGGCCGATCACGATCGGGGCGGAAAGCTCGCCGTTGCGGACCATTTCGTTGAAGGCGAGGCCGAGCTTGTGGCGGTCGCCGAGACCGACCCAGCAGATGCGCGCCGGCAGGCCCTGGAAGGCGATGCGCTCCTTTGCCATGTCCAGCCAGTTGTGCAGGTGCTTGTTGTCGGGCAAGAGTTCCTTAACCTTGGCATCGGTCTTGTAGATGTCCTCCGGATTGCCGGACAGGGCCGCCCAGCGGAACGGACCGATGCCGCGGCAGAACAGCGGACGGATATAGGCCGGCACGAAGCCGGGGAAGGCAAACGCGTTCTCCAGTCCCTCGTCCTTGGCGACCTGGCGGATGTTGTTGCCGTAGTCGAGGGTGGGCACGCCGGCATCCCAGAAGGCGACCATGGCCTCGACATGGGTTTTCATCGAGGCGCGTGCCGCGGCCTCCACCGCCTTCGGATCGCTTTCGCGCCTGGCTTTCGCCTCCGCCACGGTCCATCCGATCGGCAGGTAGCCGTTCAACGGATCGTGCGCGGACGTCTGGTCGGTGACGATGTTGGGTCGCGGGCCGCCGGCCTTCATGCGGCGCACCAGTTCGGGGAAGATCTCGGCGGCGTTGCCGAGCAGGCCGACGGATTTGGCTTCGCCGGCCTTCGTCCAGCGGTCGATCATCGCCAGCGCCTCGTCCAGCGACGTCGCCTTCTCGTCGACGTAGCGGGTGCGCAGGCGGAAATCGATGCGGGTCTCGTCGCATTCCACCGCAAGGCAGCAGGCCCCGGCCATGACGGCGGCAAGCGGCTGCGCGCCGCCCATGCCGCCGAGGCCGGCGGTCAGGATCCACTTGCCCTTGAGATTGCCGTCATAATGCTGGCGACCGGCCTCGACAAACGTTTCGTAAGTGCCCTGCACGATGCCCTGGGTGCCGATATAGATCCACGAACCGGCCGTCATCTGGCCGTACATGGCAAGACCCTTCTTGTCCAGCTCGTTGAAGTGGTCCCAGGTCGCCCAATGCGGCACGAGGTTGGAATTGGCGATCAGAACGCGCGGCGCGTCCTTGTGCGTGCGGAAGACGCCGACCGGCTTGCCGGACTGGACGAGCAGGGTCTCGTCCTCGTTCAGGTCCTTCAGCGTCGCAACGATCCGGTCGAAATCGTCCCATGTGCGCGCCGCCCGGCCGATGCCGCCATAGACGACCAGCTCGTGCGGGTTTTCCGCCACGTCCGGGTCGAGATTGTTCATCAGCATCCGCAGCGGCGCCTCGGTCAGCCAGCTCCTGGCGTTCAGCTCGTTGCCCCGCGGGGCGCGCACGTCGCGAATGTTGTGTCGGGGATTGGTCATCGTTTCCTCCGGCTCAGGGTTTGAGGTCGGGCGCGATCCGTTCGATCCGTCCGAGAATGGCTTGAAGGTGGCCGCGAAGCCGTTCCGCCTTGCCCGCGTCGTAGGCGAAGGGCGGCGCTTCCGTCGCAAGATGGGTCGCCTGGGCCAGTTCCATCTGGATGGCGTGGACGCCCGTTTCCGGCTTTCCATAGTGCCGCGTCGTCCATCCGCCCTTGAACCGGCCGTTGAGGATCGCGGTGTAACCTTCCGCGTCCGTTGCGACTTCCGCGTCCGTTGCGACTTCCACGGCCGCCGCCTCGATCTCCGGCGCGCAGGTCCTGCCCATGTCGGTGCCGATGTTGAAGTCCGGCAACCTGCCATCGAAGAGGAAGGGAATGTGCGCGCGGATCGAGTGGCAATCATAGAGGATGGCGATGCCGTGGATGGCCTTCACCCGTTCGATCTCGGCCGCGAGCGCTGCGTGGTAGGGCGCGTGAAAGGCGCTGAGCCGCGCCGCGATGTCCTCGCTCGTCGGCGCCTCCCCCTCGTTCCAGATCGTGTTGCCGTCGAAGTCGGTCTCCGGCACGAGGCCGGTGGTGTTCTGGCCGGGATAGAGGCTCGCACCCGCCGGATCGCGGTTGGCGTCGATGACGTAGCGATGGAACGTGGCGCGGACGGTCGTGACGCCGTCGAGCAGGCCGTCATAGAGGTCGTGGATGTGCCAGTCGGTATCGGCGAGGATCTTGCCGGTGTCGTTGAGGCGCGCCCAAATGTCGGCGGGGACCTCCGTGCCGGTATGCGGGAAGCCGAGGATGACGGGGGAGCTACCCCGGCGGGTTTCGACGACGGGGGTGGTCATGCGGAAGTACCTTTGTCGAAGTGGCGGAGGGAAGCCCCCCTCATCCGGCCTGCGGCCACCTTCTCCCCGATGGGGAGAAGAGGGAACCGGCTGCCCTCATTTTTTCCAAAGCGCCCGCTCAACCTGCAGGACGGCGACTTCACGCTCAGCCGTTCCGGCAAGCTCCCTCTTCTCCCCAGCGGGGAGAAGGTGGCCCGAAGGGTCGGATGAGGGGAGCCTGGCGGCAAAACAGCAACCATCTCACCCCTCCAGTGCCGGCAGGATGCCGGCGGAGACGGCGCCGTTGAGCGCACCGGTCCTCACGAGGTCGCCCGCCGCCGCCAGATCGCCGGCCATGTAGCGGTCCACCTCCAGCGTCGGCACCACGGCCCGCAGCGCATCGATCGCCTTCTGCAGCTCCCGGCTCGTGGAAAGCGGCGCGCGGAATTCCACGCCCTGTGCCGCCGTGATCGCCTCGATGCCGATGATGGCAAACAGGTTCTCCGTCATCTGCAGCAGCCGCCGCGCGCCGTGGCAGGCCATGGAGACATGGTCCTCCTGGTTGGCAGAGGTGGGCGTGGAATCGACCGAGGCGGGGTGGGAAAGCTGCTTGTTCTCGCTCATCAGCGCAGCCGAGGTCACCTCGGCGATCATCAGGCCGGAATTGAGCCCGGGCTTCTTCGCCAGGAACGCCGGCAAGCCGTAGGAGAGGGCGGGGTCGACGAGGAGCGCGATGCGGCGCTGGGAGATCGCGCCGATCTCGCAGACGGCGAGCGCGATCTGGTCGGCGGCAAACGCGACCGGCTCGGCATGAAAGTTGCCGCCGGAGACGACCGAATTGTCCGACAGCACCAGCGGGTTGTCGGTCACCGCATTGGCCTCGATCTCCAGCGTGCGGGCGACAGAACGCAGCAGGTCAAGGCAGGCGCCGTCCACCTGCGGCTGGCAGCGGATGCAATAGGGGTCCTGCACGCGCTCGTCGTTGTCGATGTGGCTCTGGCGGATCGGCGAGCCGTCCAAGAGCGCGCGCAGGGCGGCGGCGGTGTCGATCTGGCCGCGGTGGCCGCGCAGGGTGTGGATGTCGGGATGGAACGGCGCGGACGAGCCCATCGCCGCATCCGTCGAAAGCGCGCCGGTGATCAGCGCCGCCTGCGAGGCGCGGTGGGCGCGGAAGAGGCCGGCGAGCGCCAGTGCGGTGGAGGCCTGCGTGCCGTTGATCAGCGCAAGCCCCTCCTTGGCCGCGAGTTCCACCGGGGTCAGGCCGGCTGCGGCCAGTGCTGCCGCGCCCTCCATCCGCTGGCCGTCGAAGAAGGCCTCGCCGTGGCCCATCATCACGGCTGCCATGTGCGCCAGCGGCGCAAGATCGCCCGAGGCGCCGACCGAACCTTTCTCGGGAATGACCGGGATGACGCCCTTGTCCTGCATCGCCTCGATCAGCCGGACGATCTCGATGCGCACGCCCGAAGCGCCGCGCCCGAGCGAGACGAGCTTCAGCGCCATGACCAGCCGGACGATGTTTTCCGGCAGCGGCGCGCCGACGCCGCAGCAATGCGACAGGATCAGGTTGCGCTGCAGCGTCGCGACGTCGGCGGCGTCGATCTTGATCGAGGCGAGTTTGCCGAAGCCGGTGTTGATGCCGTAGACCGGTGCATTGCCGGCGGCGATCTCGGCGATGCGGGCGGCGGCCTTTTCGATCCCGGCGTCGAAGGCGGCATCGAGGCGGGCTGGCTCGCCCGTCCAGTAGATGGTCTCGAGATCCTTCAGCGGCACGGAGCCGGGGTGCAGGATGATGGTCATTGCGTTCTCTCCGGTGCGGCGGAAGGGCCGCCATTCGATCTCAGCGGCCGCGATAGACGCGCCGGTAAAGCGGGTTGAAGCCCATGCGGTAGACGAGCTCGGCCGGCTGGCCGATGTCCCAGAGCGCGAAATCGGCCCGCTTGCCGGCCTCCAGCGTCCCGATCTCGTCAAGCAGTCCCAGTGCACGCGCTGCCTCGCGCGTGGTGCCGGCGAGGCATTCCTCGACCGTCATGCCGAACAGGGTGGCGGCCATGTTCATGGTCAAAAGCAGCGAGGTCAGCGGCGAGGTGCCGGGATTGTTGTCGGTGGCGATCGCCATCCGGACGCCGTGCTCGCGAAACAGCGCGATCGGCGGCTTCTTCGTCTCGCGGATGAAGTAGAAGGCGCCGGGCAGGATCGCCGCGACGGTGCCGGCCTGCGCCATGGCCTTCGCGCCCTCGGCGTCGGTATATTCGAGGTGGTCGGCCGAAAGCGCGCCGTAGGAGGCGGCAAGGGCTGCACCCGAGAGATTGGAAAGCTGGTCGGCATGCAGCTTCACCGGCAGCCCGAGCGCGCTCGCGGCATCGAAGACGCGGGCGATCTCCGCCGGCGAAAAGGCGATACCTTCGCAGAAGCCGTCGACGGCATCGGCCAGTCCCGCTTCGGCGATGGCCGGCAGCATGTCGGAGACGACCTTCTCGATGTAGCCGGGCTTGTCGCCCTTCATCTCCGGCGGCAGCGCATGCGCGCCGAGGAACGTCGTGCGCACGGTGACCTCGCGCAGCTCACCCAGGCGGCGCGCAGCGCGCAGCGCCTTTATCTCGTTGTCGCGGTCCAGCCCGTAGCCGGACTTGATCTCGACCGTGGTCACGCCTTCGCCGATCAGCGCGTCGAGCCGCGGCAGGCTCTCCTCGACCAGCCGGTCCTCGGAGGCCGCCCGCAACGCGCTGACGGACGAGACGATGCCGCCGCCGGCGCGCGCGATCTCCTCGTAGGACGCCCCTTCGAGGCGCATCTCGAATTCGTTGGCGCGGGTGCCGGCATGGACGAGATGGGTGTGGCAGTCGATCAGGCCGGGGGTGATCCAGCGCCCCTCGCAATCGACCGTCTCCGCCAGCCGCAGGGCCGCGGGAAGCTCCGCCTCGGGGCCGGCATAGGCGATCTGCCCGTCGCGCACGGCGATGGCGCCTCTTTCGACGATCCCCATGCCCGGAAGGGAGGGGGAAAAGGTTGCGAGCTTCGCGTTTCGCCACAGCTTCGCCGTGTCGCTGCCGTTCGCTGATGTCGTCTCTGCGGGCATCTGGGACATCGTTTCGCTCTTTCCTTGATACTGAATAATGTATATACATATTAATCATCACGCAAGGCCGATTTTGCGCCCCAGGATGGAGGACGATGCCGTGACAGCAATTTTCGCCGGGCAGGCGCTGCTGCCCGAGGGGTGGGCCAGCAATGTTCGCATGACGCTGAAGGACGGCCGGATCGCATCGGTCGAGAAAGACGTTGCGGCGGAACCGGCCGACGAGCGCCATGGCGCGATCGTGCCGGGGATGGCCAACCTCCACAGCCACGCCTTCCAGCGCGGGATGGCGGGCCTCGCCGAGACGCGCGGGCCGGGCGGCGACAGTTTCTGGAGTTGGCGCACCGTCATGTATCGCTTCGCGCTCTCCATGACCCCGGAGCAGGTCGAGGCGGTGGCCGCCCAGCTCTATGTCGAGATGCTGGAGGCCGGCTTCACCCGCGTCGGCGAGTTTCACTACCTGCACCACGATGCCGACGGCCGGCCCTATGCGGACATCGCCGAACTGGCGGCGCGCATCGTGGCCGCCGCGTCGGCGACCGGCATCGGCCTGACGCTGCTGCCGGTCTTCTACGCCCGTTCCGGCTTCGGCGGCGCCGATCCCGGCGAAGGCCAGCGCCGCTTCGTCAACGATCCCGAGGCCTATGCGCGCCTTCTGGCCCGTTGCCAGGACCTGACCGCCGCGCTGCCGGGCGGCATCACCGGCGTGGCGCCGCACAGCCTGCGGGCCGTCACCCCCGGGGAACTTGCCGCCGTCGTCGCGATGGCCGGCGACGCTCCCGTCCACATCCACATCGCCGAGCAGGTGAAAGAGGTGGAGGATTGCATCGCCTGGTCCGGCCGGCGGCCGGTGGAGTGGCTTCTGGACAATGCCCCGGTCGACGGCCGCTGGTGCCTGATCCACGCGACCCACATGAGCGACACGGAGACCGACCGGATGGCAGCGTCGGGCGCGATCGCCGGGCTGTGCCCCGTCACCGAGGCCAATCTCGGCGACGGGACGTTCCCCGCGATCCGCTTCGTCGCCGGTGGCGGCCGCTTCGGCATCGGCTCGGATTCGAACGTGCTGATCGGCCTTGGCGACGAATTGCGCCAGCTCGAATATTCCCAGCGCCTCCTGCATCGGGGCCGTAACATGATCGCCGCGCCCGGCGGCTCCACCGGCCGCGCCCTGTTCGACGGGGCGGTTGCCGGCGGTGCGGCCGCCCTCGGCGTCGCGACGGGGCTCGCAGCCGGCGCGCCGGCCGATTTCGTCAGCCTGCGTGCCCGCCACGACCTCGACCTGGCCGGCGACAGGCTGCTTGACGCGCTTGTGTTCTCCGGCGGCGCCTTCCCCGACACCGTCTGGGTGGCGGGGAAGAAGCTGGTTGAAAACGGCCGCCATGCCGCACGTGCGGCGATCGCAGACCGGTTCGCAAAAGCCATGCGGGCGCTTGCGGCATAGGCCCGTATGTGTCCGCCCGTTGCCTGCCGCCTGTCAGGCCGATGGGCTCGCCGGATCCGGCCTGCGCGACCGGAGCAGCCGCAGGCCGAGCAGCACCAGCGCGGCCAGCGTCGCAGCGTAGCCGATGATGGGCCAGGCGGTGTCGCCATCCAGCATCGTCACCGCCAGCGTTCCGACGATGCCGACGATCAGGCTCTGGATGCAGAAATAGAATGCGACCGCCGAGCCGGCGATATCATCGAACTGCGCCAGCGCGCCGTTGGCCGTCACCGAGACGGTCACGACGATCCCGATGCAGACGACCCACATCGGAACGATGAAGCTGACGAAGGACGGCGATCCGGAAAGCTCGCCGATGCCCAGAAGGGCCGCACCGCAAAGGATCAGAAGCATCCCGCGCGCCACGCATCCGGCGATGCCCCACCTGGCGACGAATGCCCTGGCGAACCGTGTCGTCGCGACCATGACGAGCGCGACGGTGGCGAACGCCAAGCTGAATCCGATCTCCGAATAGCCCGCGCGTCCGATGAGAACGCGGGGCGCCGTCGAAAAGAAGGTGAAGAAGGTGCCCATCCCGGCGCTGAACGCCATTGTGTAGACCCAGAAGGCCGGACTGGCGAAAATCGGCAGCACCGATCGACGGGGGGCCGCCCGGTCCGGCGCAACCGTTTCGTGCCACCGGATCCCGGCGTTCGCCATGGCGAGCAGCGCCAACGCAGCCAGCGTGACGAAGATCGCGCGCCAGCCGAAATACGCCCCGATCAGCGCTCCGGCGACGGGGCCGAGTGCGGGCACGAATGCCAGAACGGCGCCAAGGAGCCCGTAGATGACGACGCCTTCCGGCCGATCGGCGTAGACGTCCCGGACCGTCGCGAACGTTGCCACCATCGCCGCCGACGCACCGATCGCCTGGAGGATGCGGAAACCGACAAAGGCTGCGGCAGCAGACGACGTGGCCGCGCCGAGGGAGGCGACGATGAAGATCGCCGCGCCGGCAAGCAGGACCGGCCGCCGGCCGATGCGGTCCGAGATCGGCCCGAAGATCACCTGACCCAGGCCCAGCACCACCATGTAGAGGCTGAGCGTGAGCTGGATCACGGATGGCGTCGTGTCGAGGATGCCGGGCATCGCTGGAACGACGGGGAGATAGATATCCATCGCCAGAGAGGCGAGGATGTCGAAGGGTGCCATCAGCAGCAGCGCTGCCGGCAAGGTATAGGCCCACCTGGGGCGCGTGATAGTCATGACGAATCATCCGCTCGATTGGAGAAACCGGCGGCGTCTGCTCGTCAGCAATCGGATGAGACTGGCTTCACAGAACGCCGCAACGACAAGAATGTCGTTGCGGCCTATTTGTCTGCTGACTTGCCGGCTCCCATGCCGATGACCTCATGCCTGAAAAAGAAGGGTTCACCTCTATCTGATGCCCCCCGGCACCGCAAGACGCCTCGACGGCGCGCCGTTTTGCACCGCCGTGGTTGCAGGCCGGCCCAGAATCGTGATGCTTCGTTCGGTGGCCTCGCGCGGATACGATGGCCGGCGACGGCGTCGTCCGCCGTTGCGGTCGCCGGACATCTCACACCGAGCATGGCGCGCCCGAAGAATGCGGATGGAACAGGGGCATGGACAACACCACCGATCCTGCGCTGACGCCGAAGGAGCCGTCGCTGCACCGGCGTATCCTGGAGGACGTCGAGGGCCGGATCATGTCCGGCGAATGGCCGCCGGGGTATCGCATCCCCTTCGAGCATGAACTGACCGCGCAATACGGCTGCTCGCGCATGACCGTCAACAAGGCGCTGACGGAACTGGTCAAGCGCGGCCTGATCGAGCGCCGGCGCAAGTCGGGAAGTTTCGTCACCCGCCCGCATGCGCAGTCGGCGATCCTGGAGATCCACGACATCGAGGCGGAAGTGCGTTCGCTGGGCCTGCCGTATCGCTATCAGCGGCTTTCCCGTTCGGAGCGGACGGTGCGGGCGGCGGACCGCAAGCTGCTGGACCTGCCCGCCGGCGCCCGGGTCGTCGATCTCGTCGTGGTCCACCATGCCGGTGCGCGCCCCTTCTGCCTGGAGGAGCGCACGATCAGCCTTTCGGCGGTGCCGGAGGCGGCGGCGGAAGAATTCGAGCAGGCGCCGCCGGGGCAATGGCTGCTGAGCCAGGTGCCGTGGAGCGCTGCCGAGCATCGTATCCGCGCCGTGGCGGCCGACCGGCGCGTAGCCGACCTGCTGCACATCGCCGACGGCGCGGCCTGCCTCGTCATCGAGCGCCGGACCTGGAGCGGCGGCGCCTATGTGACGCATGTGCGGCTGACCTATCCGGGCGAAAGCCACGAACTGGTCGCGGAATTCGCGCCGAACCACCCCAAGGCCTGAGATGGCGGCCGGAGCGCTGCCGTGCCCGCCCGCCTCACTCGATCACGACGATCGAGGATTCCTTCTTCCAGCGGGCGCTGGAGGATGCGTATCCCGATCCGGCGGGGCCCGGGCGCGTCAGCGTGATGAAGTCGGTGCCCTTGCCCGTCTCGCCTTCTGTGCCGGTGTCGGTGATCGTCAGCGAGGCGCCGTCGCCGACAAGGCCCTCGATCTCGCCGCGCACCTCCGCGGCAATGCCGATCCGCCCCAGCGCTTCCAGGATCGGATCTGGCGCGCGTGCCGAGAACGATCCGGGCTCGGCGATGCCGAGGCGCTTGCGCGCCGGGGTCGAAAGCGCGTTGTCCATCGTCACCCCGAACCAGTCGAGGTCGTTGCCGCCGGCGGATGTGCGGGCGAGCAGGAAATGCGTGCCGAGTTCTGCGCTCTCCTCGCGGATCGTCACCGGCGCCTCCAGCAGGGTGACGAAGTCCTTGCGCACCGACAGCCGCCCGTTTGCCGGCAGGTCGCGGCCGGCCTTGCGGAAGACGGCGTCGATCAGGGCAGGGCTCGCCGTCCCGTCGGCGGTCATCCCTTCCGCGGTCTGGAAGGCCTTGATGGCGAAAGCGGTCTGCTGGCCCGCCACGCCATCGGCCGGGCCGGCGTCATGGCCGAGTTCGCCGAGCAGGGCCTGCAGGTCCTTCATCGTATCGCGCGGTGTTGCCCGCGTGATCAGGATGCGGACCGGGTCTCCGGCCGGCCGGTGCATCGGCTTTGCCTGCGCCGGCGGTGCGGCGACGCGCATCGCCACCTCGACGCTGTCGCCGGTCGGATCCGGCAGGGTCGGGACTGGGATCGCCAGGCTCGGGATCGTCGGACCCAGGATCGTCGGGCGCAGGGGGGCGTCGGAGAGCAGTTGCCCTTCCGGCTCGGCGCCTTCGGGCTGGAAGAGGGCAGGGTGCTCCACCCGGTGCGGGGCGACATCGGCGCTGTTGACGAGGACATGGCCGCCGCGCCGGGTCAGGCGATAGAGCATCCTGGCGAAGTCGTCCGGCATGCGCACGCAGCCGTGCGAGGCCGGATAGGCCGGCACGTGGCCGGATGCGTGCAGGGCGATCCCGGACCATGTCAGCCGCTGCATGAACGGCATCGGGGCGTCGTCGTAGATGTTGGAATGGTGCATGCGCTTCTTCTCCAGGATCGAGAAGATGCCGGTGGGGGTCGCATGCCCCTCCTTGCCGCTGGACACGTTCGAACTCGCGACGACGGTTTCGCCGTCATAGACCTTCAGCGTCTGCCGATCGCGCGAGACGATGATCTGCAACGGCCCCTCGATCGTTCCGGCAAGTGCCGTCGAGGAAAGGAGGGCGATGAGGCCGAACCCGGCTGCGAGGCGCAAAAGCATGTTTCCCGTCCCTGACGCAATACATGGGAAGGCGCCGAGGATAGGCCCTGGATTTTAAGGAATCCTTTTATGCCCGGCAGGGCTCGCTATCGGCGGTCCTTGCCGAAGGTGTAGCCCGTCTCCACGCTCTTCTTGCCGAACTTGTCGCGCAGCGTGTTGATGGCGGCCTCCGCGGCCGCCCGACGGCCGGCCTGCGGATCGACGAGGTCCGGCGGATCGGCGCGCTGCGGGTCGCACAGGTCGCTGACTCCGATGCCGATCAGGCGGAACTTCGTGCCGTCCGCCTCCTTCTTCAGAAGCTCCAGGCCGATCCGGAAGATCCGGTCGGCCAGCATGGTCGGATCCTCGAGCTTGCGGTTGCGGGTCCGGCCCTTGAAGTCCGCGGTCTTGAGCTTCAGCACCACGGTCTGGCCGGCGACGCCGGCCTTGCGCAGCCGCGCAGCCACCTGCTCGCTGAGCCGACGCAGATGGGTGACGAGGTCGCCATAGGCGGAGATGTCGTCGAAGAAGGTCGTTTCCGCGGAAACGCTCTTGGCGGCGTCGTTCGCATGCACCTCGCGGTCGTCCTGGCCGCGGGAGAGATGGTAGAGCCGCCGGCCCATGACGCCGTAGCGGCGCATCAGGTCGGTCTCCTCCATGGTCTGCAACTGGCCGATGTCGCGGATCCCGTCGCGCTCCAGCGTCTCGGCAAAGGCCTTGCCGACGCCCCAGATCAGCCGTACCGGCTTCGTCCTGAGGAACTCCAGCGCCTCGGCCTGTCCGATGACGGAGAACCCGCGCGGCTTCTGCAGGTCGGAGGCGACCTTGGCGAGGAACTTGCAGTAGGAGAGCCCGACCGAGATCGTGATCCCGATCTCGTGTTCGACGCGGCGGGCGAAACGGGCGAGCACGCGCGCCGGCGGGTCGTGATGCAGCCGTTCGGTGCCCTTCAGCTCCAGAAAGGCCTCGTCGATCGACAGCGGCTGCACCAGCGGCGTCAGGTCGTGCATCATGGTGCGTATCTGGCGGCCGACGGCCACGTATTTCTCCATGTCCGGCTTGATCACGACGGCCTGCGGACAGGCCTCCAGCGCCTTGAACATCGGCATCGCCGAGCGCACCCCGTGAATGCGGGCGATGTAGCAGGCGGTGGAGACGACGCCGCGCTTGCCGCCGCCGATGATCACCGGCTTGTCGGCGAGTTCCGGATTGTCGCGCTTCTCCACCGAGGCGTAGAAGGCGTCGCAATCAATATGGGCGAGCGTCAGCCGGTAGAGCTCGTCATGGTAGAGAAGGCGCGGGCTGCCGCATTGCCTGCAGCGGCGAATGCCCGCGGATTGCCCCGTCAGGCAGTCGCGGCAGAAACCCGGATGGCGCGTCTCGTCTGGCTGCATCTCTGGAACAAATATTGAACATTCGCAGATTAGCCTCTAAACTTGCGAGTCTCAAGCCCGTCCAGCGAGGAACGCATGGATAGCCGCGTCACATGCCGCACTGTCGCCGCACCGGCCCGCCGGTGCCGGACGGGTGCGTCATCGGCCGAGAGGGTTTTCGAAGTGGGCGCGGATCCGCTGTTCGGCATCGCGCCAGTCGCGCGCGGCGATGACGTGTTCGCCGGGATCCGGCGCCATGGCGAGAAACACCTGATTGGCCATCAGCCGCAAGAGAAGGGCATCCGGCGCGTGCTCGCGCACCGAATGGTGGTTGGAGGGGATGTCGTCGACGAAGGCGAGCGGCAGCGGGCGCCCGCCATGCAGCGCCCGGACCACCGGGCCCTTTGCCGTCTCCGTGGCGACCATCGGAAAATCCAGCCCGAAACGGTGGAGCAGCCGGCGGCGCACCTCGGCATGGCGCGGCGGCATCGCCGTCAGGAACACGATGTCGGCGTCCTTTCCGAGCGCTGCAAGCGTTTCAACCGCGCGTTCGGCGGGCTTCTGCCATTCGTCCTGGGTGGCGAAGAAATCCTCTTGCAGGGCCTTGATGGCCGCGTCCAGCGCGGCCTCGCCGGTGCGGCTGTCGATGATGTTGCCGTGCAGGCGGAACGAGCGCGGCAGCAGTTCGTGGCCGCGCGAGCGCAGGAAGGCATCGAGCGGCGAGAGATATTCCAGCACGACCTCGTCGACGTCGCAGACCAGGAGCGGCCGGTCGGCGAGCCGGACATGGTCGAGCGGGACCGTGCCGGGCGGCATGTCCGGCCGGGTGGTCATGACCATTCGCCCGCAGCACCCGGACCGGTCAGCAGCGCATGCGCCCGCACCACCCTTTCGGGCGTCGTCCCGGTCGCCTCGCAGAAGGCCATCAGCGTCGGCTCGTGGCCCATGAGGAAATCGAGCAGGCCGGAAAGGAAGCCACGGTCGCCGGCGGAGGCACGCAGGCCGGCCGGATCCATGCCGGTGAGCGACAGAAAACGGGACAGCAGTTCCGGTTCGCCGGCGAGCCAGGCAAGCACGGCGATCGCCGTCGTTTCGGCGTCCTGGACCGATGTATCTTTTTGGCTTTGCATGGCAATTTCCCGGAAAAGTTACCTTTTAGTCAACCAAATGCCGCTACTGTCGCGAGGTTCGCGCTGGGTGAAGTCGGTATTACGGCAACTTATATATCTCCAGAGGTGTTGCAAGGCTGGAGCGAGGGGCAGGGACACGTGATGCCGAAGCAGGTGATGATAGTCGAGGACAACGAGCTCAACATGAAGCTCTTCCGTGACCTCATCGAGGCCTCGGGCTACAGCACCATCCAGACCCGCAACGGCATGGAGGCGCTGGATCTCGCGCGCCGCTATCGCCCCGACCTGATCCTGATGGACATCCAGCTTCCGGAGGTCTCCGGGCTGGAGGTGACGAAATGGCTGAAGGAGGACGACGAACTGCACGTCATCCCCGTCATCGCCGTCACCGCCTTTGCCATGAAGGGCGACGAGGAGCGCATCCGCCAGGGCGGCTGCGAAGCCTACGTGTCCAAGCCGATATCGGTTCCGAAATTCATCGAGACCATCAAGACCTACCTGGGTGACGCATGAGGCTGGATTCCGACAGATGACCGCGCGCATCCTCGTCGTTGACGATATCCCCGCAAACGTGAAGCTCCTGGAAGCCCGGCTTCTGGCGGAGTACTTCGACGTCCTGACGGCGGACAACGGCTACGATGCGCTGGCGATCTGCGAGCGGACGCAGGTGGACCTCATCCTGCTCGACGTCATGATGCCGGGGATCGACGGCTTCGAGGTTTGCGAGCGGCTGAAGGAAAACCCGCGCACGGCGCATATCCCGGTCGTCATGGTGACGGCGCTGGACCAGCCCTCCGACCGGGTGCGGGGGCTGAAGGCCGGCGCCGACGATTTCCTCACCAAGCCCGTCAACGACCTGCAACTGATGTCGCGCGTCAAGAGCCTCGTCCGGCTGAAGACGCTGACCGACGAATTGCGCGTGCGGGCGGCCACGGCAGAAGCGATCGGCGTGGAGACGGGGCTGGGTGCCGCGATCGGCGACGAGCCGGGGGCTGTCCTGCTCGTCGACGGCCGAGCCAGTTCGCAGGAACGCATCGTCCGCGCGCTGAAGCCGATCGCCGACGTCACCTGCATGTCGGACCCGCAGGCGGCGCTGTTCGATGCCGCCGAGCATCCGTTCGAACTCGTCATCGTCAACGCCAATTTCAGCGACTCCGATCCGCTTCGCCTGTGCTCGCAGCTCCGCTCGCTGGAGCGGACGCGGTTCCTTCCGATCCTCCTGATCGCCGAGCAGGGCGACGACGACATGATCGTGCGCGCCCTCGATCTCGGCGTGACCGACTATCTGATGCGACCGGTCGATGCCAACGAGCTTCTGGCGCGCAGCCTGACGCAGATCCGGCGCAAGCGCTACAACGACCGCCTGCGCGCCAGCGTGAAGCAGACGATCGAACTCGCCGTCACCGACGGACTGACCGGGCTGCACAACCGGCGCTATCTCGACAGCCACCTGAAGCTGCTGATCGACCGCTCGGTGGCCCGGGGCCGGCAGATGTCGATCTGCATGACCGACATCGACCGCTTCAAGCTGATCAACGATACCTATGGCCACGACGTCGGCGACGCGGTCCTGCGCGAATTCGCCAACCGGCTGCGCACCGCCGTGCGCGGCGCCGATCTCGCCTGCCGCTATGGCGGCGAGGAATTCGTTCTGCTGATGCCCGATACGTCGGCGGAGACCGCGGCCGCCGTGGCCGAGCGTCTGCGCGTCACGATCGAGGAGGAGCCTTTCCGCCTTTCGGCGGGAGCGGCGCCGCTCAAGGTCACCGCCTCGATCGGCATCGCCTCGTTGCTGCCGCAGGGAGACGCGCCCGACACGCTGCTGAAGCGGGCGGACAACGCTCTCTACGAGGCCAAGCGCGCCGGCCGCAACCGCGTCGTCGCCGCCGCGGCCTGAAACGCACCCGGTCGTTTCAGCCCGGCCTACCGAATCGTGGCGACATCGACACAGTCTCCCTGTCTAATTCACTTATCCACAGATTTTCTGCGCTTCACTTGGGTGGAAAATGACACAGCGTCAATTTTCGAGGCGCCTGGCAATGCGCAAGTCTTGCCGGTTCGGCCGCTCCGGTCTGCCGTAAAATCAGTGTCGGATAGGCTACTTTTGGCAATTTATATTATTGTTCGGGTTTGATAATGTATTCAAGACCTTCTGGTGGCGAGGTAATTGGGGCTTACCTTACGTCAGGTCATCTCTGCCGGAAGTCATACATCCGCGGGTTGTTGAGTGGGGCACGCGGAACTGTTGCTGTAAAGAGCGTTTTCCTCGCCTGAATCCTCTCGGTGCGGGGAAACGATTTAACCATCGCGGCTGACACTGTTGCAGCAGCGCGCAAGAATTCATTGATTTTTTTCCAATTCCGCGCGATCTTTATGGAAAGGCGGGCGAAAAGTCCGCCGCGAGTTACCCCATGATGCTAGGTCCGCCGCATCTCCTGGGTCGTGGGGTTGGCCGGCTGGTGACGACATAAACGGAATCCTCGTGCCGTTGTCTTCCCCAGCCGGCCCCCGATCAGCGCCGCCTCCGCAAGGAGGCGGCGTTTCGCATTTCAGGGGCGGGCGTCGGCGGGATCCGTCCGTCGGGGGCCGTCGCCGTCCTGACGGAGGAACCGCGCGCAAAGAAAAAGGCGCGCCGCCGGAGCGAAGCGCCTTACGGAAAGTTCCGAAGCGACAAGGATTACTTGATCTTCGTTTCCTTGAACTCGACGTGCTTGCGCGCGACCGGGTCGTACTTCGTCTTGGTCATCTTTTCCGTCATCGTGCGGCTGTTCTTCGTCGTGACGTAGAAGAAGCCGGTGTCGGCCGTCGACAGCAGCTTGATCTTGATGGTGGTAGCCTTGGCCATGGTCGTCCTGCCTTTACAAAAACGAAGCCGTGGACGACCAGTCCGGTTCCACGGCATTGGAGCTTCAAATGTGGCGCGAAACTACGAATCCCGCCTGAAAAGTCAAGCCCGTTTTGGCCGAAACACCATGCGGGCGAGGGAAAGCGCGACATAAAGGCCGAAGAAGAAGGCGATCGACCAAGCAAAGCCGTCGTCGCCGGCGACGTCGATGGCGACGCCCACCACCTGCGGCCCCGCGACGGTCCCCACCGCATAGCAGAAGATGAAGGCGGCATTGGCGGCCGCGAGGTCGGCGCCGGTCAGTCGGGATCCGAGATGGCTGAGCCCGACCGTGTAGAGCCCGGAGACGCAGCCGCCCCAGAAGAGCAGCACCACCGCCATCAGCAGCCAGTTCTGCGACAGGAGCGGCAGCGAGGCCGCGCCGACCATGCCCACCAGCGCCATGATGGACAAAAGCCGCCGCCGGTCCTTCATATGGTCGGACAACAGCCCGAGCGGGATCTGGAACAGGAAATTGCCCACGCCCATCACGGTCAGCAGCAGCGCCGCCTGCGATTCGCTGAAGCCGGCGCGGGTGGCATAGACCGGAAACAGCGACAGGCCGCCGACCTGCACCGCGCCGAAGACGAAGACGGCGGCCGTCGCCGTCGGCACCAGCAGGATATAGCGCATGAAATGCATTTCCGGCTTCTCGTAGATGTCCGGACTCTCCTTGCGGGCGATCAGGATCGGCACGGCCGCAAGCAGGATGACGAGGGCGCCGACCGCGAAGGGAAGCGGACCATCGCTGCCGAGCAGCGAGAAGAGCAGGGGACCGTTGGCAAAGCCGAGCGCCAGAACAGTGGCATAGATGCCGAGCACGAGCCCTCGTCGTCGCGGCGGGGCGGCGGCGTTGATCCAGAATTCCGAGAGGATGAAGACCATCGTGGTCGCACCGTGAAAGACGATGCGCAGGGGAAACCAGAGCCAGAAATTCTGGATGTAGTAGAAGCCGAGCGAACTGCCGGCGGCAAGGACGATGGCGGCCACCATGACGGTGGAGGTGCTGAACCGGTGCGCCAGCCGCGCCGTGAACGGGGCGCAGAGCATGGAGGCGACGCCGGCCATGGCGGAGTTCAGCCCGATCAGCGTCGTCGGGATGCCGCGCTTCTCCATGATGATGCTGAGCAGCGGCAGGCCGAGGCCGATTGCGATGCCAACGGCGGCGATCGAGGCCATGGCGGCGATCAGCGAGCGCCAGTGAATGCTGTCGGGCGTGGAAGCACTCCCGGACTTGGGATCTGGCATGCGAGAATCCATCGCTCTAGAGTGTGTCCCTGACAAGTTTTCCACGACGGTGCAGGAAGAAGGCCGCCTGACCGCCGAACGGCAGCGACGGATCGTTCCGGAGGGCAATCTTCAGTTCCTCGAGGATGAAGACCGTGATCGCGGGCATATCGACTTTCAATGTCTGGAAGATGTCAATCCATTGCAGGTCGGAAAGCTCGTGGCTGTCCCGGGCCGCCCGGGGGTCGATCCCGACATCGTCGGTAAATAGGGCGAAAAAGCGGGTGTCGTAGCGGCGCGGCGGCCCGGGCGGGGTGACGGCGCGCGCGACGAAGCGCAATTGCGACAGGTCCGGCCGAAAGGGGGTGCCGCCCGCGCCGGGCGCTTCTGCCGCCGCACCGACCGCAAGGCCGGCTTCCTCGTAGAGCTCGCGCAGGGCGGCGACGCCGAGCCCGCGGAGCGTCGCGGCCCCGGTCCGCACCGGCGTGCGCAGCAGCAGTCGCTCGGTGGCGGCCGGATGGAGCGGGGCCTGCACCGGCACGCGCGAATCGGACGCATCGCGCCGCCCGCCGGGAAAGACGTAGACGTCGGGCATGAAGACGTGCCGGTTGCTGCGCTTGCCCACGAGCACGCGAAAGCGATCGTCCGACCGGTCGATGAGGAGGACCGATGCCGCATCCACCGGACGCAGCGGCCGCTGCCCGCTCATGCGTCGGCGTCGCGCGGCGGCAGGCCGTCTTCCGGCGCAGCCTCCTGGCCGCCGAAGCCGTGCATGCGCAATGCCCATTGCAGGCCGATGACGCCGCCCTTGACCGGCTGCATCAGCGCCAGCGCGCCGAGCAGCGTCACAGGCACCCAGATCGCCAGGTGCATCCAGGTGCTGAACGGCAGGATCAGGTCGGTCATCATGTAGCCGCCGAGCACGAGGTGGCCCACGATGGTGATGACGAGGTAGGGGGGAAGGTCGTCGGCGCGGTGATGATGCATTTCCTCGCCGCAGACCGAACAGGCATCGACCGGCTTGAGGAACGACTGGAACAGCCGGCCCTCGCCGCAGCGCGGGCAGCGGCAGAGCAGGCCGCGGCGGATGGAACGGCCGGTCGGCCGGTCCTCCGCATATACGGTGGCCGGTCCGGCCTGCTTCTGTTCGAATGTCGTCTGCATCGTCACAATCCTTGCTTCGCTGCCAACAGCCGCACGTTTCCGCACGGCATGCCCCTAGCGCCTGCCGCGCGGCGGCCGCGTTCCCGGCTGGCGTCGGGATCCTGCGCGGTCACGCCGGCCGGCCTTGTGGAAGGAGCGCACGCCCGTCGGCATCTGGCGGCCCTCGCTCAACATCTCGAAGCGCAGCGCGCCCGCCAGCGGCACGGCTTCGGCCAGCCTGACCTGCACCTCGTCGCCGAGACGGTAGCCGAGCCCGGTCTTCTCGCCCGACAGCGCCTGGTGCGCCTCGTCGTAGATATAGTAGTCGCGCCCGAGCGTGGAAATGGGCACGAAGCCGTCGGCGCCATAGGCGGGCAGCACGATGAACAGCCCGGCCTTGGTGACGCCGGAGACGCGGCCTGCGAATTCCTCGCCGATGCGGCCGGCGAGATGGTGGGCGATCAGCCGGTCCACCGTGTCGCGCTCGGCCGCCATGGCGCGCCGCTCGAAGGTGGAGATCTCGGCGGCGATGTCGTCAAGTGCTGCCTCCTCCTCCATGGTGATGCCGCCTTCGCCGAGCTTGAGCGAGGCCACCAGCGCGCGATGCACGATCAGGTCGGCATAGCGGCGGATCGGCGAGGTGAAGTGGGCGTACTTCATCAGGTTCAGGCCGAAATGGCCGATATTGTCAGGGCTGTAGATCGCCTGGCTCTGCGAGCGCAGCACCATCTCGCTGACCATCTGCTGGAACGGCTTGTCCTCGGCCTTCTTCAGGATGCCGTTGAAATGGTTGGCGCGCATGTTGCCGCCCTTGGCGAGCGAGATGTCGAGCGTGCCGAGAAACTCGCGCAGCGTCTCCTGCTTGGAAAGCGAGGGCGCATCGTGCACGCGGTAGATCAGAGACTGCTGCCGCTTTTCCAGCGTCTCGGCGGCGGCGACGTTCGCCTGGATCATCATCTCCTCGATGAGCTTGTGCGCGTCGAGCCGCGGCGGCACGACCACGCGGTCGACGGTGCCGTCCTCCTTCAGCAGGATCTTGCGCTCGGGCATGTCGAGTTCCAGCGGCTGGCGCCGGTCGCGGCCGACCGTCAGCACGCGGTAGGCATGCCACAAGGGCTTCAGGATCGTCTCGAGGATCGGTCCGGTCTGGTCATCCGGCGCACCGTCGATCGCCGCCTGTGCCTGTTGATAGGAGAGCTTGGCCGCGCTCTTCATCATGATGCGATGGAAGGTGTGGCTCGCCTTGCGGCCCTCCTTGGAGAATACCATGCGCACGGCGAGTGCCGGGCGGTCGACGCCTTCCTTCAGCGAGCAGAGGTCGTTGGAGATCCGCTCCGGCAGCATCGGCACGACGCGGTCGGGGAAATAGACCGAGTTGCCGCGTTTCAGTGCCTCGCGGTCGAGCGCCGAACCGGGGCGGACGTAGTAGCTGACGTCGGCGATCGCCACGGTGACGATCACGCCGCCCGGGTTCTCGGGTGCCGTGTCGGCCTCGGCATAGACTGCGTCGTCATGGTCCTTGGCGTCGGCGGGGTCGATGGTGATCAGCGGCAGGTCGCGCCAGTCCTCGCGGTGCGCCATGGTGGCGGGACCGGCGTCGGCGGCTTCCTTCAGCACGCTGTCGGGGAAGACGTGCGGGATGCCGTGTGCATGGATCGCGATCATCGAGATCGCCTTTTCGGAGGCGACCGAGCCGATCACCGACTTTACCTGCGCCCGCGGCAGGCCGTAGCGGCCGATGCGGAGCACGTCGATCTCGACGAGGTCGCCGTCCTTGGCTCCTGCCGTGAAATCGCTGTCGACGGCAAGTTCCTCGCCGCGCTTGTCGATCGGCAGGATCCGGCCGCCGCCGTCCGGCATGGCGCGGAACACGCCCATGCCGGCATTCTTGCGCTTGTCGAGGACCTTGATGACGCGGGCCGTGTAGGCCGGGCCGCCACGGTCCTTGGCCGGGAAGATCTTGGCCAGAACCCGGTCGCCGAGGCCCGCGACCGGCGCCTTGCCGGCCGACTTGCCGACGCTCGGCTGGCGGATCGTCACGGCCGGCGCCACGCCGAGGTCGTCCAGCCATTCGGCCGGCCGGCCGATGAGATCGCCGGTGACGTCGCGGGTGGTGATGTCGAGCACGGTGACGGGGGGGAGGGCGCCAGGACGGACCAGCGACTTGCGCCGCTTCGAAAGCAGGCCTTCTTCCTCGAAGCTCTTCAGGATCTGCTTCAACTCGACCCGCTTTTCGCCCTTGAGCCCGAATTCCTTGGAGATTTCGCGCTTGGAGGCCTTGTCCGGATGTTCGGTGATGAAGCGCAGCAGCACCTCGCGCGGCGGGATTTCGCCGTGGATCAGCGGGATATCGGCACCCGGCGGCAGGTCGCGGCCGGGACGCTTGCTCTGCCTCGACCGGTCGCGCGGGTCATGCGTCATTCGTCTACCTTCTTGGCGCTTGCCTTCCGGGGCTTCGCTGCAGCCTTGGCCTTCGTGCCGGCGGCCTTCTTCGTCGTCTTCGCCTTCGTGGTCTTCTCGCCGTCCGTCTTGGCGGCCGCGGTCTTCGCCTTGGCGGTCTTGGCCTTGCCCTTGGCGCCGCCGCCCTTGCCGGCCTTCTCGGCGATCAAAACCAGCGCCTCCTCGAGCGTCACGGCCTGCGCATCCTTGCCTTTCGGCAGCGTCGCATTGACCTTGCCCCAGTTGACATAGGGGCCGTAGCGGCCGTCGCGCACGGTGATCGGCCCGCCGTCGGGATGGTCGCCGAGCGCCTTCAGCGCCGCCGGCGTGCCGCCGCGGCCGCGGCCGCCGCCCTTGCTCTGCTTGTCGGCCAGCACCGAGACGGCGCGGTTGAGGCCGATCGAGAACACGTCCTCGATGCTTTCCACATTGGCATAGGTGCCGTCATGCAGCACGAATGGCCCGTAGCGGCCGAGCCCCGACGAGATCATCTTGCCCGTCTCGGGATGGGCGCCGATATCGCGCGGCAGCGACAGCAGCGCCACCGCCTTCTCATGGTCGATGCTGTCGGGCGCCCAGCCCTTGGGCAGGCTCGAGCGCTTGGCCTCCTTGCCGTCGCCGCGCTGGACATAGGGGCCGAAGCGGCCGGAGCGCAGCGTGATCTCCTCGCCGGTGTGCGGATCCTTACCGAGCGCCTTCGGCTCGTTGGAGACCTGGCCCTCGCCATTGGCCGCTTCCGCGCCGAAGGGGCGGGTGTAGCGGCATTCGGGATAATTGGAGCAGCCGATGAAGGCGCCGCTGCCGCGGCCGAGCTTCAAGGACAGCTTGCCCGTCCCGCAGGAGGGGCAGGCGCGCGGATCGCCGCCATCCTCGCGCTTGGGGAAGGCAAGCGGTGCGAGGATCTCGTTCAGCGCATCCAGCACGTTGGTGACGCGCAGTACCTTGGTGTCGTCGATCTGGGCGATGAAGTCCCGCCAGAAGTCGCGCAGCACGTCCTTCCAGTTCAGTTCGCCGGCCGAGATCTGGTCGAGCTTCTCTTCCAGGGACGCGGTGAAGTCGTATTCGACATAGCGGGTGAAGAAGCTTTCGAGGAAAGCCGTCACCAGCCGTCCCTTGGCCTCGGGGATCAGCTTGCGCTTGTCGATCGTGACATATTCGCGATCGCTGAGCGTCTTCAGCGTCGCCGAATAGGTGGAGGGCCGGCCGATGCCGAGTTCTTCCATCTTCTTGATCAGCGAGGCTTCGGAATAGCGCGGCGGCGGCTCGGTGAAGTGCTGGGTGGCGTTGATCTTCTGCTTGGCGAGGGCTTCGCGCGCATTGATCTCCGGCAGGCGGCCGTCGTCGTCGCCGTCGTCCGACTGCTCGCCGTCCTCCTTCTGGTCCGTGTAGGCGGCGATGAAGCCGTCGAAGCGGATGACGGAACCCGTGGCGCGCAGGCCCGCATGCTTGCCGCCATTGTCCGCATCGATCTCGACGGTGGTGCGCTCGATCTCGGCCGACGCCATCTGGCTGGCGATGGCACGCTTCCAGATCAGGTCGTAGAGCCGCGCCTGGTCCGGGTCGAGGAACCGGCGGACCTGATCGGGCACGCGGTTGAAATCGGTCGGCCGCACCGCCTCGTGCGCTTCCTGGGCGTTCTTCGCCTTGGTGGAGTAGAAGCGCGCCTTTTCCGGCACGTAGCGGTCGCCGAACTGGTCGCCGATGGCACGGCGGGCCGCATCGATCGCTTCGGGCGCCATCTGCACGCCGTCGGTACGCATGTAGGTGATGAGACCGACGGTCTCGCCGCCGATGTCGACACCCTCGTAAAGCCGCTGCGCCACCTGCATGGTGCGCGAAGAGGAGAAGCCGAGCTTGGAGGAGGCCGCCTGCTGCAGCGTCGAGGTGGTAAACGGCGGCGCCGGATTGCGCCGCGTCGGCTTGGCCTCGACGCTTTCGACGCGATAGGCCGCGCCCTCGAGGAGGTCCTTCAGCCGGTTGGCTTCCTCGCCGTTGCCGACTGCGCGGGGTGGCAGGCGCTTGCCGTCGGCCGAGACGAGCTTCGCCTCGAACTCGTCGCCGCGCGGCGTCTTCAGGAGCGCCGACAAGTTCCAGTATTCCTCGGATACGAAACGCTCGATCTCGGCCTCGCGGTCGCAGACGAGCCTCAGCGTCACCGACTGCACGCGGCCGGCCGACCGCGCGCCAGGCAACTTGCGCCACAGCACCGGCGACAGGTTGAAGCCGACGAGGTAGTCCAGCGCGCGGCGGGCGAGATAGGCATCGACCAGCGACATGTCGATGTCGCGCGGCGCCTTCATCGCGTCGAGCACCGCCGATTTGGTGATGGCGTTGAAGACGACGCGCTTGACCGGCTTGTCGCCGATCACCTTCTTCTTCCGCAGAAGGTCCAGCACGTGCCAGGAGATCGCTTCGCCCTCGCGATCCGGGTCGGTCGCAAGGATCAGGCCGTCGGAGGATTTTACCGCGTCGGCGATGTCCTTCATGCGCTTGGCTGCGGAGCTGTCGACCTCCCAGGACATTTCGAAGTCCTCGTCGGGACGCACGGATCCATCCTTGGCCGGCAGGTCGCGAACGTGGCCGACGGAGGCGAGTACCTTGTAGCCCGAACCCAGATACTTGTTGATCGTCTTGGCCTTGGCAGGCGATTCCACCACTACAACATTCATCGTCGTTCTCTGTGCCGGGGGCCGTTCCCGGCGGGATGGCCCTTCTGATTAGCGATGCGCGCCGGCGTTGTCTTGGCCCTCGAAATGAACAGGGAAAACGTCCCGGTCAAGAGGAAGGGCCAAAATAACTGGCGTTCAGGGTATGCAACCTAAGAGGGTTCTTGAGTGTGTTGCAATTTAAAATAAAGGTTGTATCGTCTTCAGGGAGTGAAAGCTGCGGCGATGATGTGCGGCTGCGCAACGGTATTCGGACAGGATGTGGAAATGAATACCAAACCCATCATTGCGGCGCCTCCCACCGGACGGACGCAGGAGAACGTGGCCTATATTCGCCAGATGCTCGGCGAGCTTCGCGCCGTCGCCGACATGGAGGGCGCGGAGATGCTGCGCTACCTGATCGAGATGGCCTATGTCGAGGCGGGGGACATTCATGCGGGCGTGCGGCCGCTGTCAATCGGCGGCGATCGAGACAAGGCCGCCGGGGTGCCGGTGAAGGCGGCCGGCAAGATCCAGTTCTAGCAGTACGAGGTAGACGCTCGCGGCCGGCAGTTCCGTGTGACGGATGATTTCGTCGATCTCGACGGGCGTGGGGCCGAGCGCGGAGGCGATCCGGCCGCGGTCGCCGTCGCTGGGAGGCAGGGTGACGTCCTCCCGTGGCGGCTCGTCGGCGCCGACCGGGCCTGCAAACAGGTCCGGTTCGCGCAGCGGCGCCAGTGCATCCAGGATGTCGGCCGCCCCCGTCGTCACGATCGCCCCATCCTTCAACAGGGCATTCGTCCCGTGGGCACGCGGATCCAGCGGCGAACCGGGCACGGAAAAGACGAGGCGGCCGAAATCGGCGGCATTGCGGGCGGTGATCAGCGAGCCGGAGCGGTTGGCGGCTTCGACGACCACGAGCCCCAGGCCGATGCCGGCGATCAGCCGGTTGCGGCGCGGAAAATCGCGCGCCCTCGGCTCCCAGCCGAACGGCATCTCGCTGACGGCGAGGCCGTTGCCGGAGGCGATCTCCTCCAGGAGCCCGACGTTCTCGGGCGGGTAGGGCTTGTCGAGGCCGCCTGCCAGCGCCGCGATCGTGCCCGTGGCAAGGCTGGCGCGGTGGGCGGCCGTGTCGATCCCCCGGGCGAGCCCGGAGACGACGGCATAGCCGGCGGCGCCGAGGTCCCTTGCCAGCATGCCGGCGAACTTTGCGCCAGCAATCGATGCGTTGCGGGAGCCGACGATGCCGACGGCGGGGTCCGAGGCGATCTTCCGGTTGCCCTTCGTCGCCAGCAGCGGCGGCGCACCGTCGATCTTGCGCAGGAGTGCGGGATAGTCCGGCTCGCCGATGCCGACGAAGGCCGCACCGTGCCGCTCCGCCATGTCGAGCTCGCGCTCGGCGTCGGCGCGGCTCGCGATCCGGATCGCCCGGACGGCGCCGCCGCGGCGCGAAAGCTCCGGCAGCATCTCCAGCGCCGCCTCGGCCGTGCCGAAATGGTTGATCAGGTCGCGGAAGGTGACCGGGCCGACATTGTCGCTGCGGATCAGCCGCAGCCAGGCGATCCTCTGTCTGTCCGAAAGCGCGATTCCCTGCCTGCCTGCGCCCTCGGACATTTGCCCCTCTTGTCCTAGCCCTTGCTGCCGATCCTGCTCTCGGTGCCGTTGATCAGGCGCACGATGTTGGCGCGGTGCTTCCACCACGAGATCGCGCTCATGACGGCGAACAGCAGTGCAACCTTCTCGTTCCCCGAAAACCACAATACAACCGGAGTGGCGACCATTGCAACCAGGGCGGAAAGGGAGGAGTAGCGGCTGATGAAGGCGACCGCGAGCCAGATCGCGGCGAAGACGGCCAGCATGAACGGAACCAGACCGAGCAGCACGCCGAGATAGGTGGCGACCCCCTTGCCGCCCTTGAAGCCGAGCCAGGCGGGATAGAGGTGGCCGAGGAAGGCGGCAAGGCCGGCGGCGATGCCGGCGTCCAGCCCCCATCGCGAGGCGATCGTCGCCGCGGTCGTCCCCTTCAGCGCATCCAGCAGCAGCGTGGCGGCGGCGAGTTTCCTGTTGCCGGTGCGCAGTACGTTGGTGGCGCCGATATTGCCGGATCCGATCTGCCGCACGTCGCCGAGCCCGGCCATCCGGGTCAGGATCAGGCCGAAGGGAATGGAGCCCAGAAGATAGCCGAAGGCGAGGCTCAGAAGCGTCGGCAGCGCTGCAAGCTGCCAGGTCAGGATGTCAGACACTCTAGTGTTTCCCCCGAGATTGCCGATCTGTCGTGTCTTGCCGCAGCCTTGCGATGCCCCTCATCCGGCTGCCGCCATTTTCTCCCCGTGAACGGGGAGAAGGACGCTGGTGGTGACGCCTCGCCACAAGATAACTGCGGCGGTTCCGCGTCGTCCCTTCTCCCCGTTCACGGGGGGAAGGTGCCCGGCAGGGCGGATGAGGGGCCGTTGCCCTTGATCCGCGTCAGCCGTTACCGCCCGGTATGCACGAGCTTGCCCGCAACATAGGTGCTGACCGCGCGTCCCGTAAAGCGGGCATCCTCGAACGGGGTGTTCTTGGAGCGCGAGACGAAGCGGTCCTTGGTGGCGAGCCATGGTTCGTCGATGTCGATCAGCACGATGTCGGCGACCGCGCCGGCCTTCAGGCTGCCGGCGTCGAGGCCGAAGATCCGGGCGGGGCGGGTCGACATGGCGTCGATCAGGCGCGTCAGCGAGACCTCGCCGCTGTGATGCAGGCGAAGCGCTGCGGGAAGCATCGTTTCCAGCCCGATCGCCCCGTCGGCCGCCTCCGCAAAGGGCAGCCGCTTGGTGTCGACGTCCTGCGGATCGTGCGAGGAGACAATAATATCGATGGTGCCGTCGGCGAGCGCCTGCACCATGGCGTTGCGGTCGTCCTCGCCGCGCAGGGGTGGCGAGAGCTTGAAGAAGGTCCGGTATTCGCCGATGTCGTTCTCATTCAGCGTCAGGTGGTTGACCGAGATGCCGCAGGTGACGTTGGCGCCGCGGGTGCGGGCCACCCGTATCGCCTCGGCCGATTCCGGCACCGAGATCTGGGCGGCGTGGTAGGCCGCACGCGTCAGGGTGGCGAGCCGCAGGTCGCGTTCCAGCGGGATGACCTCCGCCTCGCGCGGCGTGCCCGACAGGCCGAGCCAGCTTGCGAGCAGTCCCTCGTTCATCACCCCGCCGGCGCCGAGGTGTTCGTCGCGGGTCTCGAGCGCGATCACCGCGCCGAACTCGCGGGCATAGGTCATCGCCCGGCGCAGCACCTGCGCGTCGTGGATCGCCTGACGGCCGTTGGTGAAGGCGACGGCGCCGGCTTCCCGCAACAGGCCGAACTCCGTCATCTCGGTGCCGGCCAGGCCCTTGGTCAGGGCGGCGGCCGGATGCACATGCACCAGCGCCTTGTCGCGCGCCGTCTTCAGCACGTATTCGACCAGCGCGATGTCGTCGATCACCGGATCGGTGTCGGGCATCATGATGAAGGTCGTAATCCCGCCCGCGGCCGCCGCGCGCGATGCGGATTCGATCGTCTCGCGGTGCTCGGCGCCCGGTTCGCCGACGAACACCCGGCCATCGACCAGACCGGGTGCTGCGACGAGGCCGGTGCCGTCGACGATGTCGGCGTCCTCGGGCGCGCCCTGGTTCTGCGCCGCCTTGCCGGCAGCCGCGATCCTGCCGTCCTTGACGACGATCGTGCCGGTCTCGTCCATGCCTTGCGAGGGATCGATGATACGGACATTCTTGATGACGGTCGGGCGGGTCATGCGCGCGATCCCTGGTTTTGCGAGACGTTCTGCGAGACGAGGAGGGTTTCCATCACCGCCATGCGGACGGCGACGCCCATCTCCACCTGCTGTTCGATGACGCTCTGGGGACCGTCGGCGATCTCCGAGGCGATTTCCACGCCCCGGTTCATCGGGCCGGGGTGCATTACCAGCGCATCCTCCCTGGCCGCCTTCAGCTTCTCGGCGTCGAGCCCGAAATAGCGGAAGTACTCGCGCACCGAGGGCACGAAGGCGCCCGACATGCGCTCGCGCTGCAGCCTGAGCATCATCACCACGTCGGCGTCCTTCAGGCCTTCTTCCATCGAATGGTAGACCTCCGCGCCCATCTGGGCGATGCCGTTCGGCAGCAGCGTCGCCGGCGCCACGACCCGGACGCGGGCACCCATCGCATTGAGCAAAAGGATGTTGGAGCGGGCAACGCGCGAATGCAGCACGTCGCCGCAGATGGCGACGATGATACGCGACAGCTTGCCCTTGGCGCGGCGGATCGTCAGTGCGTCGAGCAGCGCCTGGGTGGGATGCTCGTGCTGCCCGTCGCCGGCGTTGACGACCGAGCAGGACACCTTCTGGGCGAGCAGGGCGGCCGCACCGGCAGACGAGTGGCGCACCACGAGCACGTCCGGGTGCATGGCGTTCAGCGTCATCGCCGTGTCGATCAGCGTCTCGCCCTTCTTCACCGAGGAATTGCCGACCGACATGTTCATCACGTCCGCGCCGAGCCGTTTCCCGGCGAGTTCGAAGGAGGACTGCGTCCGCGTCGAGGCTTCGAAGAACAGGTTGATCTGGGTGAGGCCCCGCAATGTCGAGGTCTTCTTTTCCCGCTGCCGGCTGATCTCGACGGCCGCGTCCGCCTTGTCGAGCAGGAAGTTGATTTCCGGCTCGGTCAATCCCTTGATGCCGAGCAGGTGGCGATGCGGAAAGGAATCCATGGGGGTCGCCTCGATGTCGTGAATACGCGGGGTCTATAGAGGCTATGCCGCCATGCGGCAAGGCGGCCGCACCGCCCGGCCGGCGGATCGCGTTTGTTTTCAAGCATTCTTTCGGGGTACGGCGGTTGCGTCCCCGTTTCGCGGGCCGCGCAGTTAGGATAGAACGCCAGCATGACTCAGATGACCCGGACCGAACAAGCTCTTGCAGACCTGAACCAGCCGAAGCTGTGGACGGGCATCAACGCCTACCGGTCCGATCCGCTGCTCGTCGACGGCACGGCCGCGCTGCCCAAGGGCCTGCGGGACGAGTTCGACGCGCTCGGCCGCTACGTGACGGCCCCCGAGGCGCAGGAACTGGCGCGGATGGCCAACGAATCGCCGCCGCAGCTGCGAACGCACGGCCCGCGCGGCGAGCGCCTCGACGTGGTCGATTTCCATCCGGCATGGCACGCGCTGATGCGCCGCTCGATGGGCAACGGCCTGCATTCGTCGATCTGGGAGAACCTTCCCGACGAAAAGGGCAGGGCACACAAGGCGCGCGCCGTCCGCTTCTATCTTTCGGCACAGCTCGAATGCGGCCATCTCTGCCCGCTGACGATGACGAGCGCCTCGGTCGCTGCCATTTCCGCTTCGCCGGTGGTGCAGCGCGAATGGGCCGGCCGTATCCTGTCGCGCAAGTACGACAGCACCAACCGTCCGGCCATGCAGAAGAGCGCCATCACCATCGGCATGGGCATGACGGAGAAGCAGGGCGGCACCGATGTGCGCGCCAACACCTCGACCGCCGAGCGGGTGGGGGAGGGCATCTACCGTCTCAGCGGCCACAAGTGGTTCATGTCGGCGCCGATGAGCGACGCCTTCGTTATGCTGGCGCAGACGCGCGACGGCATCGGTTGCTTCCTCGTCCCGCGCCTGCTGGAGGACGGAACCGCCAACGGGCTGCGCTTCCAGCGGCTGAAGGACAAGATCGGCAACCGCTCCAACGCATCGTCCGAGGTCGAGTTCACCGACACCTTCGGCTTCCTTCTCGGCGCGCCGGATGCCGGCATCCGCACCATCCTCGACATGGTGACACTGACCCGGCTCGATTGCGCGCTCGCTTCCAGCGGCATCATGCGCGCCTCGCTGGCGGAGGCCGTGCACCATGCGCGCGGGCGCAAGGTGTTCGGCAAGACGCTCGTCGAACAGCCGATCATGACGCGCGTGCTCGCCGACATGGCGCTCGACGTCGCCGCCGCCACCGCCCTGTCGCTGCGTCTCGCCGAGGCCTTCGACCGCGCGCCGGTCAGCGGCGACGAGGCGGCTTACGCCCGGGTGATGACGCCGGTGACGAAATACTGGTGCTGCAAGATCGCGCCGGCGCTGATCTACGAGGCGATGGAGTGCATCGGCGGCAGCGGCTATGTCGAGGAGCGCCCGATTGCCCGCCACTACCGCGAGGCCCCGGTCAATGCGATCTGGGAGGGCTCGGGCAACGTGATGGCACTGGACGTGCTGCGTGTGCTGTCGCGTGGCAAGGACCTGTTCGAATCCGTCTTCGCCGGCATCGCCCGCGACCTCGGCCCCTCGGGGCGCAAGACGGTCGAGGTGCTGCGCGCGGCGACCTCCTTGTGCGAGCGCGACGAGGGTGCGGCGCGCATGCTGGTCGAGCAACTGGCGCTTTCGGCCGCCGCTGCCGAACTGAACCGCATCGGCGCCGGACGCATCGCCGACGCCTTCCTCGAGACGCGGCTGGCCGCGGGCTGGCGCTCGACCTACGGCATGCTCGATTCGCGCTTCGATTCGGCCTACATCGTCGACCTGCTCTATCCGGCGGCGTAGGCGGTCAGCGTCAGCACCAGCGGAATGGTGAGGAACGACGCCGCCGTCTGCAGCGTCGCGACGGAGGCATAGAGCGGCGCGTCGCCGCCCATCTGCTTGGCCAGGAGATAGCCGTTCATCGCCGTCGGCACGCTGGCGCCGAGCGCGACCACGAGCAGCGCATTGCCCTCGATCCCGAGAAGCCACGCCGCGCTCACCATGACGAGCGGCATCGCGAACAGCTTCAGGGCGACGGAGATCAGGGCCGGCCCGCTCGGCCGCAGGGCATCGCCGACATGCAGGCCCGCGCCGACCATGATCAGGCCGAGGCTCAGCGAGGCTTCCGCCATCAGGTTGATCGTCTCCATCACCGGCGCATAGAGATGGATGCCGAGCAGGTTGAAGAGCGTTCCGAGCGCGGACGAGAGAATCAGCGGGTTCGTCAGGATCCGCACGAGGAAGCTGCGCACGTCGCGCGCGCCGCCGCCGAACCAGACGAGGATGCCGATATTGTAGAAATTGATCGGGATGATGATCAGCGTCATGATCAGCGCCAGCATCCCGATACCTTCCTGGCCGTAGAGCTTGCCCGCGGCGGCGAGCGCCATGAAGCCGTTCCAGCGCGTCGAGGTCTGGAAGACCGTGGTGAAGGAGGCGCGGGAAACGCCCGCCCTGCGAAACAGCGGCCAGGCGAGAAGGATCGCCGCCGACATCAGCGTCACCGCGCCGATCGAGGCGATGGAGAGCGCGCCCGCTTCCATGCCGGCGAAATCGGCCTGCGCGAGCGTGGCGAACAGGAGCGCCGGAAACAGGACGTAGAAGCCGAGCTGCTCCAGTCCCAGCCACAGCCCGTTGTCGATCTTCCGCCATCGTTTGAGCACGGTGCCGAGCATGACGAGCAGGAAGACAGAGATGATGCTTTCGAAGATGACGAGCATGGCAGGACCGGTATGCGAGACAATCGGCCTCTCATTTCACGGACGGGCGAAAACGGCAATCCTGAAGCTCGGCTTTGTCGACGGCGGCCTCTCTCTGATGGGCGCCGGCGCTGCGGCCGGGCAGGGGCATCGATGTGGAAATTAACCTTGATCCGGGGTTTCCGTTGCGCGCCCGCGGCGATCGATGGAAGGTGCCGTTATTAATGTCTTGTTAACCATCGGGGACGGCACGATGCCGAAATCGGTCCTGACCGCGGCCATGACGGCCTTCTTTGCAGCGCTGGCGCTGGACATTGCCGTGCCGGCGGCTGTGCTGCTCGGCCTGGTCGCCGTTCGTGAACTCGGGCTGGAATTCGGCGACGTCTTCATCGGCGAGGAGAGAACGGCATGAAGTGGTTCCTGATCCTCTGGGCCGGCCCGATCGCGCTGCTCGGCAGCTGGTACGGGCTGTCCTACTACGACATGAGCTTCGGCGTCTTCATGCTGACCCGCGACGCCCACGACCTCGTCTTCCGCATCTACGGCAACGTTCTGGGCCTGCCGCCGGAGACGATCCCGCCGCTCGTCGCGCGCGCCATCGCCGTCGACAGCCTGTTCGTCTTCGCCATCATCGCCTTCCGCAGGCGCAGGCAGATCGCCGCATGGTGGCGCCGCCGTCGTGCGGCCGGGCACGCGGCGTCCGCTCAGGACCTGCCGAGTGCCGAGAGCCTGTCGAGCGCGCCCTGAAGGATGAAGGAGGCTGCGGCCGAATCGATCCGCTCCGCCCGCTTCTTCCGCGACACGTCCATTTCTATGAGGGTCCGTTCGGCCGCGACCGTGGAAAGCCGCTCGTCCCAGTAGACGAAGGGGATGTCGGTTCGCTCGCTCATCGAGCGCACGAAGGCGCGTGTCGCCTGCACGCGCGGACCGGCGCTGCCGTCCATGTTGACAGGCAGGCCGATGACGAAGGCTGCGACCTTTTCCTGCTCGGCGAAGGAAAGCAGCGTCTCCGCGTCGATCCCGAACTTCACCCGCTTCAGCACCGGCCGCGGGGTCGCCAGCCGGCGTCCGAGGTCGGAGACCGAAAGGCCGATCGTCTTCGTGCCGAGGTCGAGGCCTGCGATCGGCTGGCGCGGTTCGAGGATGGCCGCAAGTTCTTCGATCGTCACCGTCGCCATGGCGGGCTCACCGTTTGCGGACGAATTCGGTGCGCAGCACCAGGCCCTTGACCGCCTCGTGGCGGCAGTCGATCTCCTCGGGATTGTCGGTGAGGCGGATCGACCTGATGACCGTGCCCTGCTTGAGGGTGGTGCTGGTGCCCTTGACCTTCAGGTCCTTGACGAGCGTGACGGCATCGCCGTCGGCAAGCAGGTTGCCGGCCGAATCGCGCGCTACCGGCTGCTTCGCGGCAGCCGCCGCGGCCACTTCGGAGGCCGGGCGCCAATCTCCCGTTGCTTCGTCGTAGACATACTCGTCGTCATCCGTGGCCATGCTTGTCTCCGTCAAGAAGCTTGGTTATTGCTGGAGCCAGGCGCATTGTCCGGACCGGGTTCCATGATCGTCGTGTGCCCGCCACCGATACGGCTTCCTCGACCCAAAGCGGGTCTTCTGCGCAACCGGGCTGTCGACATGCGCGCCATGCTCTATGTCATTTGATGGCAGAAGTACAACGGGAGAATATCATGAAGATCACCTGGCTCGGCCACGCCGCGTTCCGGATCGAGACGGGCAAGGCGAAGATCCTGATCGATCCGTTCTTCACTGGCAATCCCTCCTTCGATACCGGAAGGCGCAAGGAGGCGACCGCCGGCCTGACCCATATCCTGCTCACCCACGGCCACGGCGATCACGTCGGCGATACGGTCGCGATCGCCAAGGAGACGGGCGCCACGGTACTCGCCAATGCCGACCTCGCATCCTGGCTCGGCACGAAGGGGGTGAAGCGGCTCGAGGCGGGCAATACCGGCGGCACCATCCATTTCGACGGCTTCTCGACCACCTTCGTCAACGCGCTGCATTCCTCCGCGCAGGTCACCGAGGATGGCGTCTCCCATTCGCTCGGCAGCGCCAACGGCCTGGTCCTGCATTTCGAGGACGAGCCGACGCTCTACCACATGGGCGACACCGACATCTTCTCCGACATGGCGCTGGTGCATGAACTGCACGGACCGGAGATCGGCCTGGTGCCGATCGGCGACCGCTTCACCATGGGCGGTGCGGTGGCGGCGCTTGCCTGCCAGCGCTATTTCAAGTTCGGCACCGTCATCCCCTGCCACTACGGCTCCTTCCCGATCATCGACCAGACGGCCGACACCTTCGTGACCGCGATGGACGGGGCGAAGACCAAGGTCGAGGTGCCGAAGGTCGGCGAAGTCGTGTCGCGATAGAGACAGCGCCGCCCCGATCGCGTGCCTTCGAGAAACGTCTCTGCAAGGAGCTTCCGGCGCTCCCGCCGCCGGCAGCCGACATTCCCCCGTTGCGCAGCCGGGGCACTCTCATTATAGCGGGAGTGAAATTTCCGACCGGAGAATGCCGATGTCTGTCGATCTTGCCACCGTCAAGCGGGTGGCCCACCTTGCCCGTATCGCGGTCAGCGAAGAAGAAGCCCAGCGCATGATGGGCGAACTGAACGGCATCCTCGGCTTCGTCGAGCAACTGGGCGAGGTCGACGTATCAGGCGTCGAGCCCATGACCTCGGTGATGCCGATGGCCATGAAGGAACGGGACGACCGCGTCACCGACGGCGACAAGGCCGACGACGTCGTCGCCAATGCGCCCGTGTCCGACCGCAACTTCTTCCTCGTGCCGAAGGTCGTGGAGTAAGCCCTTGGCCTTCACGATCGCCGTCGAAAGCCCGCTTCAGGAAGAGGTGCGCGCGCTCATTGCCGAACTCAACGCGGTTCTGCTGACGCTGTCGCCGCCCGAGGCCTGCTACCACCTGAGCGTGGAGCAGATGGCCGAGCCCGGCGTGACCGTCTGGATCGCCCGCGACGAGGACGGTGGCGTGATCGGCTGCGGCGCGCTGAAGCGGCATTCGGCCGGGACCGGCGAGGTGAAGCGGATGTACACCCGGCCGCAATGGCAGGGCAGGGGTATCGGCCGGGCGATCCTGGCCGAGATCGTCGCCGCCGCCGAAGCGGACGGGATCGGCGAACTCGTGCTCGAGACCGGCGATCGGCATCCAGCCGCCTGGGCGATCTACGAGAAGGCCGGCTTCACCCGCTGCGGCCCCGTCCTCGACTATCCGGAAAGCCCCTATTCGATATTCTACCAGAAGCAGCTTGGACGTTCCTCCAGCGCTGCGTGACCCGAAAAAGATAGAGCCATGACCGACCTGACCCGCCTGACCATTGCCGAAGCCCGCGAGAAGCTCGGCGCCAAGGAGATCACCGCCGTCGAACTGACGGACGCCTATCTTTCGGCGATCGACGCGGCCAACGAGACGCTGAACGCCTATGTCACGGTCACGCCCGAGAAGGCGCGCGGGATGGCCAAGGCGTCGGACGCGCGCATCGCCGAGGGCAAGGCCGGCGCGCTGGAAGGCATCCCGCTCGGCATCAAGGACCTGTTCGGCACCCGCGACGTCCACACCCAGGCCTGCAGCCACATCCTCGACGGCTTCAGGCCGAAATACGAATCGACCGTTACCCAGAACCTGTGGAACGACGGCGCGGTCATGCTCGGCAAGCTGAACATGGACGAGTTCGCCATGGGCTCGTCCAACGAGACCTCCTACTATGGCCCGGTGAAGAACCCCTGGCGCGCCGAAGGCTCCAACCTCGACCTCGTGCCCGGCGGCTCCTCGGGCGGCTCGGCTGCGGCCGTCGCAGCCTTCCTCTGCGCCGGGGCGACCGCGACCGATACCGGCGGCTCGATCCGCCAGCCGGCAGCCTTCACCGGCACCGTCGGCATCAAGCCGACCTACGGCCGCTGCTCGCGCTGGGGCGTCGTCGCCTTCGCCTCCTCGCTCGACCAGGCCGGCCCGATCGCCCGCGACGTGCGCGATGCGGCGATCCTGCTGAAATCAATGGCATCGGTCGACGCCAAGGATACGACCTCCGTCGACCTGCCGGTGCCGGACTACGAGAAGGCGATCGGCCAGTCGGTGAAAGGCATGAAGATCGGCATTCCCAGGGAGTACCGCGTCGACGGCATGCCCGAGGAGATCGAGGCGCTGTGGCAGCAGGGGATCGCCTGGCTGAAGGAGGCCGGCGCCGAGATCGTCGACATCACCCTGCCGCACACGAAATACGCGCTGCCGGCCTACTACATCGTCGCGCCTGCCGAGGCGTCCTCGAACCTCGCCCGCTACGACGGCGTCCGCTACGGCCTGCGCGTCGACGGCAAGGACATCGTCGACATGTACGAGAAGACCCGCGCCGCCGGCTTCGGCACCGAGGTCAAGCGCCGCATCATGATCGGCACCTATGTGCTCTCGGCCGGCTACTATGACGCCTACTACCTGCAGGCGCAGAAGGTCCGCACCTTGATCAAGCGCGACTTCGACCTTGCCTTCGACGCCGGCGTGGATGCGATCCTGACGCCGGCGACCCCGTCGTCGGCCTTCGGCATCGCCGACGAGGACCTCGCTGCCGATCCGGTCAAGATGTACCTGAACGACATCTTCACGGTGACGGTGAACATGGCGGGCCTCCCCGGCATCGCCGTCCCCGCCGGCCTCGACCACAAGGGCCTGCCGCTCGGCCTGCAACTGATCGGCAAGCCCTTCGAGGAAGAGACCCTGTTCAAGACAGCCCACGTCATCGAGCAGGCCGCCGGCCGGTTCTCGCCGAAGAAGTGGTGGTGAGAGCCTTTTCGGTCACGCGGCGGCGTCGGTGGACTTGACCACCGGCGCGATGCCGATGCCAAGCGCATTCAGGACCTTGACGATCGTCGCGAACTCGGGATTGCCGTCGCCGCTGAGGGCTCGGTAGAGAGCGGCCCTCGACATGCCGACGTCGCGGGCAAGCTGACTCATGTTGCGGGCACGCGCCACGATGCCGACGCACCGAGCGATATGTGCAGCGTCGCCGCTTTCAAAGGCGGCGGCCATGAATTCGCGAATGTCCTCTTCGCTTTCGAGATACGCCGCGGCGTCGAATGCCTTAGTCTTCTGAGCCATCGGTCTCTTCCTTCCACTGTCTTGCCAGCCGCTTCGCTTCAGCGATATCCGCCTTTTGCGTCGACTTGTCGCCGCCGCACAGAAGTACGATCAACACGCTGCCCCGCTGGATCAGATACACGCGATAGCCGGGGCCATACGTGATACGCATCTCCGAGACGCCGGAGCCGACCGGCTTTACGTCGCCGAGATTGCCCGCCTCGGCACGGACGATGCGATCGAGGATACGAGCCGCCGCGCGACGGTCGCGCAGGCGTCTCAGCCAAGCATCGAAGACATCGGTCGTAAGGATGGCGAACACTTCACATGTGTATCCTATACGGTACACATCCTCAAGCCGCTGTCGTGAAACGTGGGCCTTGTGGGGCGCCCCAGGCTTTCTCCCTCGCCAACCATCGATTCGAATGCTTTGATGCAGCCGAACAGGGGCAGGCTGGATGACGACCATTCGATATGCGCATAGCGAAGACGTGCCCGCATTGGCCGAAGTCGGCATGCGGTCCTGGGAACAGGCGGTGACGGGGGTCGCCGACCTGAATGCTCTGCGCGACAATGCCCGCAACGCCTTCCTGCAGTTCCTGTCGGCGAACTGGGTCAAGGTGATCGTCGCCGAGGACGGCGGGCGCATCGCCGGCTGGGCCGCGCGCGAGAAACTCGACGAGGAGATCACCGACCTCTGGGTCGATCCCGCGCTGCAGCGCCGCGGCGTCGGGTCGGCCCTTCTTGTCGCGATCGAGGACGAGATGCGCCGATCGGATGTCGAGACCGCGGACCTCCAGACCCATGCCCGCAACGCGCCCGCGCTCGCCTTCTTCCGCACCCGGGGCTATTCGGTGAACTGGCTGTCGGTCGCCTATTCGCCCAAGCTGGACCGCGACGTTGAATCGGTCGGCCTGCGGCGGCAACTCATCGAGGACCAGCCGATCGGCTACGGGCCGGGCGGATTCTAGGCACCTCCCGGTAACGCCGCAGTGAGTGAGCGGGCATGCGCGGCCGAGGCCGCGCATGCCGTCGTCAGCGGTTGTCCGGCTGCGCGCGCACCAGCACCAGTCCGCGCTGGGTGATGCGGTACGGCCTGCCGCCTTGCGAGGCGATGCATTTGCGCCGCTTCAGCTTTCGGAAGAGCTCCATGTCCAGGCCGCCGGCGCGCCAGCCGTCCCGCGTGATGCAGTGGACATTGAGGATGGCCCGGGTCTGGTCCCGTTCGAGTTCGATCCTGCCGCCCTGGGCGAGCAGGTGGAGAATGCGCTGTTCGGCGCGTGAAATATCCATTGTCGTTGAAGTCCGAGAGGCGTTCGAGAGAACGCGAAAAAACGTTGCCGCCAGACGAAGGTCGGCGAGGCTGAAACGTTTTTCTGGCCCGTGCGCGCAAGCGAAGTTTGCGGGCAGGGCCCTCAGCGGGTCTCAGACATAGAGAACATAAAGGCTCCGATAGGACGGTCGATTTCTAGGAAACCGGGCCGACGTCGTCAATGGCCGAGCGACTGGAGCATATCGGGCACGAGATCCGGGTTCGCGATCAGGGCGATACCGAGGGCAACATGCAGGGCGAGGAGCACCGGCAACGCCGTCCGGAACGGCTCTTTGCGGGTCTTGTGCCGGAACATGCGCTGGGCCGCGAACGCCCCGAGACTACCGCCGATCACGGCGAGGCCCAGAAGCGTGCTTTCCCGGACCCGCCAGCCGCCGGCGCGGGCCGCCTGCTTGTCCCGCCAGAAGACAAGGAACGTCAGGACATTGATCGCACCAAGGACGGCGGCAACAGACAGGGCACTCATGCCGTAAGTGCTTACCCGATGCCGGTTAACGCATCGCTTGGGGTTTTGACGAGGGTGCTGTTGTCAGGGCCGCCGCCGGCATCAGGCGAAAGCCTTGCGCCGCCTGCCCATATGGTCTACCGACACAGTTCGAAAATCAGCCATCCGTAGCGATATTCAAGAGCTTGTCCATGACCATCGTCGACGTCCGCACCCCCGATCCGAAACGCTTCATCCCCGGCGCCACCGGCGACTGGGAGGTGATCATCGGCATGGAGGTGCACGCCCAGGTCACCAGCAATTCCAAGCTCTTCTCGGGCGCTGCGACCGTGTTCGGCAATGCCCCGAATGCCAACGTCTCGCTCGTCGACGCGGCCATGCCCGGCATGCTGCCGGTCATCAACGAGGAGTGCGTGCGCCAGGCGATCCGCACCGGCCTCGGGCTGAAGGCGAAGATCAACAACCGCTCGATCTTCGACCGCAAGAACTATTTCTATCCGGACCTGCCGCAGGGCTACCAGATCTCGCAGTACAAGGACCCGATCGTCGGCGAGGGGCAGATCGTCATCTCGCTCGGCCCCGACCGCCAGGGCAATTTCGAGGACATCGAGATCGGCATCGAGCGCCTGCACCTGGAGCAGGACGCCGGCAAGTCGATGCACGACCAGCATCCGACGATGTCCTATGTCGATCTGAACCGCTCCGGCGTGGCGCTGATGGAGATCGTCTCCAAGCCGGACATGCGCTCGTCTGACGAGGCCAAGGCCTACATGACCAAGCTGCGCTCGATCGTGCGCTATCTCGGCACCTGCGACGGCAACATGGACGAGGGCTCGATGCGCGCCGACGTCAACGTCTCCGTGCGCCGGCCGGGCGAGGGCTTCGGCACGCGCTGCGAGATCAAGAACGTCAACTCGATCCGCTTCATCGGCCAGGCGATCGAATATGAGGCCCGCCGCCAGATCGGCATCCTCGAGGACGGCGGTACGATCGACCAGGAGACCCGCCTGTTCGATCCGGGCAAGGGCGAAACCCGCTCGATGCGCTCGAAGGAAGACGCGCACGACTATCGCTACTTCCCCGATCCGGACCTCTTGCCGCTCGAATTCGACGACGCCTATGTCGAGGAACTGAAGCAGCACCTGCCGGAACTGCCCGACGACAAGAAGGAGCGCTTCGTGCGCGAACTCGGCCTGTCGGTCTACGACGCTTCGGTGCTCGTCTCGGAAAAGGCGATCGCCGACTATTTCGAGGCCGTGGCAAGCGGCCGCGACGGCAAGGCTGCGGCCAACTGGGTCATCAACGACCTGCTGGGTGCCTTGAACAAAGCCGGCAAAGCCATTGAAGAGACTCCGGTTTCGCCCGGCCAGCTCGGCGGCATCATCGACCTGATCAAGGACGGCACCATCTCCGGCAAGATCGCCAAGGATCTGTTCGAGATCGTCTGGGCGGAAGGCGGCGTGCCGGCGGAAATCGTGGAAAGCCGGGGCATGAAGCAGGTGACCGATACCGGCGCGATCGAGAAGGCCGTCGACGACATCATCGCCGCCAATCCGGACCAGGTCGAGAAGGTCAAGGCCAAGCCGACGCTCGCCGGCTGGTTCGTCGGCCAGGTGATGAAAGCGACCGGCGGCAAGGCCAACCCGCAGGCCGTCCAGGCCCTCGTCAAGGCCAAGCTCGGCATCGAGGAATAGGCCCGTGTTCTTCGTCCGCACGGCCTCGGAGCGTGATCTGGCAAAAGTCAGCGCGCTCCTGGCTCAGACGTGGCATGCGACCTATGACACAGTCTACGGCGCCGACAAGGTGGCCGAGATCACCGGAAAGTGGCATTCGGTGCCGGCGCTTGCGGAGAAGCTGAAGCGCAGGGATGCCGAGTTCGTCGTCGCCGACGACGGCAAGGTGCTGGGCGGCATGGGCTATGCGGCCATGTCGAAGAGCGAACCGAAGGTCGCACTCCTGCACCAGCTCTACGTCCTGCCGCAGTTCCAGCGTCAGGGGATCGGGCGCGACCTCTTCGCCGAACTCGAGACCTGCTTCCCCGATGCGAAGGTGATGCGGCTCGAAGTCGAGCCCGGCAATGCCGCAGCGATCGCGTTCTACGAGGCGCACGGCTTTGCCCGGACGGGCGAGACCGCCCATTGCGGCCAGGACCAGTCCGGCCTGCCGGCGCTGGTCTACGAGAAGCCGCTGGGCTGACGCGGCCTGCCCATTCCTGTGGAAAAGTCGCGACCGTCACGGCGCTGTTGTCTTCGGATGATTGTTGCATCGCCGGTAATGCAATCTGACCGGGGGAACCGTGGTGACGAGCGACATAACGATCCGTGAAGCCGGGCGCGGCGACCTTGCCGAAATCATCGCGCTCTTTGCAAGCGATACGGTCGGCGGACACGGTGACACGACGGCCGCCGAGGCGTTCCCCGACTATGCCGCCGCTTTCGAGCAGATCGCCGCCTCGCCGTTGCAGACGCTCTATGTCGCGACCTGCGAAGGCGAGGTCGTCGGCACCTTCCAGATAGCCCTTCTGACCTCGCTGCCCGGCCGCGGCAGTTCCAGCCTGCTGCTCGAGGCCGTGCAGACGCGCGAGGACATGCGCGGGCGCGGCATCGGCGAACGGATGGTCAAATGGGCGATCGAGCAGGCGAAGGCCAGGGGCGCTGCCAAGCTCTACCTCACCTCGAGCATGGCGCGCGTGCGCGCCCACCGCTTTTATGAACGCCTCGGGTTCGAGCGCAGCCATTTCGGCTTTCGCATGCCGCTGAAATGAGGGCGAACGCGGCGGAATCACTGGACAAGAAAAGTCCGGCGGGGCATAAGCGGGCATGGTATTGGTATCCGGTCGGCCCTCTGCTCGACCGGTCAGGGACGGCATCATGAACCTTCTCAAGCAGATTTTCACCTGGTGGAACGGACAGACCATCGGCACGCGTTTCCATACCTGGCGCTTCGGCAAGAAGGTGGGCGAGGACCAGTTCGGCAACGTCTATTACCAGGGCGGCGGCACCGACAGCGAGGGCCGCACCCGTCGCTGGGTGATTTACAACGGCTATGCCGAAGCCTCGGCGATCCCCGCCGGCTGGCACGGCTGGATGCACCACCGCACCGATGTTTCGCCCGCCGACGAGGACTACAAGCCGCGCGAGTGGGAAAAGAACCATCGCCCCAACGGCACCGGAACGGCGCAGGCCTATCGTCCGCCGGGCTCGCTCGCCGCCCGCGGCGAACGCCCTCGCGTCACAGGCGACTACGACGCCTGGACCCCGCGCGGCTGAACCGCTTTCGCCACATTTGACCGCTAGCGCAGACGGGCCCGGGCAGTGCGCCGGGCCGATTCACATGCGGAAGACTTGAAGGGGACGGACTTGGCAGGCAGGCTGACAATCGCTTCGCGCCGGGCATGCGTGCTCGCCGCCCTCGGTGCGGCGGCGCTTGCCACGGGCACCCCCGCCGAGGCAGCCCGCATCTCCAACCCCGTCGCCGTCTTCTCCGGGCTGGACAAGATCACCGGCCGCATCACCTCGTTCGACGTCTATGTCGGCGAGACCGTGCAGTTCGGCGCCCTGCAGGTCACCCCGCGCGTCTGCTACAACCGCGACGACACCGAAGCGCAGAAGGTCGATTCCTTCGTCGAGGTCGACGAGATCACGCTGGACCGCAAGATCCGCCGCATCTTTACCGGCTGGATGTTCGCCGAAAGCCCCGGCCTCAACGCCGTCGAGCACCCCGTCTATGACGTCTGGCTGACCGAGTGCAAGATGCAGTCCGACGTGCCGCCGCCGGAAACGACGAGCGCGCAGTAGGGGCTGTGGCCCGGCCACGAGAGCGGCGATCGTTTTCAAGAGCTGGCGCCTGTTCGCTCCCGCCCCAGATCGTCATTGGCATTGCGTTACCTATCGAGCCGATACACGGTTGCGGCCGGCCCGTTTCGACAGATACAGCCCCTCGTCGGCGCGCCTCAGGATGTCGCTGGAAAAGCGATCCGGCGGGTCGAATTCGCTGACGCCGCCGCTGATCGTGGATTCGTAGCGCAGGTTTTCCCTGAGGACGATGGGAACGTGCGCGCGCAGCCGCTCCGCGATTTCCAGCGCATCGTCACGATGGGTGCCGGGCATGACGACCACGAATTCGTCACCGCCGAAACGGGCGATGACATCGTTCTGGCGCAGGTGCTGGCGGCACAGGCGGGCAATTTCCACGAGGGCCGCGTCACCCGCGTGATGCCCCATCTCGTCGTTCAGCCGTTTGAAATTGTCGAGATCGAAGACGAGCACCGAAGTCTGCGACTTCTCCCGTTCGAAGATCGCCAGCCGGTGATCCAGGGTCTCGATCAGCTTCCGCCGGTTGTATAGCCCGGTCAAGGCGTCCGTTTCGCTCAGTTTCTGCAGCTTTTGCTGAACCGCGTGCTTCTCGGTGATATTGCTCGCGACCCAGACGACGGCAGCCTCGCCCTCGACCTGAAAATTCAGCGCCTGGACGCGGCCTTCGAACCAGATCGGATGACTGGGGCCGTCGTCGCTCGCTCCCTTGACGTCGCTGCCGCTGAGTTCGTATTCGACGATATGGAGTACGCCGCTATCCAGCGCCTTCTCAATATGGTCAGCGAACCACCGTGCCTTCTCCTCCTTCAGCACTTCAAACATGCTGCGCCCGACAAGGCTGCTGCCGTCATGATAGTGCCTGAGGTCCTTGCCGCCGAAAATAGCTGCATACCGGCCACTGCGGGTGAGGATGAAGGCGGGGTCGGGAAGGGAGGAGAGGATCGACGTCAATTGCGGTTGCGTAAACAAGTAATCACACTTTCCCACACTGCCTGGCGATGCGGTCCGGCCACAAGGCACACGCACGTTCATTGCCAACCTGCCACGTCGGCATTTCATTTCTCTAAATGTGCATTTCTTGCGAAGTGAAAAGCAAGGATGACAATCCCCAATCATGTGACCACCCACAACAGCCTTCGAGCCGCAACTGGCGCCAGGCGGATGTTCTCATGACCGGGCGCCCTGTCCCGGGTGCCGAAAATCAGAACGGCAGGTTCGGCGAGGCCAGCGCCTTGGAGAGCATGCATTCATAGTCGGCCTTCGGCACGTCGATCGCGCCGAAGGTCTTCAGGTGCTCGGTGGTGAACTGCGTGTCGAGCAGGCGGAAGCCGCGCTCCTTCAGCCGCTCGACCAGATGCACGAGACAGATTTTCGAGGCATCGGTGCGCCGCGAGAACATGCTTTCGCCGAAGAAGGCCGCCCCCAGCGACACGCCGTAGAGGCCGCCCACCAGTTCGTCGCCCTCCCACGCCTCGACGCTGTGGGCATGCCCCATCTGGTGCAGGGTGGCATAGAGCGTGCGGATCTTGGAATTGATCCAGGTGGAGGGCCGGTCGGGTGCTGCCTGGGCGCAGGCCGCGATCACCGCCTCGAAGGCGGTGTCGACGCGGACGTCGAAGGGCTTCTGGCGGATCCTCTTGGCGAGGCTGCGCGAGACGTGGAACTGCTCCAGCGGGATGACGCCGCGCATGTCGGGCTCGACCCAGAAGAGTTCCGGGTCGTCCGCCGAATCGGCCATCGGAAACAGTCCGATGGAATAGGCGCGCAGCAAGAGATCCGGTGTAACTTCCGGGGACCTGCCGCGTCGCCCTGCCATGCGCTTCCCCTAGGCCTTGGTCTTGGCCAGATAGTTCTCCAGCCAATGGATATCATAGTCGCCGTTGGCGATGTCCTGATTGGAAATCAAATCCTGGAACAAGGGAAGCGTTGTCTTGATGCCGTCGATGACAAATTCGTCGAGCACGCGGCGGAGCCGCATCATGCATTCGACGCGGGTGCGCCCGTGCACGATCAGCTTTCCGATCAGGCTGTCGTAGTAGGGCGGGATCTTGTAGCCCTGATAGGCGCCGGAATCGACACGCACGCCGAGCCCGCCGGGGGCGTGGAAATGCGTGATCGTGCCAGGCGAGGGAACGAAGGTGCGCGGATCCTCGGCATTGATGCGGCACTCGATCGCGTGTCCGGAGAACTCGATCTCCTCCTGCGTGACCGACAGCCCGGCGCCGGAGGCGACGCGGATCTGCTCGTGCACCAGGTCGATGCCGGTGATTGCCTCGGTGATCGGGTGCTCCACCTGCAGGCGCGTGTTCATCTCGATGAAATAGAACTCGCCGTCCTCGTAGAGGAACTCGATCGTGCCGGCGCCGCGATACTTCATCTTCTTCATCGCGTCGGCGCAGACCTGGCCGATCTTCATCCGCTGCTCGACGTTCAGGGCAGGGGAGTTGGCCTCCTCCCAGACCTTCTGGTGGCGACGCTGCAGCGAGCAGTCGCGTTCGCCGAGATGGATCGCGTTGCCGAAGCCGTCGCCGACGATCTGGATCTCGATGTGGCGCGGGTGGCCGAGGTACTTCTCCATGTAGACGGCGTCGTTGCCGAAGGCGGCTGCAGCTTCCGAGCGGGCGGTGTTGATGGCCTCGTCGAGGTCCGCTTCGGTCCTAGCCACCTTCATGCCGCGCCCGCCGCCGCCGGCGGTCGCCTTGATGAGGACGGGAAAGCCGATCTTGCGGGCGACGTCCAGCGCGTTCTCGGGCTTCACCTCGCCGTCGGAGCCGGGAACGACGGGGATGCCGAGTTCCTGAGCGGTCTGCTTGGCGGTGATCTTGTCGCCCATCAGGCGGATGTGCTCGGCGGTCGGGCCGATGAAGGTGATGCCGTGCGCGTCGAGGATCTCGGCGAACTTGGCGTTTTCCGACAGGAAGCCGTAGCCCGGATGCACGGCGTCGGCGCCGGTGATCTCGCAGGCGGCGACGATCTGGTGGATGTTGAGGTAGCTTTCGCGCGACGGCGGCGGGCCGATGCAGACGCTCTCGTCGGCGAGGCGGACATGCATGGCGTCGGCATCCGCCGTCGAATGCACGGCAACCGTGGCAATGCCGAGTTCCTTGCAGGCCCGCAGGACACGGAGCGCGATCTCGCCGCGGTTGGCTATGAGGACTTTGGAGATCATCGGGCTGACCTTACTCGATGACGATCAGCGGTTCGCCATATTCGACCGGCGCGGCATCTGCCACGAGAATTTCGGTGACCTTGCCGGAGCGGGGCGCCGGGATCTGGTTCATCGTCTTCATCGCCTCGATGATGAGGATCGTCTGGCCTTCCTGGACGTTGGAGCCGACTTCGATGAAGGGGCGGGCCCCCGGTGCGGGTGCGAGGTAGGCGGTGCCGACCATCGGGGCTGTGACCGCGTTCTTGTTGTCGCGCACGGCGGCGACGGGGGCTGCCGCCACGGCCACCGGCGCGGCCGCGACCGCGGTCGGAACAGGGGCGCTGACGTACTGCGGCGTGCCGGCGCGCGAGACGCGGATGCGCAGGTCGTCCTGCTCGACTTCGATCTCGGTCAGGTCCGTCTCGTTGAGGATGTTGGCGAGATCGCGGATCAGCACCTGATCGATGCCCTGTTTCTTGTCAGCCATAGGAGTAAGCCTCTTATTCTCTTCTTATTTCGTGATGGATTTCAGCGCGTGGAGCGCCAGGATGTAGCTCTGCTCGCCGAACCCGCAGATCACGCCCTTGACCGCCGGTGCGATCATGGACTTGTGGCGGACTTCCTCGCGGGCATGGACGTTGGAAATGTGCAGTTCGACGACCGGGATGCTGATCGCCTTGATGGCGTCGTGCAGGGCAAGCGATGTGTGCGTATAGGCGCCGGCGTTGATGGCGATGCCGGCGGCCGTGTCGCCCGCCTCGTGGATCCAGTCGATCAGCGTGCCCTCGTGATTCGACTGGCGGAAATCGATGGCAAGACCGATCCGCTCGCCCTCGGCACGGCAGAGGACCTCGATATCGGCCAGCGTATGCCCGCCATAGATCCCGGGCTCGCGCTTGCCGAGCGCATTGAGGTTCGGGCCGTTCAGGACGAAGATGGTGGATGCCATTCGGATTTCCGCTTGCTGGATCGTGGGCTACCTATAAACCGCCGGTTCCCCAAGGAAAAGCCCCAAGGAATCACGCGCGTCTTGTCCACAACCAAGAAGGCTGAACCGCAAGGGAATGGCGGAAAGATGGCGGAAGCGCATGATCCCGGGGCAGGGCGGGTCGTTCGGGACCATGCGGATCGTTTTTCTGGTCGGGCTGCGCCCCCCGGCTCAGCAGACAGCCTTGCCGCAGGCGCGGACATTGGCCACCTTCGCGGTCAGCTCGTCGACGCCGACTGCGCCGAACACCGCCTCGTTCGAGATGACGTAGGAGGGCGTGCCGGTGATGCCGAGGCTCTGGGCCAGCGAATAGGCCTGGCGCACGGCGTCGTCGTGGGGCTTGGTCTCCATCTGCTTGCGGATGTCGGCCTCGCTGAGGCCGAGCCCGGTCGCCACCGCGATCGCCGTCTCCTCCGTCGCGCGCTCCTCGCCGCCGAGAAGGGTGCGGTGGAACTCGCCATACTTCTCCGGGGCCAGATCGCGCACGGCCGCGCTGACCTTGTGGGCGGCCAGCGAATCAGGACCGAGGATCGGCAGTTCCTTCAGGACGAAGCGCACGTTCTTGTCGTTTTCCAGCACCGCTTCCATGTCGGAAAGCGCCCGCTTGCAGTAGCCGCAATTGTAGTCGAAGAACTCCACGATCGTGACGTCGCCATCGGGGTTTCCGAGCGAGATGTCGTCCTTGCCGTTGAAGATGGCGGCCTTGTTCTCGGTGATCGCGGCCGTGGCCTGTTCCTGCTGCTGCTGGGCCTGCTTCTGCTGCAGGGCCTCCTGCATGTCCATCAGGATTTCCGGGTTGGCGAGCAGATATTCCTTGATATAGGCGCCGAACTCTTCCTTCTGCTTGTCGTCGAGCGCCTGCGCCTGAAGCGGCAGGAAGACGGCGCCGGCGAGTGCGAGCGCGGCAGCGAACGATTTGGCTTTGGTGCGAAACATCTTGTCCTCGTAGTGCCGTCAGGCGGATGCCGCGGCCGTTATCCGTCGCGCCTTTCGGCGCATCGCGGCCACCATATGGCGCGGTTGTCGCAAACGAAACCGCAAAGACGGCGAAAATCCGGTCATCCCGGGATTGTGAACAGGCCTTTCTTGCGGCTAGTGCATATGGCATCGAAGAAGCCCGGTCGCCCCATGCAATAGCGAGGACAGGTGCGAAGATGAAAGTCTCCCGACGAAGCGCAGTCGAACCCTTCCATGCGATGGATGTGCTGGCGGACGCGACGCGCCGGCGTGCGCAGGGGCGCCCGGTCATTTCGATGGCCGTCGGCCAGCCGGCCTGTCCGGCGCCGCGCGCCGCCCTCGATGCCGCAAGGGCAGCCCTTGCCGACGGGCGGGTCGGCTATACCGAGGCGCTGGGCCTTGCCGCGCTGCGCCGCGGCATCGCCGACCACTACCGCAGCCATCACCGCGTCGAGGTCGACCCGGCCCGCATCGCCGTGACCACCGGCTCGTCGGCCGGCTTCAACCTGGCCTTCCTGACGCTGTTCGACCCCGGCGACCGGGTCGCGATCGCGCGGCCGGGCTATCCGGCCTACCGCAACATCCTGGCAGCACTCGGCATCGAGACGATCGAGATCGAGGTGAGCGCTGCGAACGACTTCACCATCACGCCGGAAAGCCTGGAGGCGGCGCAGAGCGTGTTCGGCAGGCTATCCGGCGTGCTCCTCGCCAGCCCGGCCAATCCGACCGGCACCATCACCAACCGCGCCCACCTGAAGGCGCTTGCGCACTACTGCACGGAAAACGACATCGCCTTCATCTCCGACGAGATCTATCACGGGCTGACGTTTTCCGGCGAGGAGACCAGCGCGCTGGAACTGACCGACGACGTGGTCGTGATCAACTCGTTTTCCAAATACTATTGCATGACCGGCTGGCGGATCGGCTGGATGGTGCTGCCCGAGGGCGTCGTCCGCTCGATCGAGCGGCTGTCGCAGAGCCTCTATATCTCGGCGCCGGAAATCTCGCAGCTCGCCGGCCTTGCAGCACTTGGCGCGCGCGACGAGCTCGACCTCCATCGCGACGCCTACCGCCGCAACCGCGACCTGCTCGCCACCCGGCTGCCCGAGATCGGCTTTTCGATCGCCTCGCCGATGGATGGCGCCTTCTACGCCTATGTCGACGCCGGCCGCTTCACCAACGACAGCATGGCCTTTGCCAGGCGCATGCTGGCGGAAATCGACGTGGCGGCGACGCCGGGGCACGACTTCGACCCCGTGGGCGGCCATCGCACCATGCGCTTCTCCTTTGCCGGCTCTTTCGAGGAGATGAGCGAGGCCGTCGACCGCCTCGCAAGCTGGCTGGGTTGAGACGGCATCGTTCTCAGCAAACAGGCCTGCCGTCTCATACACGGTTGATCGACACGCCGCCGTCGACCAGCATCGCCGTGCCGGTGGTGAAGCTGGAAGCGTCGGAGCAGAGGAACAGGGCGGCCTCGGCGATTTCCTCCGGCGCGGCGATGCGCTTGAAGGCATTGAGCCCGGCAATGAACTGCCGCGCCTCCGGCGTGTTCGCGACAGTCCGCCCCATGGGCGTGTCGGTCGCGCCCGGCAGCAGCGCGTTGACGCGAATGCCTTTCGGCCCATATTCCGATGCGAGCACCTGCACGAGGCCGATGAGGCCCGACTTCGAGGCGGCATAGGCGGCGAGCCCCGGAAAACCGGCCGTGTAGCCGACGAAGGTGGAGGTGTAGACGAGGGCGCCGCCGCCCCGAGCCTCCAGGGCCGGCAACTGATGCTTGGCGGCGAGGAAGCCGCTGGTCAGGTTGACGGCCAGTACGTCCTGCCAGTCTGCCATCGACAGTTCGGGGAGGGGGCCGACAGGGCCAGTCGTGCCGGCATTGTTGAAGGCGATGTCGAGGCCTCCGAATTCGGCCATCGCCGCTTCGACAAGGGCCTTGTGATGGACCTCTTCGCCGACATCGCCGGGAACGGCGATCACGCTGCCACCCTCGGCGCGAATTTCCTGCGCGACCGCCTCCAGCCGTTCGCGTCCACGGGCGGACAGTACGACCTTTGCGCCTGCTCGCACGAAGCGTAGCGCGGCGGCGCGGCCGATCCCGGAGCTGGCGCCGGTGATGATGGCGATCTTGTTGGTGAGGCGGGTCATGGGTGGCTCCCTTGCCGGTTCCTGATGAGCGCCGGTGTCGCAGACGCACGATTGGGGAACCACCCGATTCCGGCGCAAAACGAAAAGACCCGGCGCGAAGGCCGGGTCCTCTGTTCCAGTGATGTCAGGCGTCTCAGAAGAAGCCGCGGCGCTGCCACCAGCCGCCCTTCTTGGGCTTTTCCGGTTCGTCGCCTTCGGTTTCCGGCTTGGCCGAGGACTTGACGACGGGCGCGCTTGCGATCGTCGAAAGGTCGCGGTTGGCGCGGGCGGGCTTGGCCTCATCCAGCACGGCTGCCGCTTCCTCGACGGCAGGCTCGACCGCCGCTTCCGCCGGCTGTTCCTCGACCGCGGTCTGGGCCGCCGCGTCCGCTGCAGCCTTCTCTACGGGCTCTGCGGCAACCGCCTCGTCGCCGGTCTTTGCCTTCGCCTTGCGGGTCCGGCGGGCCTTCGGCGCCGGGGCTTCCGCCACCTCGGCCACGACCTCGACGGGGGCGGGCTGCCCCTCGATCGCAGCTTCGGCGGCCGCGTCCAGGTTGTCGTCGACGGCTGCCGCGACTTCGGCCTCTGCCTCTACCGCTGCTTCGCCTTCGTCTTCGAAGCCGTCGGCCGCATCCGCGTCTGCAGTGATGTCGCCTTCGTCGCCGCGGTTGCGGCGTCCGCCGCGCTTGCCGCGCCGGCGGCGCTTGCGCTTGGACTGGTCGCCGTCGGCGGCGACGCGGGCGGCATCGCCCTCGCCATCGGCTTCACCGGCCTCGCCCTCGGCATCCTCGCCGTCCTCGTCCTCGTCGCCGGCCTGTTCGCCGCCGAAGGAGGCGGTGTCGCTGCCCTCGGCGCCGTCCTGGCCGCCACGGCCGCGGCGGCGGCGGCGGCGCTTGCGCTTGCGTCCGGCCTGGTCGTCGGAGGCGGCAGCGGCTGCCGCCGGCTTCACGGCCTCGGCTTCCTCGTCGATCTCCTCCTCGATGACGATGTCGTCGTCTTCATCGGGCTCGGGAGCGAACTGGACGAACTGGTCGATCCTGACCGGGTTCTCCACCGGCTCGCCGCGGTCGATCGCAAAGTGCTGCGCGCCGACATGGGCGTCCGCGTCGATGACGATATGGACGCCGAAGCGGGTCTCGTAGTCGCCGATCGTGCCGCGCTTGTGGTTGAGCAGGTAGAGTGCGGTGTCCGGGGTCGTGCGCACGGTGATGTTGTGCGTCGTGTTCTTGAGCAGGTACTCCTCGATGCCGCGCAGGACGTGCAGCGCCACGGAGGATTGCGAGCGCACATGGCCGGTGCCGTTGCAGTGCGAGCAGATCTGCATCGTGCTTTCGAGCACCGAGGCGCGGATGCGCTGGCGCGACATTTCGAGCAGGCCGAAATGCGAGATGCGGCCGACTTGGATGCGGGCGCGGTCGTTCTTCAGGTGGTCCTTGAGGCGCTTCTCGACGGCGCGGTTGTTGCGCTTCTCCTCCATGTCGATGAAGTCGATGACAACGAGGCCGGCAAGGTCGCGCAGGCGCAGTTGCCGCGCCACTTCCTCGGCCGCCTCGAGGTTCGTCTGCAGCGCCGTTTCCTCGATCGAATGCTCGCGGGTCGAACGGCCGGAGTTGACGTCGATCGAGACGAGCGCCTCGGTCTGGTTGATGATGATGTAGCCGCCCGACTTCAGCGTCACCTGCGGCTGCAGCATCCGGTCGAGCTGGGCCTCGATGCCCGAGCGCGAGAAGATCGGGTGGATGTCGCGATAGGGCTGAACCACCTTGGCGTGGCTCGGCATCAGCATCTTCATGAAGCCCTTGGCTTCCTTGTAGCCTTCCTCGCCGGCGACGACGATCTCGCCGATGTCCTTGTTGTAGAGGTCGCGGATCGAGCGCTTGATGAGCGAGCCTTCCTCGTAGACGAGGCAGGGGGCGGTGGAGTTGAGCGTCAGCGTGCGGACGTTCTCCCACAGGCGCATCAGGTATTCGAAGTCGCGCTTGACCTCGACCTTGGTGCGGTTGGCGCCGGCGGTGCGCAGGATCACGCCCATGCCCTGCGGAACCTCGAGGTCGCGGGCGATCTCCTTCAGGCGCTTGCGGTCCTGCGGGTTGGTGATCTTGCGCGAAATGCCGCCGCCGCGGGCGGTGTTCGGCATCAGGACCGAGTAGCGGCCGGCGAGCGAGAGATAGGTGGTCAGCGCCGCACCCTTGTTGCCGCGCTCTTCCTTGGCGACCTGCACCAGCAGGATCTGCCGGCGCTTGATCACTTCCTGGATGCGGTACTGCTTGCGCGGGCGGCGCGCCGCGCGGTCGGGAACCTCTTCCATCGCGTCCTCGGCGCCGACCGATTCGATCACTTCCTTTTCTTCGTGGTGATCGTCGTCGTCATCGTCGTCGTCGTCCGGGCGCTTGCGCACGTCCTCGGAGATCACGTCGGTGTCGACGGCGGCGGCCATGTCGCCGGACGGCGTCTTGCCGTCCTCGTCGTCGGCAGGGGCGGCCTCGGCCGTTTCAGTCGCCTCGTCCTTCGCGGCGGCCTTCTTGGCGCGCGGCTTGCGGGGCTTCTTCGCCTTCGGCTTGGCTTCTTCTTCGACGGGGGCAGCCTCGGCTTCGACGGCAGCTTCCGCGGCGGGAGCGGTTTCAACCGTTTCCTCGACGGCGACGGCCTCGACCGCCGTTTCCGGCTCGTCTGCGGCTTCCTGCCTGACCTTTATCGGCTGGGCGGGGACCGGTGCGGTCTCGACATGCTCGATGTCGTCGTCGCGGCGGGCTTCCTCGGCCTCGGCGCGCAACAGCGCCTGCCGGTCGGCCAGCGGGATCTGGTAGTAGTCGGGGTGGATTTCGGCGAAGGCCAAAAAGCCGTGCCGGTTGCCGCCGTAGTCGACGAACGCCGCCTGCAGCGACGGTTCAACGCGGGTCACCTTGGCAAGGTAGATGTTGCCGCGGATCTGTTTCTTGTGCTGGGATTCGAAATCGAATTCTTCTATGCGGTTGCCGCGTACGACAACGACGCGCGTCTCCTCTGCATGAGACGCATCGATAAGCATTTTGTCTGCCATGAAAGTTCTGCTCCTCGGCGCAGGTCAAGCCTGTCTGGCGACCGCCCGCCAAAGGGCGGGGGACCGGAGGGAGGGAGCGCTGCGCCGGATAAGTGATTCCCCGTCGGGGCTGGATGAGCGGGCCGCGGCCAGACAACGGCTGGTACGATCACGCACCGGAGCCTGTTAACCTCTGACAAATACCGCAGCGACAACATCAACGTCCAAACGAGAATGCCAATGCCATAGACCCAAAAGGTCCGATGAAGCGGGCGTGAGTGCCCATGGTGGATATCCACCGTTGAATTTGGTCCGGCCACCGCCGGATTACCGCGATTCCATTGCTCGGGAAGAAGCATTGCGACGGCGGATGAAGGCCAGTTTCGGCGCCAAATCCAAATGGTTGGCTGCCCGCCTGCGGCTTCTATCCCGTCTGTACTTTTTCCTTGAAATCGCTTTTATGTTCAATATGTCACAATGGCAAGGAAAAAGCCCTGGCCGTCACAATTATGATGGAATCCGGCCGGATGGAATGGCCCCGGTCCGGATGGAGTGCGGGCGGGTGGTAAGCTTTGGTTAACCCTGCGAATGCAAGTTGGTGCGCGGGCGGCCCGATGTGTCGCCGCTGGCGCGCGCGGCCGAATCGCGGTTGGATCCCGGCGCCATGATGTTCAGTTTCTTGACGAGGGAGTGACCGGGTGAGGGTCGAAGCGGCGAAGCGGCGTTCTGCGATGCACCGGCTTTCCGGTGTCGCGTGCCTTCTGGCCGGCATCCTCGCCTTCGTTCCCGCGCCCTCCCAAGCGGCGGGGACGGACGTGCCGACGGCCTCCATCCCGGCCGACGCCTCCATTCCGGCCGACAAGATGCCGCTGGTCGCCTATTCCGGCCGGGTCGCCGGCGACGACGCCCGCACGCGACTGATCCTCGACTTCGACAAGCGGCCGGAAATTTCGGTGCACTATGTCGCCAATCCCTACCGCATCCTGATCGATCTGCCCGACACGGTGTTCGCCCTGAAGAAGGACGACGTCGCCGCACGCGGGCTTTTCTCCGACATCCGCTACGGCGGCATGGCCGCTGGAAAGTCCCGCATCGTCCTCACCGCCGACCGTCCCGCAAGCGTCGTCGCTTCCGAGGTGCGCAAGGAGGAGGGGGGCTATCGGCTCGTGGTCGACACCGCGATCGTGACGGAGGACGCGTTTGCGAAGCTCCTCAGCGGCCAGAGCTGGAAGGACGCCGCCGCGGTGGCAGAGACCCGGCCGGTCCTGCCGGGAGCGGCGACCGGCGACGGCGGGACGTTCGTGATCGCCGTCGATGCCGGCCATGGCGGCATCGACAACGGCGCGCAAGGGGCGGCGACGGGGACCCACGAGAAGGCGGTGACGCTCGCCTTCGCCCGGGAGCTGACCACTGCCCTGAACGCTTCGCCCGCGACGAGGGCGGTGCTGACCCGCGACAAGGACGAATTCCTCTCCCTGTCGCAGCGCGTCCAGCTCGCCCGCAACCAGGGCGCCAACCTGCTCATATCGATCCATGCCGACACCCTGCGGCAGAAGGATATCCGCGGCGCCACCGTCTATACGATCTCCGACAAGGCCTCCGACAGCCTTGCCGCGAACCTCGCCGCGCGCGAGAACCTGTCCGACGAGATCGCCGGCATGCCGTTGCAGGGCGAGCCGGCCGAGGTCGCAGATATCCTGATCGATCTCACCCGCCGCGAAACCCAGGCCTTCTCCATCAGCCTCGCCAGGGAGGTGGTCGGCGCCTTCGAGGGCGAGGTGAAGCTGATCAACAATCCGCATCGCCACGCCGGCTTCCGCGTCCTCACTGCGCCGGACGTGCCTTCCGTCCTGCTCGAGCTCGGATTCCTGTCGAACAAGGACGACGAGCAGCTTCTGCTCGACCCGGCCTGGCAGAAGAAGGTTGCGGGCCTGATCGCCGAGGCGGTGCAGCGCTATCGCTCGGTCGTCATTGCCAATGGCGGCTGATCCGCCGGGAAACCGTTCGCCGCTCTGTCAGTTTGCATGCATGTGCCGAAAAAGTGACAGCACGGGCAATTGTTTCGTGGCCTTCGCGCGTTGTTTGCAGTAAGCCCTATTTTCCTCACATTCGGGGCTCTAGTCGGGGTCATGTATCCGGACGACTCGATGGCGAATTCTCTGGTCGCCTGCCGCGATGGCCGAGGTCGCCAGTACCCGCGCATGATGCGGTGCGCCTTCATCGTCCTGGCTGATGAAATGATAGGATACCGGTAACGGCACATGGTCAGATTGATTGGATATTTTTTCGGGATTGGCACCGTCTTTTTCCTCGGTGTGGCCGCGATCGTCGCGGTCTATCTCGCCAATGTCACGAAGGATCTGCCCGACTACGAGGTGTTGAACAGCTACGCCCCGCCGGTGACCACGCGCGTGCACGCGACGAACGGCGCGCTGATGGCCGAATATGCGCGCGAGCGGCGGCTCTATCTGCCGATCCAGGCCATCCCCGACCGGGTGAAGGCGGCCTTCCTCTCCGCCGAGGACAAGAACTTCTACAACCACCCCGGCGTCGACGTGACGGGCCTCTTCCGCGCGATCGTCACCAACCTCCAGCAGATGGGCTCCGGGCGCCGTCCGGTCGGTGCGTCCACGATCACCCAGCAGGTCGCCAAGAACTTCCTTCTCTCCTCCGACCAGACCATCGACCGCAAGGTGAAGGAGGCGATCCTCTCCTTCCGCATCGAGCAGGCCTATTCCAAGGACCGCATCCTCGAGCTCTATCTCAACGAGATCTTCTTCGGGATGAACTCCTACGGCATCGCCGGCGCAGCGCTCACCTATTTCGACAAGTCGGTCACCGAGCTTTCGATCGCCGAGACGGCCTATCTCGCGGCCCTGCCGAAGGGGCCGAACAACTATCATCCCTTCCGCCGCACCGAGGCTGCGATCGAGCGGCGCAACTGGGTGATCGACCGCATGGTCGAGAACGGCTACGTCACCCGCAGCGAAGGCGACGAAGCCAAGAAGCAGCCGCTCGGCGTGACGCCGCGCAACCGCGGCTCCTATCTCTTCGCCTCCGACTATTTCGCCGAGGAGGTGCGCCGGCAGATCATCGAGCGCTACGGGGACAACGCGCTCTACGAAGGTGGCCTGTCCGTGCGCACCTCGCTCGACCCGCGCCTGCAGGTCATCGCCCGCAGGGTCCTGCAGGGCGGCCTCATCAGCTATGACGAGCGCCGAGGCTTCCACGGCCCGATCAAGACCGTCGAGATCGGCAGCGACTGGGGCATCGAGCTGAGCAAGGTCGCAGGTTACAGCGACGTGCCCGAATGGAAGCTCGCCGTGGTGCTCGCGACCGACGCCGAGGGCGCCGACATCGGCCTGCAGCCGCGCAAGGAACCGTCCGGCAAGGTGGCCGAGGAGCGTGTCACCGGCCGCATCGCGGCGGACGCGATGAAATGGGCCTACCGCTCGGCCACGGGCGACCGCAAGACGGCCCGCTCGCCGGAAGGCGTACTGTCACCGGGCGACGTGGTCTATGTCGAGCCGACGGAGACCGACGGCAGCTACAGGCTTCGCCAGCCGCCGCGCGTGCAGGGCGGGCTGGTGGCGATGGACCCGCATACCGGGCGCGTGCTCGCCATGGTCGGCGGCTTCTCCTACAGCCAGTCCGAATTCAACCGCGCGACGCAGGCGATGCGCCAGCCGGGCTCCTCGTTCAAGCCGTTCGTCTACGCCGCAGCCCTCGACAACGGCTACACGCCCGCTTCCGTCATCATGGACGCCCCGATCGAGATCGTTTCCGGCGGCGAGGTCTGGCGCCCGCAGAACTACGGCGGCGGCTCGGCCGGCCCCTCGACCCTGCGGCTCGGCATCGAGAAGTCGCGCAACCTGATGACGGTCCGCCTTGCCCAGGACATGGGCATGGGCCTCGTGGCGGAATATGCCGAACGCTTCGGCGTCTACGACAAGATGAATCCGGTGCTGGCCATGTCGCTCGGCTCCGGCGAGACCACGGTGCTCCGCATGGTCTCGGCCTATTCCGTGCTCGCCAACGGCGGCAAGCAGATCAAGCCCTCGCTGATCGACCGCATCCAGGACCGCTACGGCAAGACGATCTTCAGCCATGAGGAGCGGACCTGCGAGGGCTGCAATGCCCAGGACTGGGAGAACCAGGAAGAGCCGAACGTGATCGACAACCGCGAGCAGGTTCTCGATCCGATGACCGCCTACCAGATCACCTCGATGATGGAAGGCGTCGTCATGCGCGGCACCGCCGCCGGCAAGATCAAGCTCGACCGCCCGGTCGCCGGCAAGACCGGCACCACCAACGACGAGAAGGACGCCTGGTTCGTCGGCTATACGCCGGACCTCGTCGCCGGCCTCTATATCGGCTTCGACAGCCCGGCCCCGCTCGGACGTGGCTCGACCGGCGGCTCTCTGTCGGCGCCGCTCTTCAACGAATTCATGCAGGCGGCGATCGAAGGCACCCAGCCGACCAAGTTCCTCGTGCCCGAAGGCATGCAGATGATCGCGGTCGACCGCAAGACCGGCATGGCCGCATCCGAGGGCGATCCCGACACCATCATGGAAGCCTTCAAGCCCGGAACCGGCCCGGCCGACGTCTTCTCGGTCATCGGCGGCGACGAGTTCATGGAGCCGGAGGAGATCCTGCGCAGCTCGCCGCAGGCCAACCAGGCCGTCACCGGCGGCCAGAGCGGCCTGTTCTGAGCCACTCGTCCTGACCGGACAGACAGAATGAAAAAGGCGGGCGTTCTCCGACGCCCGCCTTTACATCTTTCGGCCATGTGACTATCTCACGGGCCAACTCGCAAACCACAGAAGAAAACGGATATGCGCGCGGAAATCGAGAACGTAGTCGACGAAATCAAGCAGGCCATAAGCCTGCTGAGGAGGCATCTTTGACTGGGATCAGGCGGTAAGACGACTGGACTGGTTGAACAACAAGGCAGAGGACCCGAGCCTCTGGAACGATGCATCCGAAGCGCAGAAGCTGATGCGCGAGCGCCAGCAGCTCGACGACGGCATCAACGGCCTGCGCGGGCTGGAGCAGCAGCTGAAGGACAACATCGAGCTGATCGAGCTCGGTGAGGAAGAGGGCGACGCCGACATCGTCAAGGATGCCGAGGCTGCGCTCAAGGAACTGCGGACGGAAGCCAACCGCCGTCAGGTCGAGGCGATGCTGTCCGGCGAGGCCGACGGCAACGACACCTATGTCGAGGTCCATTCCGGCGCCGGCGGCACCGAGAGCCAGGACTGGGCGAACATGCTTCTGCGCATGTACACCCGCTGGGCCGAGCGCCAGGGCTTCAAGGTCGAGCTGCTGGAGATCCACGACGGCGAAGAGGCCGGCATCAAGTCCGCGACGATCCTCGTCAAGGGCCATAATGCCTATGGCTGGATGAAGACCGAATCGGGCGTGCACCGGCTGGTGCGCATCTCGCCCTACGACAGCAACGCCCGTCGCCACACCTCGTTCTCGTCGATCTGGGTCTATCCGGTCGTCGACGATTCGATCAGCATCGACATCAACGAGAGCGACTGCCGCATCGACACCTACCGCTCGTCCGGCGCCGGCGGCCAGCACGTCAACACTACCGATTCGGCGGTGCGTATCACGCACATCCCGTCCGGCATCGTGGTGGCCTGCCAGCAGGAACGCTCGCAGCACAAGAACCGGGCCAAGGCCTGGGACATGCTGCGCGCCCGCCTCTACGAGGCCGAGCTGAAGAAGCGCGAGGAGGCCGCCAATGCCGAGGCCGCGTCGAAGACCGACATCGGCTGGGGCCACCAGATCCGCTCCTACGTCCTGCAGCCCTACCAGCTGGTCAAGGACCTGCGCACCGGCGTCGAAAGCACGTCGCCCTCGGACGTGCTCGACGGCGAACTCAACGACTTCATGGAAGCCGCACTCGCCCACCGCGTGAGCGGCGGCGCCGACGCGGTCGTGGACGACCTGGCCTGACCGACATACGGGTCCAATGATAGAGGACGGCGCCGCAAGGCGCCGTCTGTTTCCCGAAGCGGGAGGCGCCGATGCCGGTGGCCTGCAGGGGACGCGATAGCACCCCGCGTCCCGCTCAGTTGCTGGCCTTCTCCACCGTCAGTTCGCCGATATCGTCGATCAGCACCGTCCAGGCGGTCGATTCCGCCGCTTGCGGGTCCGTCTTGAGGTGGACGGTGGCGAACATGCCCGGCTGGCCCTTCACGCCGTCGGAGCTTTCCGGCCGGATATCGGTGACATAGGCCTTCATCGTCGAGAATTCCTCCAGCTCCGTCGACGAGGCGATCGCCGGTCCCTCGGACGTCGCCTCGATCCGCTGCAGATGGATCTGCGCCGTGCCGTCCGGCTGGCGCAGCGAGAACAGTTTGTAGTAGCCCCGCCGGACCGCCGACGTCTCCGGCGTCGCGGCGCGGAAGCGGCTTGCTTCCCGCCCTCATTGCCCGCCTGTTCCTCCCAGTAGCCGGTGCTGACGGCGAAGGTCACGTTCGCAGGCAGCGGCGAGGGTTCCTGCGCCACCGCGGCAGGCGCGACGGCAAGCAGGGCCGTAAGGGCGATGATTGCGGGGAAGGGACGGGACATCTGTTGCGCCTTTCGTGCCTGGCTGGTTCTTCGCGCTCGATCCGGGCTAGTACTGGAACTGCTCGGACAGGATGCGCTCCGACCAGGAGTGGTCGGGATCGGAGAGGATGATGGCAGTGGAACTCTCCGACTGGGCGATCCGCACCGAGCGGACCGACTTGATCTCGGTGTAGTCGGCGACGGCGTTGACGGGCCGCTTCTCGGGCTCGAGGATCTCGATGTCAACGGTGACCCGGTTCGGCAGCAGCGCCCCGCGCCACCGCCGCGGCCGGAACGGGCTGACCGGCGTCAGGGCCAAAAGCGGCGCCTCGAGCGGCAGGATCGGGCCGTGCGCCGACAGGTTGTAGGCGGTCGAGCCGGCCGGCGTCGCCAGCAGCAGGCCGTCGCAGATCAGTTCCTGCAGCCGCGTCCGCCCGTCGATGTCGACCCTCAGCTTGGCCGCCTGGTAGGACTGGCGGAAGAGATAGACCTCGTTGATCGCCAGCGCCTCGCTGACCTGGCCGTCGGCATCGACCGTGCGCATTTCCAGCGGCCGGCAGATGTTGGCCACCGCCCGTTCGATGCGGGCGGGCAAGTCCGCCAGGCTGAAGCGGTTCATCAGGAAGCCGATCGAGCCGCGGTTCATGCCGTAGACCATCTTGCCGGAGTTCATGGTCGTATGCAGCGTCTGCAGCATGAACCCGTCGCCGCCGAGCGCGACGATCACGTCGGCCTCCTCCGGCAGGGCGTCTCCGTAGCGTTCGACCAGCTGGTCGCGGGCCTGCTCCGCCTCCGGTGCCTGCGAGGCGACGAACGATAGCGATCGTATCTTGCGGCTCATCTTCTGTGCTTCTGCCTTCCTGCCCGACTGTCCTGCCCCTCCGGCCGCTCCCCGGGCCGGGCCGGCAGGAGCACGCCTGCAGGCACGTCTATTTGGCACGCCGCGCCGGCAAGCGCATCATGTTTTTCAAACGCTTGCCGGAAAGCCGACGAAGCGCCCGCCGACAGGAGACCACCGGTTTGCATTCGGTCAGTTGCGCAAAGAATGACGTCCGGTTTGACGGGATGAGGGGAGCCGTTCCTGAAGTAAAACATCAGGTCTTGCGTCGAAATGAATGATTTTATTGGTGAGCGCGCAGGGATTCGAACCCTGGACCTACTGATTAAAAGTCAGTTGCTCTACCGGCTGAGCTACGCGCTCCCGAAAGCGGGCGCAGGCCCCCTGGAAGTGGGCGGACATATAGCAGGCGTCTTTTTCCGGTCAACCCGTAAAATCGCGTCGAATCGGGCTTTTGCTGCATTTCGCCGCGCACGGAGAAACGTGCTTGGCGCGGCCCGGCCGGGCGTTTATGGATGCCATGGACGTCGCGCCGCAAGCAGAAGACTGCAACCGGCGTCGAACGGTCGTACATGGTATCCGGGTGAGACCGGGAAGAGGCGGGCCGGACGCCAAGGCGGGCGCGGCCCTCCCGTGGAGAAGTAGTTGTCGATTGCCGAAATATCCCTGCTGAGCGCGCTTCTGGCCGGCACCCTGTCGTTCCTGTCGCCCTGCGTGCTGCCGCTGGTGCCGCCCTATCTCTGCTATATGGCGGGCATTTCCGTCGAGCAGTTCCGCAACGGTTCGGTCGCCGGCGCCGGTGCCGTCGCTGTGGACGATGGCCGCGCGCGCCGGGCCGTCCTGTTCTCCGCCCTGTGTTTCACCCTCGGCTTCGCCACCGTCTTCGTCGCGCTTGGGGCGGGTGCGTCGACGATCGGCATGGCGCTCAGGCGGCAAATGGATATCCTGGCGCAGGTGGGCGGCCTCGTCATCATCCTGATGGGGCTGCATTTTCTGGGCGTGCTGCGGATTGGCCTGTTCGCCCGCGAGGCGCGCTTCCAGGGCGGTGGCAAGCCGGCGACGCTGTCCGGCGCCTATGTGATGGGCCTGGCCTTCGCCTTCGGCTGGACGCCCTGCATCGGCCCGGTGCTCGGCGCGATCCTCGGCGTCGCTGCCGCCCGCGAGACGGTGGGCGAGGGCGCAGCCCTGCTGGCCGTCTATTCGCTGGGGCTCGCCGTGCCCTTCTGGATCGCCGCAGGCTTTTCCGGCGCCTTCATGCGGTTCCTGATGCGCTTCCGCAAGCACCTCGGCATGGTGGAGCGCATCATGGGCGTGCTGCTCGTCCTGACCGGGCTGGCCTTCATGTTCGGCTATATCAGTTCGGTGGCGATCTGGTTCCAGCAGACCTTCCCGATCCTGTCGCAGATCGGCTGAGCAGATCAGGTGAGCGGGCCTGTTTCTTTCCAACCGGCGGTTCCGGTCGGCGCCGACTTGCGCTAGAGGCATTCGAAGGCAATTCGAAGCACGGGTATCGGCGGACGGCATGGCAGAAATTATGGGACTGGTCCTGCCGTTCTTCGGCATGATCCTGCTGGGCTATGTTGCCGCGAAGATCACGCGCCAGCCGGCCGAGGCGCTCGGCTGGCTCAACACCTTCATCATCTACATCGCCCTGCCGGCGCTGTTCTTCAAGATCATCTCACGGACGCCGATCGAGCAGCTGACGCGCGTCGACTTCATCCTCGCCAATGTCAGCGCCACCTACCTCGTCTTCGGCCTGATCTTTGCCATCGGCATCGCGTTCCGGCGCGCCCGCGTCGCCGAGGCGACCATGCACGGCCTGGCCGCCGCCTATGGCAATATCGGCTTCATGGGGCCCGGGCTGGCGCTGCTGGCCTTCGGCGAGCCGGCGGCGGTGCCGGTGGCGCTGGTCTTCTGCTTCGAGAACATGCTGCATTTCATGGTCGCGCCGGCGCTGATGTCGTTTTCCGGCGGCGACCGGCGGGGGACGCCGGCGATCGTCAGGGATGTGGTCCGCCGCATCGTCACCCACCCATTCATCCTGTCCACGGCGGTGGGCTTCCTCGCAGCCTTCTGGCATTTCGAGGCGCCGGCGCCGGCGCAGCGGCTGATCGATTATCTGGCGCAGGCGGCGGCGCCCTGCGCGCTGTTTGCCATGGGCGTGACGCTGGCGCTGCGGCCGCTGAAGCGCGTGCCGGCCGAGATCGGCTACATCGTGCCGGCAAAGCTCCTGCTGCTGCCGCTGACGATGTATCTGCTGCTGGGAGCCGCAGGCAATTTCGATCCGGTCTGGGTGCAGACGGCAGTCCTGCTCGCAGCACTGCCGACGGCGACGAACGTCTTCGTCATCGGCCAGCAATACGGCGTCTGGCCCGAGCGCGCGTCTGCGACGATCCTGATCACCACCGTGCTCTCGGTCGCGACCGTCACGCTCCTGCTCTATGCGATCAAGTCAGGCCTGCTTCCGGGAGACCCGTTCCCTTAAGGTATCGCGGACGGCCTTCCACGACCCGCCCGGCTCGACGCCTTCGCGCATGACCACGCTGCGCAGCGGCCCGATGGCGGAGAGCATGTGCAGCCCGGCCGTCCGCAGGATCTGCACCGGCAGAAAGCCGGAAAGCAGCGAACGGTTGAGCAGGTCGACGCTCATGGTGCGGCTCTGGATGTCGGCGCGGCGGCTGCGGTCGAAGGCCTCGCCAATCGTGGCGGCCGGCCGGGAGGGATCGGCCAGCAGGTCGCGCAGCGCCATCACGTCGCGCAGGCTGAGATTGAGGCCCTGGGCGCCGATCGGCGGGAAGGCGTGCGCGGCCTCGCCGAGCAGCACCACGCGCCCCTTGCCGAAGCGCTCCGCCTGCATGCCGGAAAGAGGGAAGGCCTGCGGCGCGGCCTCGACGGTGACCCTGCCCAGCAGCGACTGCATGCGCTCCTCGACCGCGCGGCCGAGTGCTTCGAGCGCCAGGCTACGGGTGGCCTCCGCCTCCCGGGGAGAGAGCACCCAGACGAGGCTCGAGCGGCGGCCCGGCAGCGGCACCTGCGTGAACGGCCCGTGCTCGGTATGGAACTCGGTCGAGGTGTTCGCATGTGGCAGGTCGTGGGCGAAATTCAGGACCAGCGCGGTCTGCGGATAGGTCCAGGCGCGCACCGCAATGCCGCTCTGGCGCCGCACCTCGGACTGCCGGCCATCGGCGCCGGCGACCAGCCCGGCGACGATCGAGCGCTGGTGGGAAAGGTGCAGTTCGACGGCGCTCTCGGTGAGGACGAGCCGTTCGAGCTTCGCCTCGAGGCGGGTGATCGCCTGATGGGCGGAAATCCGCGTCTCCAGTTCGGTCAGGAAGGGCGCATTCGGGATGTTGTAGCCAAAGGCGGGCAGGCCGACCTCGCTGGACCGGAAGCTGACCGGCGGCGCGCGGAAGAGCCGTCCGGTTCCGTCGAGGATGCGCATCGTCTCCAGCGGAGCTGCGACGGCGGCGATCTCCTCGAACAGCCCGAGATTGCGGATGAAGTCCATCGACTGCGCCATCAGCGCCGTCGTGCGACCGTCGGTGCTGCGGCCCGCCGGTGCCACGAGCGCCACCCGCTTGCCCGAATCGGCAAGGGCGAGGGCTGCGATATTGCCGGCGAGCCCGGCCCCGACGATAGCGATATCAAAGGCTTCCATGCGACGTCTTGCTTTCCGTTCATGCTTTCCCACAGAAATGCCTGCGGGGCTGAAACCGCAAACTACGCCCGGAACCGGCCAAAATCCATGGGTTCCAATGCCGCGGCGGCGCCGCATCGGCCGCCATGAGGGGCGAAGTGCCGGATTTCCGCTGGAAGCGGCAGCCAATCGGTGCATATTACCGGGCAAATCCTGCGATGACGGCGGGTCTTGCCATGCGGCGCGGTGGCCGGGGCGCTTGGGAGAAGACAAGGGCAAGCGATGAAGTTCTTCAATTACAAGCGCGTTCCCTATGCGGAGATCCGTGCCTTTTCCGTCCACATCCTGACGGCGTCGGGTTCGTTCCTGGCCTTCCTCGGCGTCGTCGCCGCAGCCGAGCACCGTTTCGTCGACATGTTCTGGTGGCTGGGGCTCGCCTTGCTCGTCGACGGCATCGACGGCCCGATCGCGCGCAAGGTGCGGGTGAAGGAAGTGCTGCCGAACTGGTCGGGAGATACCCTCGACAACGTCATCGACTACGTCACTTACGTGCTCCTGCCGGCATTCGCGCTCTACCAGAGCGGCATGATCGGCGAGCCCTGGTCCTTCGTCGCCGCCGGCGCCATCGTCGTGTCGAGTGCGATCTATTACGCCGACATGGGCATGAAAACGGACGAGTACTTCTTCTCCGGTTTTCCCGTCGTCTGGAACATGGTGGTCTTTACCCTGTTCGTGATCAAGGCGAGCGAGGTGACGGCCTCGATCGTCGTGTTCGTCTCGGTACTCCTGACCTTCATGCCGATCAACTTCCTGCATCCGGTGCGCGTCGAGCGGCTGCGGACGCTCAACCTGATCGTCTTCTTCGCCTGGTCCGCGCTCGGCGGCTATGCGCTGCTTCTGCATTTCGAGACGCCGCAATGGGTGGTGCTGGGCGTGGTCGGCACCGGCCTCTATCTCTATCTCATCGGCGCGATCCTTCAGATGTTCCCGCGCCTCGGCAAGCATTGATCCGGGAGGAATGAAATGACACAGGCAATCGTCGTCCGGTCGCTCGGCGGCCCCGAGGTTCTGAAAGTCGAGGAGGTCGAGCTTTCGCCGCCCGGGCCCGGCGAGGTCCGCATCAAGCAGGCGGCCGTCGGGCTGAATTTCATCGACGTCTATTTCCGCACCGGCCTCTACAAGACGGAACTTCCCTTCATTCCCGGCAAGGAGGGCGCAGGCACGGTGACGGCGCTTGGCGACGGGGTGTCGGACTTTGCCGTCGGCGACCGCGTCGCCTATGCCGCGGGGGAAGGGGCCTACGCGGCCGAGCGCAATATCGACACGGCCCATCTGGTCAAGGTGCCGGACGGGATCTCGCTGGAGACGGCGGCGGCGATGATGCTGAAGGGCATGACGGCGCAGTACCTGCTGCTGCAGACCTTTCCGGTCAAGCCCGGCATGACGATCCTCTTCCACGCGGCGGCCGGCGGCGTCGGCCTGATCGCCGGCCAGTGGGCCAAGGCGCTGGGCGCCACCGTCATCGGTACGGCGGGGTCGAAGGAGAAGATCGAGCTGGCGCTGGCGCACGGCTACGACCACGTCATCGACTACACGAAGGAGGACTTCGTCGCCCGCGTGCTGGAACTGACCGGCGGCAAGAAGTGTGACGTCGTCTACGATTCCGTCGGCAAGGACACCTTCCCGAAGTCGCTGGACTGCCTGAAGATGCGCGGCATGTTCGTCTCCTTCGGCAATTCCTCCGGCCCGGTCGACGCCTTCAACCTCGGCCTTCTGGCACAGAAGGGCTCGCTCTATGCGACGCGCCCGACGCTGTTCCGGTACATCGCCACGCGGCCTGAACTCGATGCGTGTGCAAACTCGCTGTTTGATGTTGTGCGCAGCAACAAAGTGCGTATCAATATCAACCAGACCTATCCGTTGGCTGAGGCGGGGCGCGCGCACACGGATCTGGAAACCAGAAAAACAAGCGGAGCGACGTTGCTCATTCCCTGAAGGGCGACGTCGCGAAAAGGGCCGCGAGAGGAGAGGGGCATAGTGTCAGTTGCTGGAGCGTCCGCAAGCAGCCCGTTGCTGGCTGTGCGCAACCTGACGAAGCTTTTCGGCACTTTTGCCGCCTGCAACGGCATCGATCTCGACATCCGGCCGGGGGAGATCCACGCGCTTCTCGGCGAAAACGGCGCCGGTAAGTCGACGCTGGTGAAGATGCTGTTCGGCGTTCTGGCGCCCACGGCCGGCGAGATCCTCTGGCAGGGCGCGCCGGTCTCGATCGCAAGCCCGGGGGCTGCCCGCAGGCTCGGCATCGGCATGGTCTTCCAGCATTTCTCGCTGTTCGAGGCGCTGACGGTGGCCGAGAACATCGCCCTGTCGCTGCCGCCGGGCATCTCGCTTGCCAGGGTTGCCGAAGAGGCGGCCCGCCTGTCGCATGCTTACGGCCTGCCGCTCGATCCGAAGGCGCATGTCGCCGATCTTTCGGTCGGCGAGCGGCAGCGCATCGAGATCGTCCGCGCGCTGCTGCAGGATCCGCAACTGATTATCCTCGACGAGCCGACCTCGGTGCTGACGCCGCAGGAGGCCGACCGCCTGTTCGAGACGCTGGCCAAGCTCAAGGGCGAGGGCCGCTCCGTCCTCTATATCAGCCACCGGCTGGAGGAGGTGCAGCGCATCTGCGACCGCGCCACCGTGCTGCGCCACGGCAAGGTCACCGGCGCCTGCGACCCGCGCCGGGAGACGCCGGCCTCGCTCGCCCGCATGATGGTCGGAAGCGATGTCGCGGCCGTCTCGGCGGAAGGAACGAACACGAAGGGCGAGGTGCTGCTGGAGGCGCGCGACCTGGACGTCGCCGCCCGCACGCCCTTTGCGGTCTCGCTCAAGAACGTGTCGCTGAAGGTCCATGGCGGCGAGGTGCTGGCGATCGCAGGCGTCGCCGGCAACGGCCAGGGCGAACTCTTCGACGCGCTCTCCGGCGAATACCCGATAGCGAAGGGCGAGGCCGTGCTGATCCGCAGCCGTCCCGTCGGCAGCCTCGGCATCACCGCGCGCCGGCTGATGGGGGCGGGCTTCGTGCCCGAGGAGCGCCACGGCCACGCCGCCGTCCCCGCCATGTCGCTGTCGGACAACCTCGTGCTCGCCCGCAGCCAGTCCGACCGCAAGGCGTTTCTCGGCGGCGGTGTGCTCGGCATCATCAAGTCTTCGGCCGTGCACATGGCCGCGAAACGGATTTCCGCGGCGATGGACGTGCGCAAGAGCGGCGAGGACCCGCCGGCGGGCTCGCTCTCGGGTGGCAACCTGCAGAAATTCATCGTCGGCCGTGAACTCGACCGCCAGCCCTCCGTCCTCGTCGTCAATCAGCCGACCTGGGGCGTCGACGCGGGGGCGGCGAGCCGCATCCGCCAGGCGCTGGTTGATCTGGCCAGATCCGGCTCGGCCGTGCTCGTCATCAGCCAGGACCTCGACGAGATCTTCGAAGTGGCGACCGAGATCGCCGTGATCAGCGAGGGGCGGCTGTCGGACGCCTATCCGGCGCGCGAGCTGACGCGCGAGAAGATCGGCCTTCTGATGGGCGGCATGCACGGCGAGACGAGAATGCCGGAGGCCGCGCATGCGCATTGAACTGGAAAGGCGGCCCCGCGCCTCGGCCCTCTACGCCATCCTGTCGCCCTTCATCGCGCTCGTGCTGACGGTGATCGCAGGCGGCATCATGTTCTGGCTGCTCGGCAAGGATTCGGTTTCCGCCCTCTACAGCTTCTTCGTCGAGCCGCTGCTCGACGTCTGGTCGCTGCACGAGATCGCGATCAAGGCGGCCCCGTTGATCCTGATCGGCGTGGGCCTCTCGGTCTGTTATCGCTCCAACAACTGGAACATCGGCGCCGAGGGGCAGTTCATCATGGGCGCGATCGCGGGTGCGATCGTGCCGGTCGTCTTCCACGAATGGCATTCGCCGCTGGTGCTGCCGCTGATGCTGGTCTTCGGCATGATCGGCGGCGCGCTCTATGCGGCGATCCCGGCCTTCCTCAAGGCGAACATGAACACCAACGAGATCCTGTCGAGCCTGATGCTGGTCTATATCGCCCAGCTCTTCCTCGACTGGATGGTGCGCGGTCCGTGGCGCAGCCCGGAAGCCTACAATTTCCCCGTCACGCGCGATTTCGCCCCCGAAGCCATCCTGCCGGAGATCCTCGCTTCCGGCCGAACCAATCTCGGCTTTGTCTTTGCCATTGTCGCCGCCGTCCTGGTCTGGTTCATGATGCGCTATACGCTGAAGGGCTTCGAGATCAGCGTGCTCGGCCAGTCGGAGCGGGCAGGGCGCTTCGCCGGCTTCTCCTCGCGCCGGATGATCTGGTTCTCGCTGCTCTTGTCCGGCGCGCTCGCGGGGCTTGCCGGCATCGCCGAGGTCAGCGGCAACATCAACAAGCTCCAGCCGGTCATCTCGCCGGGCTACGGCTTCACCGCCATCATCGTCGCCTTCCTCGGTCGCCTCAACCCGCTCGGCATCATTGCCGCCGGCCTGTTCCTGGCGCTGACCTATGTCGGCGGCGAGGCGGTGCAACTGACGCTCAGCGTCTCCGACAAGGTGACGCGCGTCTTCCAGGGGCTGCTGCTTTTCTTCGTGCTCTCCTGCGACACGCTGATCCTCTACCGGATCAGGCTCGTCTTCCCGGGCCGGGCGGTGCCGGCAGCGCAGCAGGGAGCCGAATGATGGGCATCGTCGAAGCGATCCTGCTGACCGTCATCACCGCCGCGACGCCGCTGGTGCTGGCAGCGCTCGGCGAACTCGTCACCGAGCGCGCCGGCGTGCTCAACCTCGGCGTCGAGGGCATGCTGATCATGGGCGCGGTGCTGGCCTTTGCCGCCACGCATGCGACCGGCTCGCCCTATCTCGGCATTCTCGCCGGCATCGGCGGCGGCGCGCTGTTCTCGCTCCTGTTCGGCTTCCTGACGCTGACGCTGGTGGCCAACCAGGTGGCGACCGGCCTGGCGCTCACCATCCTCGGCCTCGGCATTTCCGGCCAGATCGGCGAGGCCTATGTCGGCATGTCCGGCACCAAGCTGCCGCAGATCCCAATCCCGCTGCTCTCGGACATCCCCTTTGTCGGGCCGCTGCTGTTCCGGCAGGACCTCATCTTCTACCTGTCGATCGCGCTGGTCATCGGGGTGAACTGGTTCCTGTTCAAAAGCCGGGCCGGGCTGAAGATCCGCGCCATCGGCGACAACCATGCCTCCGCGCATGCGCTCGGCATTGGCGTCATCCGCATCCGCTATCTGGCCGTGATGTTCGGCGGTGCCTGCGCTGGTCTCGCCGGTGCGCAACTGTCGCTCGTCTATACACCGCAATGGGTGGAGAACATGTCGGCCGGCCGCGGCTGGATCGCGCTGGCGCTGGTCGTCTTCGCCTCCTGGCGCCCGTGGCGGGTGCTCGCCGGCGGCTATCTCTTCGGGGCTGTCTCGATCAGCCAGTTGCATGCCCAGGCGCTCGGCCTCGGCATCCCCTCCCAGTTCCTGTCGGCGCTTCCCTATGCGGCCACGGTTGTCGTCCTCGTCCTGATATCGCACAATCGGCGCACGACGTTGATCAACACGCCCGCATCGCTCGGAAAGCCGTTCGTGCCCGACCGATGAAGAAGAAGCGACGGGAAAACCAAGTCTCAAACCTACAGGGGTCAAAATGAAAAAACTGCTTCTCGCACTCGCAACCTCGGCGGCGATGCTCGGCTTCGCAGCCTCCGCCAGCGCCCAGGACAAGACCAAGATCTGCTTCATCTATGTCGGCTCCAAGACCGACGGCGGCTGGACGCAGGCGCACGACATCGGCCGCCAGGCGCTGCAGGACCATTTCGGCGACAAGATCGAGACGCCGTTCCTCGAAAGCGTGCCGGAAGGTCCCGATGCCGAACGCGCGATCGAGCGCATGGCCCGTTCCGGCTGCGCGCTGGTCTTCACCACCTCCTTCGGCTTCATGGACGCGACGATCAAGGTCGCCGAGAAGTTCCCGGACGTGAAGTTCGAGCACGCCACCGGCTTCAAGTCGGCCGCCAATGTCGCCACCTACAATTCGCGCTTCTACGAGGGCCGCTATATCCAGGGCCAGATCGCCGCGAAGATGTCCGAGAAGGGCGTCGCCGGCTACATCGCCTCCTTCCCGATTCCGGAAGTCGTGATGGGCATCAACGCCTTTGTCCATGGCGCCCAGTCGGTGAACCCGGACTTCAAGGTCAAGGTCATCTGGGCCAACACCTGGTTCGACCCGGGCAAGGAAGCCGATGCCGCCAAGGCGCTGATCGACCAGGGCGTCGACATCCTGACGCAGCACACCGACACGACCGCGCCGATGCAGGTCGCGGCCGAACGCGGCATCAAGGCCTTCGGCCAGGCCTCCGACATGATCAAGGCCGGCCCGGAAACCCAGCTGACGGCGATCGTCGACACCTGGGGCGCCTACTACATCAAGCGCACCGAGCAGTTGCTCGACGGCAGCTGGAAGTCCGAACAGGTCTGGGACGGTTTGAAGGACGGCATCCTGACCATGGCGCCCTACACCAACATGCCCGACGACGTGAAGAAGATGGCAGAGGACACCGAGGCCAAGATCCGCTCCGGCGAACTGCACCCCTTCACCGGCCCGATCAAGAAGCAGGACGGCTCGGACTGGCTGGCGGACGGCGAGAAGCCGGAAGACAAGGTGCTGCTCGGCATGAACTTCTACATCGCCGGCGTCGACGACAAGCTGCCGCAGTAAGCCCGATCGTCTAGGATCGGTGGAGCTGAAAGGCGACAAACGGAGGCCCCGGCAGCGGAAACGCTCCGGGGCCTGCTTGCATGAGGAAGCCGGCCCTTGCTCCCTATTCCTCGGGCCGGTCCGGGCGACCTAGCCACCTCGGCGGGCGTTTCAGGTCGGCCATCCTTGACACTTCGAAGACCGGCACCAGATCCCTTGAACGGGTGGAGCACGATCCGGCAGTCCGTGCGCTTTGTCGGCGAGGGGCGGATGTTGCACCGCAAGATGATGGCGCGAATTTTTGTGCTTTGCGAATTTTGTGCGCGCCCGGAATTTGGAGTTTACAATAGTCATACAATATGATTTTTCTTGCATGGCTGCTGAGGAGCAGCTTTCTTTGGGAGGATATCATGACTTTGAAGACCGCACTCGCGAGTGCCACGATTCTGGCTGCCTGCATGTTCGGTTCGGCTCACGCCGCCGACCTGACCGTAGGGTTCTCGCAGATCGGCTCGGAATCCGGCTGGCGCGCTGCTGAGACGACGCTGACCAAGCAGCAGGCCGAAAGCCGCGGCATCGACCTGAAATTCGCCGACGCCCAGCAGAAGCAGGAAAACCAGATCAAGGCGCTTCGCTCCTTCATCGCCCAGGGCGTCGACGCGATCCTCGTCGCCCCGGTCGTGGCGACCGGCTGGGACGACGTCCTGACCGAGGCCAAGGACGCCGAGATCCCGGTCATCCTCCTCGACCGCACGGTGGATTCGTCCGAAGACCTCTACATGACCGCTGTGACCTCGGACCTGGTCCACGAGGGCAACGTCGCCGGCAAGTGGCTGGTGGACACGGTTGCCGGCAAGCCGTGCAACGTCGTCGAGCTCCAGGGCACGACCGGCTCCTCGCCGGCGATCGACCGCAAGAAGGGCTTCGAAGAGGCTCTGGCGGGCAATGATAACCTGAAGATCATCCGCAGCCAGACCGGCGACTTCACCCGCACCAAGGGCAAGGAAGTCATGGAGAGCTTCCTGAAGGCGGAAGACGGCGGCAAGAACATCTGCGCGCTCTACGCCCACAACGACGACATGGCCGTCGGCGCCATCCAGGCGATCAAGGAAGCCGGCCTGAAGCCCGGCACCGATATCCTCGTCGTCTCGATCGACGCCGTTCCGGATATCTTCCAGGCCATGGCCGCCGGCGAAGCCAACGCCACGGTGGAACTGACGCCGAACATGGCAGGTCCCGCCTTCGACGCGCTCGCCGCCTTCCAGAAGGACGGCACGCTGCCGCCGAAGTGGATCCAGACGGAATCGAAGCTCTACACCCAGGCCGACGATCCGATGAAGGTCTACGAGGAAAAGAAGGGCCTCGGCTACTGATCTCTCCCGGCTCCCGCATCCGCGCCAATGCGGATGCGGGGCTTTTTCGCGCTTATCCTTCTCCCCGCTTCGGGGAGAGGGTGCCGGCAGGCGGGTGAGGGAGCCTCCTTGTACCCCGCGCCGCCACGGAGCGGCATCCAATTCGGGCAGGGACAATGCCAGGAAACACATTCGGCAGCGACGACATCATTCTCTCCGCCACGGGGATCGACAAGGTCTTTCCCGGCGCCAAGGCCCTGAACAAGGTCAATTTCCAGCTCGCCCGCGGCGAGGTGCATGCGCTTCTCGGCGAGAACGGCGCCGGCAAGTCGACGCTCGTCAAGTGCATCACCGGCGCCTATCGCCGCGACGGCGGCCGCCTCGTCCTCGACGGTGCCGACATCGATCCGCGTGACACCTTCGAGGCGCAGCGTCTCGGCATCGGCACGGTCTACCAGGAGGTGAACCTCCTGCCGAACCTGACGGTTGCCGAAAACCTCTTCCTCGGCCGCCAGCCGAAGCGCTTCGGCCTTGTCGATGCGCGCGAAATGAACCGGCGCGCCGAAGCGCTGCTCGCCGGATACGACCTCGACGTCGACGTCAGGGCCGAGCTTTCCAGCTGCTCCGTCGCCGTGCAGCAGGTCGTGGCGATCGCCCGCGCCGTCGATCTCTCCGGCAAGGTGCTGATCCTCGACGAGCCGACCGCCAGCCTCGACGCCCACGAGGTGGAGATGCTGTTCTCCATCGTCCGCCGTCTGAAGGCGCAGGGTCTCGGCATCGTCTTCATCACCCATTTCCTCGAGCAGGTCTACGCGATCTGCGACCGCATCACCGTGCTGCGCAACGGCCAGCTCGTCGGCACCCGCGAGGCGGCCGCGCTGCCGCGGCGCGAGCTGATCGCCATGATGCTCGGCCGCGAGCTCGGCGACGAGATCAAGGCCGTCGCCCGTGCGGAAGCCGCCGAGGGTCCCGTGCGCTACCGCTTTGCGGGCTATGGCCGCAAGGGGCATATCGAGCCGTTCGACCTGGAGGTCAGGAAGGGCGAGGTGGTCGGGATTGCCGGCCTGCTCGGTTCCGGGCGGACCGAGACCGCCGAAATCCTCTTCGGCGCCGAGAAGGCCGACAGCGGCACGGCCGAGATCGACGGCAAGCCGGCCGAGCTCACCTCGCCGCGCGCCGCCATCCGCCATCGGTTTGGCTTCTGCCCCGAGGACCGCAAGGTCGACGGCATCGTCGGCGACCTGTCGGTGCGCGAGAACATTGCTCTCGCCCTGCAGGCCCGGCGCGGCTGGGCGCGGCCGATCCCGCGCGCCGAGCAGGACCGGCTGGCCGACCAGTACATCAAGGCGCTGGACATCCGCACCACCGACCGGGAAAAGCCGATCCGGCTTCTGTCCGGCGGCAACCAGCAGAAGGCGATCCTCGCCCGCTGGCTGGCCACCAATCCGGAATTTCTCATCCTCGACGAGCCGACGCGCGGCATCGACGTCGGCGCGCACGCGGAAATCATCCGCCTCATCGAGAACCTTTGCGAACAGGGCATGTCGTTGATTGTCATTTCTTCCGAGCTCGACGAGCTCGTTGCCTACAGCCGCCGCGTCATCGTCCTGCGCGACCGCGCCCATGTCTCCGAGCTGGTCGGCGATGCGGTGACCACTGCGCACATCGTCGAGGCGATCGCCGCCGGCGAAAAGCAGGGGGCCGCCTGATGAGTGCGCTGAAGCCCCACCTGATCCGGCTCCTGCCGCAGTTCGCCGTCCTCGTCGCCGTCGTGGCGCTGATCTCGCTGGCTTTCCCCGATTTCCTCAAGCTGCAGATCCAGAACGGCCGTGTCTACGGTAGCCTTATCGACGTTCTGAACCGCGGCGCGCCGGTGGCGCTGCTGGCGATCGGCATGACGATCGTGATCGCCACCCGCGGCATCGACCTCTCCGTCGGCGCGGTCATGGCGATCTGCGGCGCGGTCGCGGCCGCCTCGATCACGTCGGGCCATTCGCTCGTCTATACGCTGGCGCTGGCGCTTTCCGTCGGCCTGCTCTGCGGCCTGTGGAACGGCATCCTCGTCGCCGTCCTCGACATCCAGCCGATCATCGCCACGCTCGTCCTGATGGTCGCCGGCCGGGGCATCGCGCAGTTGATTACCGAGGGCGCGATCCTGACCTTCAACGATCCCGGCCTGATCTTCATCGGTAGCGGCGCGTTCCTCGGCCTGCCGATGCCGGTGGTCATCTGGCTGGTCTTCGGCATCGCGGTCACGCTGCTGGTCCGGCGCACGGCACTCGGCATGCTGGTCGAGGCACTCGGCATCAACCGCCGCGCCAGCACGCTTTCGGGCGTATCGACCGGCGTTCTGCTGATTGCGGCCTATGTGCTGAGCGGCCTGTGCGCGGCGATCGCCGGCATCATCGCCGCCGCCGACATCAGGGGTGCGGACGCCAATAATGCGGGGCTCTGGCTGGAGCTCGACGCGATCCTGGCCGTCGTCGTCGGCGGCAACTCGCTGCTCGGCGGTCGCTTCAGCATCGCAGCCTCGCTGCTCGGCGCCCTGATCATCCAGTCGATCAACACCGGCATCCTGCTGTCGGGCTTCCCGCCCGAGTTCAATCTCATCATCAAGGCGGCGATCATCGTCCTGATCCTCGTCATCCAGTCGCCGCGGATCCGCGATCTCGCCACCCTGTTCGGCCGGGCCGACAGCGCCGAGGCATCCGTCAAGCAGGAGGCGAAATGAACCCGCGCTACGTACCGCTCGCCGCCACCGTCGCGATTTTCCTCGCAGCCTATGCGCTCTGCATCCTGCAGTACCCGAACATGCTGTCGACACGGGTGATCGGCAACCTCCTGACCGACAACGCCTTCCTCGGCATCGCCGCCGTCGGCATGACCTTCGTCATCCTCTCCGGCGGCATCGACCTGTCGATCGGCGCGGTGATCGCCTTTACCGGCGTCTTCATCGCCGTGGTGCTGGAGAGCACCGGCCTGCATCCGCTCGTCGTCTTCGTCCTGGCGCTCGGGATCGCCACGCTGTTCGGCGCACTGATGGGCGCGATCATCCACCATCTGGAGATGCCGCCCTTCATCGTCACGCTCGCCGGCATGTTCCTCGCCCGCGGCATGGCCTTCGTCCTGTCGATCGATTCGGTGCCGGTGAAGCATCCGTTCTATGCGACGATGAAGGCGTTCTACTACCGGTTGCCGGGAGGAGGGCGGATCACGCTGATCGGCGGGCTGATGCTGCTGGTCTTCGCCGCCGGCATCCTCATCGCCCACCGCACCCGCTTCGGCGCCAATGTCTATGCGCTCGGCGGCGGCGCGCAGACCGCGCGGCTGATGGGTGTTCCGGTGGCGCGCACGACGATCGCGATCTACGCGTTTTCCGGGCTCCTGGCCGGTCTTTCGGGCATCGTCTTCTCCCTCTATACCTCTGCCGGCTATTCGCTGGCCGCCGTCGGCGTCGAACTGGACGCGATCGCGGCCGTGGTCATTGGCGGCACGCTCCTGACCGGCGGGTCCGGCTTCGTCGGCGGCACGCTGATCGGTATCCTCATCATGGGGCTGATCCAGACCTACATCACCTTCGACGGTTCGCTCTCAAGTTGGTGGACGAAGATCCTGATTGGGCTACTTCTGTTCGGATTCATCCTGATGCAGAAGGGATTTCTCTATCTGTCGAAGGGTGGCAGGCGGCTGGCGTGACGAGATGGAATGCAACCGGTCGGGAGTGGCCGGATGGGGGAGGAACGGGTCGATTGCGCAAGGGACTTCTCGAAACCGTCATCACGGGCGCCAACACGCGCACCAGTCATGCCCAGGTGGTCAACGAGCTCGGACGCGCGATCGTCGCCGGCGAGTTTCCGGTCGGCGCGACCCTTCCGGGCGATGCCGAACTGGCGGCGCGCTTCAAGGTCTCCCGGACGGTGCTCCGGGAATCGATGAAGACGCTCGCGGCCAAGGGGCTGATCGTTCCGAGAGCGCGGATCGGCACCCGCGTCACCCCGCGCTCGCAATGGAACCTGTTCGACAGCGACATTCTCACCTGGCAGCTGGCCAAGGGCGTGGACGAGGTCTTCCTGCTCGACCTCAGCGAAGTCCGGCTGGCCTTCGAGCCACACGCCGCCGTGCTTGCGGCCCGCTTCGCCACGGACGCCGACATCAGCCACATGATGCGGCTGGCAGTGGCGATGGGCGACCCGGAACACACCGCCGAGACGCTGGCGCTGGCCGACCTCCGGTTTCACCTCAGCGTGCTCGACGCCTCGCGCAACCCCTTCTTCCGCACCATCGGCAGTTTGATCGAGGCAGCGCTGGTGGGCGTCTTCCGCCTCAGTTCGCCGGCCCGCGACCGCGGCAAGATCGACGACGTGGCGGCGACGCATATCCGCATCGTCGAGGAGATCCGCAAGCGGGACGAGGAAGGCGCGCGCCGCGCCATGGAAAACGTCATCCGCGTCGGCCGCGACCGTGTGGTGGAAGCGCTGAACGAACGCCGGCGCGCGTCGTCGCCGTGAGAAGGCGGCTTGTCGACGAAGCGCCGCAGCCATCCGGTTCCGCCGGATGCGCGCCCGTTCAGTCGTCGTTGCTGGCGTTCAGTTCCTCGGGCCGCAGCCCGTCGCCGTGATGTTCCAGCTGTGCCTCGCCCATGGACTGGTAGAGGTTGAACAGCGCCTCGCTCGCCTTCGAGACGTAGCGGAACCATTCCGGATTGGCGGCGATCGCCGGATGGTGCAAAAGGTGCTGGTCGACCAGGTCGAGGACGATGGACGCCGTGTGCGTCGCCTCATGACAGGATCGCGTGCCCGCGGCACTGCGCGCCAGCAATTCGGCCGATGAGGTGCCTTTCGCCTGCGCCAGTTCGGCAATCAGCTTGAGGCGCTCGTCCTCGACTTCGATATCGCTGCTTTCGATCATGGCCGGAGTTTCTCATAGCGTGGGTGGACTGTCGAGCGCTCTTGGCGCGGGCATCGGACGGGCAACGCCGCCATCAGCCTTTGGTTCCGGTCGTCATACCAACCTGCACTGATATTGACCGATTGCGTGGGACCGCCTGCGGTCATCCGGCAAGGAGCATACCGCAGAGCGATGCCTTGGCATCGGTCGAGGATTGCGACGCTGCCGGTGGCCGACAGACGGCCCACCCGGAGGGCCGGGCGATATTGACCTACGGACGGCGTCGAAAATCCTCGCCGGACCGCAGGTCCGACTGCGGTTTTCTCCTGGCCGCAGGTCAAAATCGCTCCGGCGCAATCGGTCAATATCAGTGCAGGTTGGTATCAGTCGACCGCCATCCGCGCCAGGTCGATCGCAATCGACATGATGACGCCGACCGCCGTCAAAAGCAGGCCGACGGCGAACAGCCGGTTGCCGGCCTCGAACACCGTCTTCTGCAGCGAATTGGGACGCAGCAGCCGCCAGAGCGCGCGCGCCTGGAAGACGATGCCGGTGGAGATCAGGATGAGCGTCGGCAGGTCGGTCAGTTGCCACTCGTTCGGATTGCTGGCCCAGGTGTTCAGGAAACCGAGCGAGAAGGAGAGGACGATCCCGAACACGGTGAGGTTGCCGTTGCGGAACAGGACGCCCACTTCCGGTTCGCCCTTGTGGTCTTCGCTCGTATCCATGCCGTCTCCCGGTCTCGAACGGTTGCCCGTTAGCGTAGCCGGGTCATGTGTCACTCATATTGGCCGGCCCGCTGCGCACATGTTGGTCCCGAAAGCCTGCCGTTGGCAAGGCCCGTCGCAACGGCCGGCGGTCTTCGGCATGGAGAACGGCCGTCAGAACGGCGGCGTGATCTCGTCATGATGGTGCGGCCTCTGGTGCTCGCGCTGGCGGCGCATCGCCTGTGCGAGCACGAAGCCCAGCACGGCGGTTCCAAGGACTATGGCAGACAATGCAAAAAAGTTTTCCATCACAGCTCCTCCCCGCAAGAAGGATAGCATGGGTAGGCGGAAGTCGGAAACCGGTTCGAAATCTATGGTTTCTGCCACGTCTCAGACCGCGTGCAGGACGTGCGCCGCCTTCACTGCCGCCGAAGCGCGGTTCTCGACGCCGAGCTTCACGTAGATCTGCTCCAGGTGCTTGGTGACGGTGCGGGCGCTGAGGCCGAGGATCTCGCCGATGTCGCGGTTGGCCTTGCCCTTGGCGATCCACAGAAGCACCTCGGATTCGCGCTGCGTCAGCGAAAAATGCTGGCGCAGGATCTCGTCGTCGCTGAGCCTGTTCTCGGCGCTGAGGCGAAACAGGTACTCGTCCGCCCCGATCGCGCCGAGATAGGAGAGCTGCAGGGTGGCCTGGCCGCTCTGGCGGATGGTGAAGCTGCCGTCCTTGCCCGTCGTCTCGCTCTCCTTCATCCAGCGGCCGACATGGGCGGTCAGCGTTTCCAGCCCGTCGTCGGAGCCGGTGGCGGCATTGATCAACCGCGTCGCCTGCGGCGTCGACCAGCGCACCCGCCCGTCGCCGCGCACGGCGAGCAGGTGGCGGCCGGCGGCGTCGAGCGCCACCCGCGCGCTCTGGGCCGAGCGGGCATTGGTCAGGTGGACGCGGATGCGCGCCCGCAACTCGTCGATGTTGATCGGCTTGGTCAGATAGTCGACGCCGCCTGATTCCAGCGCGCGCACGACGTGCTCCGTCTCCGTCAGCCCGGTCATGAACACCACCGGCGTCTGGCTGACGGCCGGGTTCGCCTTCAGCCGCTCGCAGGTTTCAAATCCGTCGAGGCCCGGCATGACGGCGTCGAGCAGGATGATGTCGGGGGTGATCCGCTCGACGATCCCGAGCGCGGAGGTGCCCGAGGTGGCGATCAGCACCGAAAATCCCGATTGTTCCAGCGCCTCGGTCAGAAATCCGAGCGCCTCGGGGCTGTCGTCCACGAGGAGTACGATGTCGCGCGGGCCGGCTATCTCAGTCACGCGGTTCGGTCCTTTCTGCGGAAATGTTCTTCAGGAAGGCATCGTAGCCCGAAAGGTCGAAGGCCTGGACATAGTCCCTGAGCGCATCGGCGAACGGCTTGTGTTCGGGCGCCCGGGCGATCTCGGCGAGCTTGGCCTCGATGCCGCGGACATAGCCGATCTCGCCGAGCCGGATCAGTTCGGCGACGTGGGCGGGGCCGGGATCGACGATCCGCCGCAGCGTTGCCGGAACGGGCTGGCCCGGCTGCGCGTCGGAGGTGATCCAGTCGAGCTTCAGGTGCAGCGCCAGCTTGTCGCAGAGCTGGCCGAGGTCGAACGGCTTGGCGATGGCGTCGTCGTGGCCGCCGCTGCCGCCCTGTGTCGAGCCGTCGCCGATATTCGCCGACAGCATGATGATCGGCGCGGTCTGCCCGGCCTGCCGCAGCCGGTCCACGAGGTCCCAGCCGCTCATGCCCGGCATCTGGATGTCGATCAGGAACAGGTCCGGCCGCAGCGCCTCGGTCAGCGCCAGGCATTCGCCCCCGTCGCCGGCGGTCATGACGTTGAAGCCGAGCGGGGCGAGCGTCTCGCCCATCAGGTTGCGATGGTCCTCGTTGTCGTCGACGACGAGGATGCTGCGCCGCCGCCCGCCATAGCCGCGGATGCGGCTGGCAGGCTCCAGCAGGGTTTGCGGGCGGTCGACGGCCGACAGCATCAGCCGGACGCGGAAGGCGGTGCCGCGATCCTTGGCGCTCGTCACCGATATCTCGCCGCCGAGCGTCTGGGTCAGAAGCCGGGTGATGGTGAGCCCGAGGCCGAGGCCGGGCATGCGGCTTTGATGTTCCGCCGCGCCGCGCTGGAAGGGATCGAAGATGCGAGGCAGGTCCTTCTCCGCGATGCCACGGCCGCTGTCCTCCACGGTGAAGGTCGCAACCTGGCTGCGATAGCCGACGTCGAGGCGGATATGGCCGCTGTCGGTGAATTTCAGCGCATTGGAGACGAGGTTGACGAGGATCTGGCGCAGCCGCTTCTCGTCGGTGCGCACGAACTGGGGCAGGGAGGGGCTGCGCACGTGCTCGAAGGCGACGCCCTTGGCCTGCGCCTGCGGCCTGAACATGTCGACGATTTGGTCGAGGAAATCGTGGATGTTGATCTCGTTGGAATAGACCTGCAGCTTGCCGGCCTCGATCTTCGAGATATCCAGGAGCCCGTCGATCAGGCCGGACAGGTGCTCGGCGCTGCGCCGGATCACCTTTACCGCCGGCTGGCGCGGGGCAGGGATCGTCTCGTCGCGTTCCAGCAACTGGGCATAGCCGAGCACGGCGTTGAGCGGCGTGCGCAACTCGTGGCTGAGCCCGACGACATAGCGGCTCTTGGCGCGGTTGGCCGCCTCGGCCGCCTCCTTCGCCTCCTGCAGGGCTGCGTCCGTCTTCTTGTGCGCCGCGATTTCCTTCAGGAGCAGCGTGTTCTGGCGGGACGATTCCTCCTCTGCCACCACCCGGCTGTCATGGGCGAGCACATAGAACCAGCAGACGACGCCGGCTGCGACCGCGAAGACGAAGAAGACGATCGCGACAGTGCCCTCGACCACGGCCGCCGTTTCCGGCGAGGCGCCGCCCGCCTGGTGGGCGATCATCGCGAGGATCACGCCGATGCCGGCGATCGAGAGTGCGGCCGAGAGCGCGTAGCGGCCAAGCCGAGTCTTCAGCTTGTCGACCACGGGCTCGGGAAGCACGGCGCGAGCGACATGGGCGGCCTGCGCATGGAAGCGCGCCTTCGGCTTGCACATGTCGTGGCAGCGGCTGTCGAGCGAACAGCAGAGCGAGCAGATCGGCGCGGCATAGGCGGGGCACCAGGCCATGTCTTCGGGCTCGAAGGGATGCTCGCAGATCGAGCAGGTGATGGTGTTTTCCAGGTGCCAGTTCCGCCGCGGCTTGCGGGCAAGATAGTATCTGCCCCCCGTCTTCCAGGCGATCAACGGCGAGGCGACGAAGGCGGCGCCGGCGGCGATGTAGGGCGCGAGCGAGGCGGCGATGTCGCCGAAGGCGCCGAAATGGGCGATCAACGCCAGGCTCGCGGAGCAGAACATCGCACCGAGGCCGACGGGATTGATGTCGTAGAGATGGGCGCGTTTGAACTCGATGCCGGGAGGCGATAGCCCGAGCGGCTTGTTGATGAAGAGATCGGCCGAGATCGTGCACAGCCAGGCCATGGCGACGATCGAGAAGATGCCGAGCGTCTCCTCCAGCAGCCGGTAGATGCCGAGCTCCATCAGCAGCAGCGCAATCGCCACGTTGAAGACGAGCCAGATGACGCGGCCAGGATGGCTGTGGGTCAGCCGCGAGAAGAAGTTCGACCAAGCGAGCGAGCCCGCATAGGCGTTCATCACGTTGATCTTCAGCTGCGAGACGACGACGAAGGCGACCATCAGCAGCAGCGCCGCCGTCTCCCAGGGGATCATGTAGCCGAAGGCGGTGTAGTACATTTGCGCCGGGTCGGCCGCCCGGGTCGAGGGCACGCCCGAATTCAGCACCAGCACGACGAGGAAGGAGCCGGCCAGAAGCTTCGGCGCGCCGACCACGACCCAGCCCGAACCGGCGAGGAAGACGGCGATGCGGTGGCTGAGCTTGCGCTGCCCGTCCGGCGGCAGGAAGCGTAGGAAGTCGACCTGCTCGCCGATCTGCGCCATCAGCGCGAAGATGACGGCGGACGCCGCGCCGAATTCGACCAGGTGGAACGGCGCGATGGTACCTGATGGTCCGGAGGCATGGTGGATGCCGGAATAGGCGAGCCACTCGCCGAAGGCGTTCCAGTCGGCAAAGGCGATGAAGACGAAGGGCAGGATGTTCAGCACGATCCAGAACGGCTGGGTAACCAGCTGGAACTTCGAGATCAGCCGCACGCCGTAGGTGACGAGCGGGATGACGGCGACCGAGCTGATGATGTAGCCGATCCACAAGGGGATGCCGAGCGCCAGCTCCAGCGCCCCCGACATGATCGAGGCCTCGATGGCAAACAGGATGAAGGTGAAGCTCGCATAGACGAGCGAGGTGATGGTGGAGCCGATATAGCCGAAGCTCGCGCCCCGGGTGAGGAGATCGATGTCGACGCCGTGGCGGATCGCGTAGCGGCTGATCGGCAGGCCGACGAGCAGGATCATCAGGCTGGCGACGAGGATCGCGGCGATCGCGTTCGTCGTGCCGTAGGACATGGTGATCGTGCCGCCGATCGCCTCCAGCGCCAGAAACGAGATCGCCCCGATCGCCGTCTGCGAGATGCGCTCCGAGGAGAACCGCCGCGCACTCTTGGCGGTGAACCGCAGCGCATAGTCCTCCAGCGTCTGGTCGGCGACCCAACGGTTGTACTGGCGCCGGACCGGTATGATGCGCTGGCGTGCGGCCATGGGCTTCCTTCGAGCGGGCGGGCAGACCCTGCCCGTGACCCGGTCCTAGCACATCGCGGCGGCGGCGAGAATTGGTGCGCTGCGGCAGAGGTGCCGTTCTTTACCCCGGCGTCTACGTAGAATGACGTATGTGCACTGCAACGCGATCGTCCGATGATCCCTTGAGCAACGGCTAAGCGGCCAGACCGTCCGTTGTCCGTCAGAGCTAGAGGGGTTCACAACAATGACTATCAAGGCACGCCTGACCGGCGCATTTGTCGCCGCCGTTCTCTCCACCACGGCGCTCAACGGCGCTTTTGCCGCCGATGACACGATCAAGGTCGGCATCCTGCATTCGCTGTCCGGCACCATGGCGATCTCCGAGACGACGCTGAAGGACGCCATGCTGATGCTCATCGAGGAGCAGAACAAGAAGGGCGGCCTGCTCGGCAAGCAGCTCGAGGCCGTCGTCGTCGACCCGGCCTCGGACTGGCCGCTGTTTGCCGAAAAGGCGCGCGAGCTCGTCTCCGTCGACAAGGTCTCGGCCGTGTTCGGCTGCTGGACCTCGGTGTCGCGCAAGTCCGTGCTCCCGGTCTTCGAGGAACTGAACTCGATCCTGTTCTACCCCGTCCAGTACGAGGGCGAGGAGAGCCAGCGCAACGTCTTCTATACCGGTGCCGCCCCCAACCAGCAGGCGATCCCGGCCGTGGACTACCTGATGGAGAACGAGGGCGTCGAGCGCTGGGTGCTCGCCGGCACCGACTACGTCTATCCGCGCACGACCAACAAGATCCTCGAGGCCTATCTGATCTCCAAGGGTGTCGCGCCCGAAGACATCATGATCAACTACACCCCGTTCGGCCATTCGGACTGGCAGACGATCGTCTCCGACATCAAGGGCTTCGGCTCGGCCGGCAAGAAGACGGCCGTCGTCTCCACCATCAACGGCGACGCCAACGTTCCCTTCTACAAGGAACTGGGCAACCAGGGCGTCAAGGCCGAGGACATCCCGGTCGTGGCCTTCTCCGTCGGTGAAGAGGAACTCGCCGGTCTCGACACCGCGCCGCTCGTCGGCCATCTCGCCGCCTGGAACTATTTCCAGTCCGTCGACAACCCGGCCAATGCCGAGTTCATCAAGACCTGGAAGGCCTACACCAAGAACGACAAGCGCGTGACCAACGACCCGATGGAAGCGCATTACATCGGCTTCAACATGTGGCTTAAGGCGGTCGAGAAGGCCGGCACCACCGACACCGATGCCGTCCTCGACGCGATGATCGGCGTCTCGGTGCCGAACCTTTCGGGCGGCTATTCGACGATGATGCCGAACCACCACATCACCAAGCCGGTGCTGATCGGCGAGATCCAGGCCGATGGCCAGTTCGAGACCGTCTGGGAGACCCCCGGCCTCGTGGTCGGTGACGAATGGTCGGATTACCTGCCGGACTCCAAGGACCTGATCTCCGATTGGCGCGCGCCAATGTCGTGCGGCAACTTCAACGTCGCCACCGGCAAGTGCGGCGGCAAGGGCTCCTGATCTGCCTGATGGGTCGGTCGGCCACGCGGGATGTCCTGCGCGGCCGGCCGGATGCGTCCCGTCATCTCCGGTGGCGGGATGCATCCGGGCTTGAGGCTGCTTCCCTTGTCCCGTCCCTTGGGCGGAGGGTCGCAGCGGATCCGAACTGCCGGGCCGGCCACCGGCCGCCCGTCCTCGCCGTGGCCATGTTCGCGGTGCGACCCTGACTGCACATGCCGGCCTCCGGAAACGGCAAGGCCCGGCTGGCAAGGATGATCTCATGTTGACGCGGCTAGCCTATCGATCGCTCCAGTCCCTGCTGGTGACCTTCTGCCTCCTGATTACCGTGTTTGCGACCGATCTGCGGGCGCAGGAAGACCTCCGCACGATGATCGACGCGCTCGGCGAAGGCAGTTTTGCAAAGACCATCGAGCAGGTGGAGGCGCTGGCAAGAACCGGCGATCCGAGGATCGTCCCGGCGCTGGAGGCGCTGGCCGCGGGCGACCTCTACCTGCGCAAATCCGACAGGCAGGTGTTCCTGACGAAGCCGGCCGGCGGCAGCCTGACCGTCGTCGATCCGCTCACCGGCGCCGAGGTCGGCACCGAATCCGCAGGCGCACTCACGAAGATCCGCGTCAACAACAGCCTGCGTCGCGCGGTGCGCTCCGCCCTCGGCGGCCTGACGCTGATGAGCCCCGACGCCGGCGTCCGCCTGCAGGCGGCACAGACCATGCTGCGCACGCCATCCGCAGACGCGCTCGAACAGGTCGAGGCGGCGCTCGCCGCCGAAACCGATGCCAGGGTCAAACCGGTGCTGGAGCGCGCCCGCGCCGCGGCCCTGCTCGTCTCCGACCGGCCGGACGACGAGAAAAAGGCGGCCGTCGCCGTTATCGCCGATGCCGGCGGACAGGATGCCCTGTCGCTCCTGTCGGCAGCCCTTTCCTCCGCCGACGACGATCTCCGCCCGGACCTCGAGGCCGCGATCTCGAGCATCAAGGAGCGGCAGGCGCTGTGGTCGGCCGGCCAGAACGTCTGGTACGGCCTGTCGCTCGGCTCGGTCCTGCTGCTGGCTGCGATCGGCCTTGCCATCACCTTCGGCGTCATGGGCATCATCAACATGGCCCATGGCGAGATGGTGATGCTCGGCGCCTACACCACCTTCGTCGTGCAGGAGGTGATCCGCACTTCCTTTCCGGGCCTGTTCGACTGGTCGCTCGCGATCGCCCTGCCGCTCGCCTTCCTCGTCACCGGCGTGGTCGGGCTTGCGATCGAGCGCGGCGTCATCCGCTTCCTCTACGGCCGGCCGCTCGAGACGCTGCTCGCCACCTGGGGCATCTCGCTGATCCTGCAGCAGGCGGTGCGCACCATCTTCGGCCCGACCAACCGCGAAGTCGGCAATCCCTCGTGGATGTCCGGCGCCTTCGAGCTCGGCGGCCTGACGATCACCTGGAACCGGCTCTGGATCATCGTCTTCTCGCTTGCCGTGTTCACGGCCCTGCTGTTCCTCCTGAAGAAGACGCCGATGGGGCTGCAGATGCGGGCGGTGACGCAGAACCGTCGCATGGCCTCCTCCATGGGCATCCGCACGCCCTGGGTCGATGCGCTGACCTTCGCGCTCGGCTCCGGCATCGCGGGCATCGCCGGCGTCGCGCTCTCGCAGATCGACAACGTCTCGCCGAACCTCGGCCAGGGCTACATCATCGACAGCTTCATGGTCGTGGTCTTCGGCGGCGTCGGCAATCTCTGGGGCACGCTGGTCGGTGCGTTCACGCTCGGCATCCTCAACAAGTTCCTCGAGCCCTATGCGGGCGCCGTCCTCGGCAAGATCCTCGTCCTCGTGCTGATCATCCTGTTCATCCAGAAGCGGCCGCGCGGGCTGTTCGCACTCAAGGGAAGGGCGGTCGAAGCATGATCACCTCGTTTCTGCTCAAGTCCTTCGACCGCACGATCTTCATCGCCGTCGCCATCATCCTCGGGCTCGCGGTGCTGGTGCCGGCGCTGAACTTGCTGACGGCGCCGGACCATCCGCTGCATGTGCCGACCTATCTCGTCTCGCTGTTCGGCAAGTACCTGACCTATGCGCTGCTGGCGCTCGCACTCGATCTCGTCTGGGGTTTCTGCGGGATCCTCTCGCTCGGCCATGCAGCCTTCTTCGCGCTCGGCGGCTATGCCATGGGCATGTACCTGATGCGCCAGATCGGCGCGCGCGGTTCCTACGGCAACCCGCTGCTGCCCGATTTCATGGTCTTCCTCAACTGGAAGGAACTGCCCTGGTTCTGGTACGGCTTCGACATGTTCTGGTTCGCCGCCCTGATGGTGGTGCTGGTGCCGGGCCTGCTCGCCTTCGTCTTCGGCTGGTTCGCCTTCCGCTCGCGCGTCAACGGCGTCTATCTGTCGATCATCACCCAGGCGATGACGTTCGCGCTGCTGCTCGCCTTCTTCCGCAACGACATGGGCTTCGGCGGCAACAACGGCCTGACCGACTTCAAGGACATCCTGGGCTTCAACATCCAGGCCGACGGCACCCGCGCCGCCTTGTTCGCTGCATCGGCAGTGGCGCTGGCCGCCGCCCTGATCCTCACCTCGGGCATGGTCCGCTCCAAGTACGGCAAGATCCTCGTCGGCGTGCGCGACGCCGAGAGCCGCACCCGCTTCCTCGGCTACCGAGTCGAGCACTTCAAGCTCTTCGCCTTCACCGTCTCGGCGATGATGGCGGGCATCGCCGGCGCGCTCTACGTGCCGCAGGTCGGCATCATCAATCCCGGCGAGTTCGATCCGGCCAATTCCATCGAAGTCGTCATCTGGACGGCGGTCGGCGGCCGCGGCACGCTGATCGGCCCGATCATCGGCGCTATTCTCGTCAACGGCGGCAAGAGCGTCTTCACTGCGGCGTTTCCCGAGTTCTGGCTGTTTGCGCTCGGTGGCCTGTTCGTCCTCGTTACCCTGTTCCTGCCGAAGGGCATCGTCGGCACGGTGCAGGCGTGGCGGGCAAAGCGGAAGGACTATCGCAAGGCCGCAGCCGACGAGGCGGCAAGGGGCCAGACCGTGGCCGAACCTGTGGCGGCGGAGTGACCGACATGAACGAGAAGAAACCCACCAGCCTGCTCTATCTCGACGGCGTCTCCGTCTCCTTCGACGGCTTCAAGGCGTTGAATTCACTGTCTTTCGTCATCGAGCCGGGCGAGTTGCGCGCCATCATCGGCCCGAACGGCGCCGGCAAGACGACGATGATGGACATCATCACCGGCAAGACCCGACCTGATAGCGGCGAAGTGTTCTTCAAGGGTGATATCGACCTGACCCGGCGCGACGAGGCCGACATCGCCCAGCTCGGTATCGGCCGCAAGTTTCAGAAGCCGACGGTGTTCGAGAGCCACACCGTCTGGGACAATCTGGAACTGGCGCTGAACCGCAAGCGCGGCGTCTTCGCCACGCTGTTCTACCGCATGACGGCGGAAGACAACGCCCGGATCGAGGAGATCCTATCGACGGTGCGCCTGTCGAACCGCAAGAACGACCTCGCCGCGAGCCTAAGCCATGGCCAGAAGCAGTGGCTGGAGATCGGCATGCTGCTCGCGCAGGAGCCGGAACTCTTGCTGGTCGACGAGCCGGTGGCCGGGATGACTGACGCCGAGACGGCCGAGACGGCGGTGCTGTTGAAGGAGATCGCGAAGACGCGCTCGGTCGTCGTCGTCGAGCACGACATGGGTTTCATCCGCGAACTCGGTGTCAAGGTGACATGCCTGGCGGAAGGCTCGGTGCTGGCGGAAGGCTCGATCGATTTCGTCAGTGCCGATCAGAAGGTGATCGAGAACTATCTGGGGCGATGAGGGTTCGGCCGGCGGAACTTGCCCCTCACCCTAACCCTCTCCCCGCAAGCGGGGAGAGGGGACGCAGTCCCGCCTTCACGATCCGGGTGGGGCGGTGCGGCATATGTCCTTCTCCCCGCTTGCGGGGAGAAGGTGGCGGCAGCCGGATGAGGGGCAAACGAACGATGAGAAGAGAAGTGCCATGCTGACAGTCGAAAACGCCAGTCTCCACTACGGCGCCGCCCAGGCGCTGCGCGGCATCTCGCTGAACGCCGAAATGGGCAGGATCACCTGCGTGCTCGGCCGCAACGGTGTCGGCAAGTCGAGCCTGCTCCGCGCCGTCACCGGCCAGCATCCGCTGTCGTCTGGATCTGTCAGCTTCAACGGCGTGGCACTCGACGGATTGGCGCCCTACAATCGCGCCAAGCAGGGGATCGGCTACGTGCCGCAGGGGCGCGAGATTTTCCCGCTCCTGACGGTCAAGGAGAACCTGGAAAGCGGTTATGCGCCGCTGAAGCGGGCGGAGCGGTTCATCCCCGACGATATCTTCAGCCTGTTCCCGGTTCTGCAGACCATGCTCGGCCGCCGCGGCGGCGACCTCTCCGGCGGCCAGCAGCAGCAGCTGGCGATCGGCCGGGCGCTGGTGACGCGGCCGAAGATCCTCGTGCTCGACGAGCCGACCGAGGGCATCCAGCCGTCGATCATCAAGGACATCGGCCGGGCGATCAAATACCTGCGCGATTCCACCGGCATGGCAATTCTGCTTGTGGAGCAATACCTTGATTTCTGCCGTGAGCTTGCGGATCACGTCTACATCATGGATCGTGGCGAAATCGTGCACGAGGGGCCGGCCGAGACGCTGGATACGCCCGAGGCACGGCGGCACATGACGGTCTGACGGCTTGCGTATCGACATGGTCGACGGAACAGCCGCCATCGCAGAGGCCGCAGGATGCAGCCGGAGAGCCGACGTGACGATGCAAGCGACGATCGCTCCCCAGCGCGCCCGCGGGTCGGGACGTCTTTCGACGAGGGCCCGCGACGGGCGCACACGTCTCGAGACGTTCTACCAGGAAGGCTGCGCCAAGATCCGGCTGCCCGAAACCTTCGATGCGGGGATGGAGGCGGTGCTGATCAACACCTCCGGCGGGCTTACGGGCGGCGACGCCGTCGACTGGTCGTTCGAGGCGGGCGAGGCGACGCAACTGACGCTGACCACGCAGGCCTGCGAGAAGATCTACAAGGCCGCCGCGGGAACCGCTTCGGTCGGCACGCGCATTGTCGTCGGCGCCGGCGCGCGCGTGGACTGGCTGCCGCAGGAGACGATCCTGTTCGACCGCGCCGCGCTTTCCCGGACGCTGACGGTCGATCTCGCGCCGGATGCCGAATTCGTCGCCGTCGAGGCGGTGCTGCTCGGACGCAGGGCGATGGGGGAGACGATGGCGAACGGCCTCTTCCGCGACCGCTGGCGGATCCGCCGCGCCGGCCGGCTGATCCATGCCGAGGAGGTTCTGCTGTCCGGCGCCATCGCGGAGCAGGTCTTGCAGCCTGCGGTCCTTGCCGGGGCAGGGGCCTTTGCCACGCTCCTCTATTGCGGCGTGCGGGCGGAAGCGATGCTTGCCGGAACCCGCGCGCTGCTCGGCGGGGCATTCGCCGGTGCAAGCCATTGGCAGGACAAGCTGGTTGTGCGCATGACTGCGCCTCACGGCTTCGCCATGCGAAAAACCCTGATCCCCGTCATTTCGCACTTGCGCAACGGCGCCGGCCTGCCGAAAGTCTGGACTCTGTAAGATGAAACGGACGAACCCTCCATGAACCTGACCCCCCGCGAAAAAGACAAGCTGCTGATCTCGATGGCGGCCATCGTCGCCCGCCGACGCCTGGAGCGCGGCGTGAAGCTCAACCATCCCGAGGCGATCGCGCTGATCACCGATTTCGTGGTGGAAGGCGCGCGCGACGGCCGCTCGGTCGCAGACCTGATGGAGGCCGGCGCTCATGTCGTCACGCGCGACCAGGTTATGGAAGGCATCGCCGAGATGATCCACGACATCCAGGTCGAGGCGACCTTTCCGGACGGCACCAAGCTCGTGACCGTCCACGAACCGATCCGCTGACAGGCACGGAGGAGGAAAACGATGATCCCCGGTGAAGTCATCGCCGCAAGCGGCGATATCGAACTCAATGCCGGCCTGCCGGTCACGGAACTGGACGTCTCCAATACCGGCGACCGGCCGATCCAGGTCGGCAGCCACTATCATTTCTATGAGACCAATGCCGGCCTCGCCTTCGACCGCGACAGGGCCCGGGGCCTGCGGCTCGACATCCCGGCCGGGACGGCGGTGCGCTTCGAGCCGGGCCAGACCCGCACGGTGCGGCTGGTCCCCTTTGCCGGCAAGCGCGAGATCTACGGTTTCCGCCAACAGGTCATGGGAGGATTGTGACATGGGAATGGCGCACTACCGCGGCAGCTGCCAGTGCGGCGCCGTCTCGTTCGAGGCCGATGTCGATCTCGACCGGACGATCGTCTGCAACTGCTCGCGCTGCAAGCGGCTCGGCTCCGTGCTTGCTTTCACGGCGCGCGAGGCGTTCACGCTGACGTCGGGCGAGGAGAACCTGTCGGAATATCTCTTCAACAACAGGACGGTGCATCACCTTTTCTGCAGGACCTGCGGCATCCAGGGCTTCGCCTATGGCGACAAGCCGGACGGCGCGTCCATGGTCGCGATCAACGTCAATTGCCTGGAAGGCGTGGACCCCCGCGCACTCGCCTCCCACGCCCACGACGGCGCTTCGGCGTGAGCGTCGCATGAAGGGAAGAAGGCGATGACGAAGGCCGGAATTCTGACGATGCTGTGCGGCTGCGTCCTTTTGATGGACGCCCCGGCCTCGGGCGAGGACACACTGCCCGCCGACTGCAATGACGCCATGACGCAGATGGACATGAACGCCTGCGCGGCCGCCGACTACGAGAAGGCGGACAAGGCCCTGAACGCGCGGTGGCTGGCGACGAAAAAGGCCGCGGCCGCATGGGATGCCAGGTCCGAAGAGCAGCCGCGCGGCGCCGAGGAACACCTGCTGAAGGCCCAGCGTGCCTGGCTCGCCTATCGCGACAGCCAGTGCGCGGCGGCGGGCTTCATGGTCGGGGGCGGATCGATGCAGCCGATGGTCGTCTCCGCCTGCCTGGCCGACCTGACCCGCAAGCGGACCGAGGAACTCGCGACGCTTGCGGACAGCTTCGGGAACTGACGGGCGGAACGGGATGGGGCGGCGCATTGTGATCGTGGGAAACGGGCAGGTGGCGGAGGGCGCGGACGCGGTGATCGACGCTGCCGATTTCGTCGTCCGCTTCAACCTGAGCCGCAATGCCGGGCAATCGGGCACGCGCACCGATGCGGTCGCCGTCTGCAACACCGGGCGTCCGGCGAACGAGATGCTGGATGGTCCCGAATGGCGCGAGAGCGCCCCGGTCCTGGCCAGCCGCGAGATCTGGTCGGTGCGCGACCCGGAGAAATTCGCGCGCCTGCGTCCGCATCTGGCCGTGACCCACCCCGAACTCGACGACTTCTGCGACGACCGCACCGACGACTTTGCCCGGTTCGCGACCGCAAGCGGCAAGCTGCACCGGATCGTTCCCGCAGCCGCGCACGAGGCGGCCGATGCCGCGCTGGCGGCGCATTCGCCCGGCGCCTACGTGGTGCCGAGCAGCGGCCTCGTCACGCTGTTTCATGTCCTCTCCGCAACCGAATTTTCCGGTTCTGAGATCGTGCTCGCCGGTTTCGGCCACGAGGGCTGGGACGGTCATCCCTTCGCCGCCGAGCGCCGCCTCGTCGCCGGCCTCGCCGCCGAGGGGCGCCTGCGCCTCCTGGCTACCTCTTCGCCTTCGCTCTCTCCCTCCCAAGGAGCCTGATCCATGTCCTACAGGATGTCCCGCGCCTCTTACGCCTCCATGTTCGGCCCGACCACCGGCGACAGGGTGCGGCTTGCCGATACTGAGCTCTTCATCGAGGTGGAGAAGGACTTCACCACCTATGGCGATGAGGTGAAGTTCGGCGGCGGCAAGGTCATCCGCGACGGCATGGGCCAGAGCCAGGCGACGCGCGGCGAGGGTGCGGTTGACACCGTCATCACCAACGCGCTGATCGTCGATCATAGCGGCATCTACAAGGCCGACGTCGGCCTCAAGGACGGGCGCATCCACGCGATCGGCAAGGCGGGCAATCCCGATACCCAGCCGGGCGTCACCATCATCGTCGGTCCGTCCACGGAAGCCATTGCCGGCGAGGGCAGGATCCTGACGGCCGGCGGCATGGACGCGCACATCCACTTCATCTGCCCCCAGCAGATCGAGGAGGCGCTGATGAGCGGCGTCACCACCATGCTCGGCGGCGGCTCCGGCCCGGCGCACGGCACGCTCGCCACCACCTGCACCGGCGCCTGGCACATCGAGCGGATGATCGAGAGCTTCGACGCCTTCCCGATGAACCTCGCGCTCGCCGGCAAGGGCAACGCCTCGCTGCCGGCGCCGCTGGAGGAGATGATCCTCGCCGGCGCCTCGTCGCTGAAGCTGCATGAGGACTGGGGAACGACGCCGGCTGCGATCGACAACTGCCTGACGGTGGCCGATGCCTTCGACGTGCAGGTGATGATCCACACCGATACGCTGAACGAGAGCGGCTTCGTCGAGGACACGGTCGCCGCCATCAGGGGCCGCACCATCCATGCCTTCCATACCGAAGGCGCCGGCGGCGGCCATGCGCCCGACATCATCAAGGTCTGCGGTCATCCGAACGTCATTCCGTCCTCGACCAACCCGACCCGACCCTACACGGTCAATACGCTGGCCGAGCACCTCGACATGCTGATGGTCTGCCACCACCTGTCGCCGTCGATCCCCGAAGACATCGCCTTTGCCGAAAGCCGCATCCGCAAGGAGACGATCGCGGCGGAAGACATCTTGCACGATATCGGCGCCTTTTCGATCATCTCGTCCGACAGCCAGGCGATGGGGCGCGTCGGCGAAGTGGCGATCCGCACCTGGCAGACGGCCGACAAGATGAAGCGCCAACGCGGCAAGCTGAAGGAAGAGACCGGCGACAACGACAATTTCCGCGTCCGCCGCTACATCGCCAAATACACGATCAACCCGGCGATCGCGCACGGCGTTTCCCACGAGATCGGCTCGGTCGAGGTCGGCAAGCGCGCCGACCTGGTGCTCTGGAACCCGGCCTTCTTTGGCGTGAAACCGGAAATGGTGCTGCTCGGCGGCTCGATCGCGGCGGCCCCCATGGGCGACCCGAACGCCTCGATCCCGACACCGCAGCCGATGCACTACCGGCCGATGTTCGCCGCCCACGGCAAGCTCAGGACCAGTTCGTCGGTCACCTTCGTCTCCCAGGCCTCGCTCGACGGCGGGCTGGCGCGCCGCCTCGGCGTCGACAAGAAGCTGGTGGCGGTAAGGAACGTCCGCGGCGGCATTTCCAAGGCCTCGATGATCCACAATTCCGCCACCCCGCATGTCGAGGTCGATCCGGAGACCTACGAGGTGCGCGCGGACGGCGAGTTGCTCACCTGCGAGCCGGCGACGGTGCTGCCGATGGCGCAGCGCTATTTCCTGTTCTGAGGCGGCTGCGGGCGGCGCCGTGTTGCGGTCGCCAGCCTCTGGAAACTGCATCCGCGGCCGCGTAACCTTATCCCCGACCCATGCCATTCGACCGGAGATTTCCATGCAGCACGTCCATTCCTATCGCCCGGCCGGCGAGATATCCGACCCGCCGGTGGACACCGTCACCTTGCCCTCGCACCTGCGCCACCTGCGCCGCAAGGTCCTGCACCTGTCCAATGGCGACATGGTGATGCTCGACCTCAAGGAAGCGGTGCTGTTCCATCACGGCGACCGGCTGGTGCTCGACAACGGCGACACGGTCGAAATCCATGCTGCCCCCGAGAAGCTCTTCGCGATCAAGGGCCTCGGCACGCTGCATCTGATCGAACTCGCCTGGCACCTCGGCAACCGGCATCTCGCGGCGCAGATCGAGGAGACGCGCATCCTCGTGCCGCGCGACCACGTGATCCGCGGCATGCTAGAGGGACTGGGGGCGACGGTGGAGGAGGTCGAGGAGCCGTTCCAGCCGGCGCGGGGGGCCTATCACGCGCATGGCAGCCACGATCACGGCCACAGTCACGATCATGGGCACGGGCACGGCCATCATCACGCCCATGACTGATCCTCGATGAGCGGGGAACTCGATACCCGCGCGCTGCTGCGGCTGATGGCGTGGCTGTCGCCGGCCTTCCCGATCGGCGGCTTTGCCTGGTCCGGCGGGCTGGAGCGGGCGGTGCACGACGGGCAGATCGAAGATGCGGCCGGCCTGTCGGGCTGGCTTGCAACGCTGCTTTCGCATGGTGCACTGTGGAACGATGCGGTGCTGTTCGCCGAGGCCTGGCGGGTGTTCGAAGACGGCGAAGCCTTGCAGGAGGTCGCTGAACTCGGGCTGGCCCTGGCCGGCTCGGCGGAGCGGCATGCCGAAACCCTCTCGCTCGGCACGGCCTTCGTTGCGGCGGCGTCGGCCTGGCCGGATCCGGTGTTCGATCGCCTGCCGGAGGCGGTGAATTTCCCCGTCGCCGTGGGGGCTGTGGCCGCCGCACATGGCGTACCCGTCGACGATGCGCTCGCCGCCTACCTGCACGCCGCGATCTCGCAGTCCGTCTCGGCCGGAATCCGGCTCGGCGTCTGCGGGCAGGCGGAAGGGGTGGCCATCCTCGCCGCCCTCGAGGACGCACTGGCCGGGACGGCGCAACGCGCCGGCCGGTCCACGCTCGACGATCTCGGCGGTGCGGCGATCCACGCGGAGATCGCCTCGCTCAAACACGAAACACAGAATTCGCGGCTTTTCCGCTCCTGAGGGCGGGTCTAAGCTGCGCTTCGACCATGGAAAGGGACAGCACATGAAATCGGCAAACGGCCCCTTGCGCGTCGGTATCGGCGGACCGGTCGGCTCGGGCAAGACGGCGTTGACGGAGAAGCTCTGCAAGGCGATGCGCGAGCGCTATTCGGTCGCCGTCGTCACCAACGACATCTATACCCGCGAGGACGCCGAGGCGCTCGTGCGCATGCAGGCGCTGTCGTCGGACCGCATCATCGGCGTGGAGACCGGCGGCTGCCCGCACACGGCGATCCGCGAGGATGCCACTATCAACCTGCAGGCGATCGCCGACCTCAACCGGAAATTCCCCGATCTCGACGTCGTCTTCATCGAATCGGGCGGTGACAACCTGGCGGCGACGTTCTCGCCCGACCTTGCCGACATCACCATCTATGTCATCTCCACCTGCCAGGGCGAGGAGATCCCGCGCAAGGGCGGCCCGGGCATCACCCGCTCCGATCTTCTGGTGATCAACAAGAAGGACCTCGCCCCCCATGTCGGCGCCGATCTCGACGTGATGGACCGCGACGCAACCCGCATGCGCGAGACCAAGCCTTTCGTCTTCACCGACATGAAGCGCGGCGAGGGGATCGAACGGATCGTCGACTTCCTGACGATCGAGGGCGGCCTGGCCTGAGCCGCGCACGACCGGATGGAAGCCCGTTTCCGGGGCCTCCCTCAAGGGCAGGAACAATCGGGCGACAAACTGTGTCCCCGCATCGAGCAGGGTTGGAGAAAGTGGGGCAAAAAGAGCGAAAAAAATTCAGCAAAATCAATGCTGAAAAATCGAAGTGGTGCCCCCACCAGGACTCGAACCCGGGACCCCCTGATTACAAATCATGGCCGAAGCCTTGAAAATGAGGGGCTTCGGCCGTCCATGTTGCAGTCATGTCGCATCAAGCGAGGACAAAGTCCGTCGCTGCCGCAAGTTCTGATCCATCATCATCCCGCGGGAAGAGGTGGCCATAGGTGTCCATCGTCATTGCGATAGTCGAGTGCCCCATGCGCTCCTGAACCACCTTCGGCGGCAGCCCGAGCCCGCCATCCTCCCGACGATTGATGCACCACGACGCGAACCAGTGCCGCAGGCAATGCAAGCCTGAGTATTTCGCTACGAGCACTGGCTTGCCCTTCTTGTCGAACTCCCCGGTCTCTACCGCTACACCGGCCGCCACCCATGTCGGGTGCAGGCCGCGCCTCAGGATGTTGTTGAGCTGTTCGACCTTTCCGCTACCGTTCGGGAAGACGAGGTCGTGAACCATCACCGGCTTACCCTCGTCATCCATTTTCGCTGTGCTCTTCTTCGGGCACGCCAGCTTCCATTCCCGCAAGGCGTTGATGACCAGGGGAGGGGCCGGCACGGTACGTTCCCCTGAGATCGATTTAGGCTGGCCCAGATCGTTAAAGCGATCGGCCCGCTGGTGGACCTTGATCTCGCGCTTCTGCAGATCGACGTCTTTCCACCTCAGCCCGCGCAGTTCCGAAGCCCGAAGGCCGCAGAACGTGGCCGTCAGAAGGAGAGGGCGCCAGCGGCCATCAGCAGCCGCCAGGAGCGCCTTCACCTCATCTCGCGTGGGAATATCTACCCCGACCTTCAATCGGCCCTTCTGGCGCTTCTCCTGCCGATCCGCGCCCCGTCCTCGACGAGCGCGCATCTCCCGGGCGGCATTGCGCACCACGAGGCCTCGCTCCTGCGAGTCTGCCAGCATCGTACCGAGCGACGTCAGTACCCGCTTCGTCATCGATGCCGATCGGCCGTTCTCCCTCAACTGATCTTCGAACGCTCTCAGCCGAGCCGTCGTCAGCGCGTTCAGGCGCTGGGTCCCGATGAACGGGATAATGTGTAGGCGCAGCGTGCGCTCGTAGTCCTCGATCGAAGATCGTTCCAGCCCCGCCGCATTCGTCGACGCGATCCAGAGCTTGCTCGCCGCCTCGACCGTCACGGTCTCCCGATCGGCGACGTGCGTTCCTTCCCTGACCTCTACGCTTGCCGTTGCGGCAAACGCGTCTGCTGCCTTCTTCAGCTTGAATGTCTTCAGCCGGCGCTTGCCGGTGGTGTCGGTATAGTCGACCACCCAGGCGGATTTCTGCACGCCATTTGGTGTCGTCCACTCGCGCTTGCGCACGGACATCAGTCTTCCTCACCGCGTATTTCGGCTTTGTGCTTGCGTGTTTGTTCCTGGTACCACCGGACGAGCCGACGATACTCTTGGTCGTACGGGTCATCGAGCTTCTTTGTATCGAATATAGCCGCGCGGAAGCCAACGCTATCAAGGCCCGCCGCCTTGGCAGTCCTGTGAATGTGTGCTGCTATATTCGGCCAATCAAGAGGATGCCCCTTCGCGTCAAGAACGATGTTAAAGATGGGTTCATCTTCTTCCGTTGCTTTGCCTGACTCGCGATCGTTCTCTTTATTTTGCAGTTCAGTTTCGAGCGTCTTTCGAACTTCTTCGAGATACTTAATTGTCCCTTTTAGCTCTTTGACTTCGTCGCCAAGGTCGCTGTAGGCGTCGAAAAGCTGTTCCAGCCTGCTTGGCTCAGAAAAGGTTTCTTCGAGGCGGGCAACGATCTCCGCCGTCATACTGCGCGCGGATTTTTCAGCCGCCTCTTCGACTTTCCTCTTCAAGTCTTCGGGTATCCGAAGCCGGAAATGCAGATCTTCTCTAGCCATGCCGCACCAATGACACACATTTATGTTGACAGCAATGCCGCACGCATGCCACACATTGCATGCCACACCAATGGCACACCGACCATTAACAGAGGATTACCAATGGAAGCGGTAGCTGAAAAAATAGACCTCGTCTGGGGCGCGGAAGACATTGCGACGGTGATCGGCCGCACACCGCGGGTGACGTTCCACCTTCTCAACACCGGAGCGCTGCCTGCGAAGAAAGTCGGTGGTCGCTGGGTTGCCGAACGCAACACTCTCGTGCGTTTCTTCATGGAGACTGCAACGTGACCGCGCTCTCCCTCTCAACCATCACTATGTCGAGCCGCGAGATCGCGGAACTGACCGGAAAGCGCCACGACAACGTCGTTGCAGACATCAAAAAGATGCTCAACGAGCTTGGTGAAGATGTCCTGAACTTTCAGGGCATCTATTTCGACAGCATGAACCGGGAGCAGACAGAGTATCGCCTTGACCGGGAACTGACTGAAATCCTCCTTCTCGGCTACAGCGCAACACTTCGCCGCAAAGTGCTCGCACGTTTGCGGGAGCTTGAGGGCATTCTCGCAGACCCGGCCAAGGCCCTGACCGATCCGACCGTGCTTCGGACCATCCTTCTGCAGAACGTGGAGAAGGTGATCGCGCTGGAGGCTGAGGTCAGCCAACTTCGCCCGGCCCAGGAAGCACTGGAGCGCATCGCTACGGCCGATGGCTCTCTCTGCATCACAGAGACAGCAAAGGTACTGCAGCTCCGGCCGAAGGACCTTTTCCAGTGGCTTCGGCAAAATGGCTGGATCTATCGCCGCCCCGGCGCCGGTCATGACCTCGGCTATCAGTCGAAGACGACCGCGGGTCTCCTTGAGCACAAGGTGACGACGGTCCTTCGCGCCGACGGCTCAGAGAAGGTGACCGAGCAGGTCCGGATCACGCCCAAAGGCCTGACGAAACTTGCCAGCCTCATCAAACCAGCAATCGCGAGGGTGGCATGATCACGTCCAGCTTGAATGCAAAAGGCCCGGCAGAGGCGGCAACCTCTCCGAGCCACGGTTCAAACAATCCCGAGAAGGATACGAAAATGAACAAGGCAGCTAATACCACCGTGGAAGTGAAAAGTGAAGGAGGTGCCGTCGTCCGCCTCGATGACCTCTCGTTCATCAAGCGCAATCCTGGCCGAGGGCGCGGCTACAACTATTGGGCCGACGTGCCTGCGCTCGACTACGTCCGCGACTGCGATACCGGCAATGCCCTGGCGGAGGAGTTTGCCCTCTTCATGGCGGCGAACCGCTCCGCGGGGGTCTCGTCTCTTTTGACCGAGATCGTTGCGGCGATGGAGGCGAACGGTGCGACGAACGGCCATCGTGTCGGGTTCTTCTCGATCATCAACAGATATGCTGCGGCAGCTGCGTTCGTCCGACACTCCGACGAGTGGAGAAAAGCAGAGCATCCGACCGAGCGCGTAAACCGTTTGGCAGCCGAGCTGTCGGAGGCGCTGAACGAACACGCCGACAAGCGCTTCCATGCCGTCGTCTATCCCTCCCAGAAGCGAGAGTACGCCATCGCCTTTCTCGCCACCGCTGAATGCAACGACGTGACGATCCCGATCGAAGTCGAACGGCTTGAGGCGAAGGACCGCGCATACTGGCACCTCAAGAAGGCCGCTCATGCCATGCGGGACGTCAGCGGGAAGTCTCTCTGGTTCACGATGTCCGAGGAATACACGTCGGCGTGCATCTATGCCTACGAGCTTCCGGGAGGCGAGGCATGACGGTCGCCCCCAGAAACTCAGGCAACTCCAGCGAGGCGGTCCTAGCGGCCGCCCAGTGGCTGGCCGAACAAGTCCCACCGCCGAGGCTAGCCGTCCCAGCGCTGAAAGAGCGGTTCTCGCTCTCAGCACTACAGGCATGCGAAGCCATCGCCATGGCCGATCGGTTCCGTGTTTTGAGAAAGGCGCACGCATAAATGGCTGAGTTCAACCCACGCGACAAGAGCCGAACCTCGCCAGGGAAGACCCGCGCGAACGTCCGAAAATTCACTTCGCCTCCCCGATCGGAGCACGGCAGTGTTGACGGAAAGCAGCGCTGGCAATGGCTGACTATTGAACTGATGGAGTCGCCAGCATTCACTAGTCTGAGCGGAAACGCCATCAGGGCATTTTTCCGCCTGCTTATCCAACATACGGCGCACGCCGCCTTGGAGAACGGCAAGCTGGTCGTAACTCATCCTCAGTTCGTCGCATATGGGGTGACGGGTGAGTACGTTGCCGACGCCCTGGACGAGCTGGAATACAAGGGGCTGATCAAGGTGCTTCGCGGACGTGCGGGATCGGGCGTTGCCCATCCCAACAGGTTCACGCTGACCTTCGTTGGCGACCACGAAGGCGCGCCACCTACGAACGAGTGGAAGCAGTGCACTCCCGAGCGGTGCCGGAAGTGGTCTGACATCGATCGTAAGATTGCGGCCGAGAAACGCGGAATTGTCGGCCGTAAGAAAAAATCCCCACTTCGGGATTCCGAAATTCGCCCACTTCGGGATTCCGAAATTCGAAGGGCTTCGTGAGGTTTTGCAATGGAGAAAAACATCATGAAATCAATGCTCCAGCCAATTTCGGGATTCCGAAGTGATATACATAATATGGTGGGAGGCCGCGATGTCTGACCTTCCCCTCTTCTCTTGGGAACCACCCCGGAAGCTGCTCGCATTCCCAATGGTGAACCGTGTCGGCAAGATCCGCGATGTCGCAGTGAAGATGCTGGACAAGAGCACCGAGCGGCATGCCGAACACTACCGCAATCAGGTCACAGAGGCGCTGATCAAACATCTGGACCGCATTGGCCTGTCCGAAAATGAGGTGGACGAGCAGCTCGGAGCTTTCTGGCAGAAGGTTCAGGACGAAATGACCCGCAGAACGCATTGCGCGGCCGGCAGCAACAATCCAAAAGGTGCAGCTTGACCAAGGGCTTCGATGCGAACCGCGCTCACCGAGTGCGCAACCGTCTGCGGAATTCCGCGGAATCTGCGGAAACACCACAACCGCGATATCTCGAACCGCTTCACGTGACGTCACGTGATGTAACGCGTTACGGTAACGTTACGGAGACGTTCCAAGACCGACCCGATAGATGTCGCGGCTATCACATCTTCGCTGACGGAGCGGCAGTGCCGAACCCGGGCGAAGGCGGCTGGGGTGTCGTCGTTTACTTGGACGGCATCGAGGTCGAGGCTCTGAGCGGTGGTGACCCCGTTACCACAAACAATCGAATGGAGATGACGGCCCTCCTCGTTGCCATCGAGACCGCCCAGGGTTTTGGCGCACCAGTCACGATCTGGTCGGACAGCCAGTATTGCGTCAACGGCGCGAACGACTGGCGGCATAAGTGGAAGCGCCACGGCTGGCGAAAATCCCCGCGAGCGACCGAGTTCGTCAAGAATGCCGAGCTCTGGCAGGCCATCGATGCGGCTCTCGTAGATGCGTCCAGGTCTGGCGGCATCACCATCAGTTGGGTCAAGGGCCATGCCGGTATCGTCGGCAACGAGCGTGCTGATGAGCTCGCTGAGATCGGACGCCAAGCTAATTCAACCGATAGTTTGGGGAAACTGGAACGAGACACGAACAGATCAGGAGCAACTGCGGTATACTTGCCACCTAGGATTTAGAACGAGGGTTTAGGTGATGGAGCAATTCGCTCTCAGAAATTTCCCCGTATTTGCGTCCAGGCCGAGCGCTGAATACATCAGCCGTTGGCGTCAACACATAGAAAAGACAGGCTTCCCGGAGACCTTCAAGAACGTCTCCACCAATCAGCCGCCCCGCAATGCTCAGGTCCAGCTCTTGTCCGAGGAGATCAAGGTGCCTCTCGGCAAACGAGGTGGCGAGCGCGTGTCCTGTCCTTTGTGTTCTCCCACCGCACCGAAGTTCGGGACCGGCAGGATGGCCTACTTCCCCGAAAGCATGGACGTCCGGTTTATCGGGCACGAATGCGCGAAGCACTATCTCGGCGAAAACTACCGGGCCGCGGAGCGCGTCTTCGCGATCGAAACGAAATGCCTCGAATACCAGGCCATGTGGGTACGAACCGCGGACAAGCTCAACGCCTTGGAGGCATTCATCAAAGGTCTGTTGACCCCCGCAAAGGCGCTTCAGTTCACGCGCGAATACCTGGATCTGCGGGCCAAGGGCTTTGCCGAGTTCCTGTTTAAGGACCGGATGCACAACACCGGACAGCTGGCGTTCGGACAAGGACACAGGGCCGCAAGTAAGGATCTTCATGGCCTCGTGTTCCTGACGCCAGATTTCGACCCCGCTCGCCAACTGGAGAAGGCTCTGGACGCATGCCGAGACCTACGAAGGCCTCTGCCGGCGTGGGTAGTCGAGGACAGCGAATGCGAGGCATCGAAGGAAATCATCCGCCGCGGCCGGGGCGCAGAGAAAGCATTGAAGCAACTCCGGTCGATCCGTGACCGGGTCGTCGACGCGCAGAAGTTCCTCGCCCCACGAAACCTCCGCACGCTTGAGCGCTGGGTCGCCGGTGGACAGTCTCCTTTTGCGGACATGATTTTCAGATGGCAGGGAACGAAAGTGATGCTGAGCTGCACGAGCTACAAGGATAGATACTACTGCGAATTGTTGGTCCACCCTGACTACGATGCTGCCGTGCCGACGTTCACAAAAGGACTGGAAATTTGATGCTCGCGCCCAACGAGACAGTGACCGTGAAGAAATCGGCCGCCGGATACGCGATCGTCACTCAGGACCGCATGGCCGGGTGGCGCCTTGTGCCGGACAGCTTCACAGAAGACCGATCCTATGCCTTGGTTCGTGCCGCCGGCATCGATCGCGCACGCGTCCTTCCGGCCGTCCAGGAAGAACAGGAGCTCTGCGCTCCCGGCCGGCGTCCTTCTGCTCGTCGTGTCGTCCTCGTCGACTGGGCCTTCCTTGAGACCGCCCGCGCCACTGGCGAGAAGTGGTATGCGGTGCGAACGAAGCCGGGCGCGCAGGCAATGGCGCGGCAACTGCCCGACCCTCTCCCTCATCGGCGAGGCGAGACCATCATCGAGCGCAATCTGCGTGAGGCCGGCATCGACGTATATATGCCTGCCTTCTGGCGTGAGCAGCGGGCTCACCGCAGCCGGAAGCTTCGCGAAAGGCGCTTCCCGCTTCTGGTTGGCTACGTCTTCATCAGGCGAGATCCTTCGCGCGGCTTCGCGGCCGTGCGAGATGTTGACGGTGTCCTCGACGTCGTGACCAACGGTCGGGCGCCGGCCGACCTGAACGAGGAGGACATTCAGTTCCTGATGATGGAGATGTTCCACCGGCACCAGGACTACCGCCTTCACCGGCAGCACAAGATCGAAACGGCGCGCTTCAAGAGGCGGCAGAACCTGCACGGCGAGCTCGGCCGCCTCCTGCCTCGTGGCCGGAGCAGAACTGTATCCTTGCGGTCCCATGCCGACGCCTGCATTGAGATGCTTCCGGATCGGGTACGCGAAAGAGTTCTGGGAATAATGTCCGCTCTGGACGCGATCGAGGACGACAAAGTCCTTGATGAATATCGCGAAGCGGTATAAATTCCTACGCGGGATGACAGAATTCCTTTGCGCTCCCCATGCCTCGCGCTGGGCTGCTGCCGGTCCCAAATGCTGAACAATGGCATTCGGCGCGAAGGAAGAGGTGTGCCTATAGGCGAACGGTTTGAGCCTGCTCTTGCATCGCTACGAGTAATCGAACCCCGGCGCGCCCGGGCACGCCGTACATAAGCACGGGCAGCATGCTGGCGTGGGGTACCTCGCCAACACGGCGGTTTGATCCGCGAACAGAGTGTGGGCTTTCACCACAGCCTGCTCCTGCCCCCAAAACCGCATCCCGGTTAGGACACTCGGCCGCGGCTTTGATCTGAAGGCAGGAATTGCGGCGGCAGTCCTTGGATCGCGTAGCGGTGCAAGCGTGACGGTGAGACCGAAGGAGCTCGGTTCATCGCCATCGCGATATCGTTGGCCTTGAGCTCTGTGAGATCGCAGACGGGCAGAAGTGACTGGGTTGCGGGCATGCCCGACCGGAGGTCGAATACGCTCCATGTTCCGTTGGACTCCTGTCGAGACTCATAATGGGTCTTGGTCATCGGGGCCCTCATTCGGCAGGAACCTGGACAACCGTCGTCAGGAAGCGCCTAAGAACTTTGTTCGACCGGAAAAACAGCGGCCCTTCCAAAGGTCGCAGGTTGGCCGTGAGATAAGAGGCGTGTTTGAGCATTCGTTGAAGAATTCGAAGGTCGCTTGCCGCGAACTCGACATGCTGCACGTTGGAAGACATGAAGTCCTCCTTTCGCGTGGGGGGCTAGGGTGTGAGGGCCCTTAAGCAGCAGCGCCCTGGGAATTGGCTGCTGAAGACCGAACAGTGCGCGCAAGTGAGTTGATTAGCAAGAAAACAATTGCGTCTCAATGAAGGCCGCATTTTTGCGAGCCGGACTTGTTTCGAGCACAATGGTCCTCTATATGACCACTATCGGTACCGCTAAGAGCGCTGGATGCATCTGCCGCTCGCGAATGCCGCAATCGCAGTCTGACTTTGACCACGGATGTACTGGCACTGGAGGAATAGCGATTGGTAAGGAAGGTCGGTGCGTCTACGCCCCGGCCTTTTTTGTTTCCTGCAACCCATGGTCCGAGGGCCAACCCGCCCTGTCTCACCCAATTGGGTTAAGCCTCGTCATTGGAACGATTCGGGTTCAAATGGGTTTCTCGATCGCATTTCATTGTGAAGGAGGAACCCTATGAAATCGCTGGCTGAGATTTTCGAGCACACCCTGCAAGACGTTTACTATGCGGAAAATGCGATCACTAAGGCGCTGCCGAAGGTCGCGAAGGCCGCCAAAAATGCGGAACTGAAGAAGGCCGCAGAAGAGCATCTCGCGGAAACGAAGGATCAAATAAAGAAGCTGGATCAGGTCTTCAAGTCAATCGGCAAGAAGGCATCGGGCGAGAAGTGCGATGCGATTGAAGGGCTGATCAAGGAAGCCGATGGGCTCATGCAGGAAGCCGAAGGAACCGCGCTTGATGCCGGTCTTCTCGCAGCATGCCAGGCCGTCGAACACTACGAGATCGCACGGTATGGTTCGCTCCGTGAATGGGCGAAGGATCTCGGCCACGAAGAGGCACATACGCTCCTGAGCGAGATCCTCGACCAGGAGAAGGCGACAAACAACAAGCTCACCAACCTCGCAGTGACGTCAATCAACAAGGTGTCGCCTGCGACGAAGGCAGCTTAATGATGCCAGGGGAAGCCGCTGCGCCCCGCTATAGAGAACGATCGGCATGCACGATCGCCAGCGGCCAAGCCGGGAGGGTAGCCCGGCAGCAGTTCACAGTTCTGGAGCAGCGCGTCGGGTAGAAGCGGAAGCTGGGAAGCCAGTGACCGGCGCGTAATGCCCAGCCTCCCGGCATAGGTTGCTGATGGGAATTTCTCATCGGCGGGGCGCGCGGCCCTTCGGTTCGTCCGGTTCCCGCGAAGTCGTCGGATGCATACGGCGCAACCATTCAGGACGGCGGACAGTTGTTCGTGAAGACCGGGGGGATGTGCCCAGTCGTCCCGTCCTGATCAGTTACCCAGCGCCGGGTTAACCCCGGCTAGTCATAGGTTCGCTTCCGGTCAACCGGGCCTATGATGAATCGACAGACCGGCAGGCAAGGTGCTCCAACAGGAGGCCACAAGCCTGATAGCGAGGCGCGGAACGGGTCAACATACCGGTCTACGGCGCGGAGTGGGGAAGCCCCAGCCTCGAAGTTTGCACCCCGCCACCCAAGGGTAGCGCCTGAGCCCGCCCTGTTCTATCCGTAGTATTGACGGCAGCGGGCGGAGAATGACTTTCTTCTATTTGCTACTCAATTCACGAAGCCTATCAACAACCCGCGCATGTTCCTCAAACAGCGGGTCCAAAACGCCCAACCATGTAGCTGCGTCCGCTCGCGCTTGCGCCATGCCGCCGCCTGCTTGTCGAAACGAAGGTACGTAGGATGCGACCTCGCGGTTGATCTCGTTGAGGCGAGCCGCCAATGCGTCGAACTCCCGCTCTTCATCTTCGGTCATGCTGCCGTGCTCCTTTGAAAAACAATCAAAGCTTGCATTAGGAAATCAAACATGTCGAGAGGCGGCAAGAGGATCGGTGCTGGCCGGTCTTGAGGATCCATTTCGTGGCACGTAACACCTACTACCGCTCCACCCACTGGAGAGCGCTGAAGAAAGCGACACACGAGCGGGACGGATGGCGCTGCATCGTACCTGGCTGCCAGACACCGACACACCGTCTCACCTGCGACCACATCAAGCGTCGCCCGAACGTCGATCACCCGACCGCCTATGACGTGCTGGGCAACACCCGGACGCTCTGCGGCTACCACGACGCCCTCGTGAAGGAGACGGCCGCAGGGAAGCGCAGGCAGGACGGCAGACTGATAGTGAAGGGTGCCCGATCGGACGGGACGCCGCTCGACCCGAACCACCCATGGCACCGGACCTGATGCGGACCCCGTGAAACACATCGCGTGAAACATCGGGGAGGGGGAGGGTCGCCTTCAAGGGCGGCTAGGGGGCCCGACCATCCGGGGCCATCGTTTGCAGTGGCAAGAAATTTGGAAAGGGGGAGTTTCGCCCCATGAGCATTCTGACCGCTATCGATGGTGGGGCAGGGACGCCCCCAGAGCCGGATTGGTCCCTGACATTCTCGGATGCTGCCGAGGTTATCCGCGCCCATGAGGAATGGACAGCGATTGTCACGGAACTCAAGGAGGCCGAGGCGCTGACCGTTGCCAATGGCCATGCGATCAAAAGGCTTGTTGTGTTCCGCATCATCTACGATCGCACGGCAGATACTGTCGCCGAACAGGGGGCCGTCGTTCCAGCAAGGAAGACAAAGGTGCCGTCGCATTCCGCTTATTGGACGGTCCTCCGGCAGAGCGCTGAGATCATCGCGACTGCGGAGGGAGAACTGGGGCTTACACCGACGCGGCGCGGCAAGCTGGTGCCCGTCAAACGGAAGAAGGCCAAGCCGAGGGCAGCAGATGCCTACACCAGCCGCGCCGGCTGATCCGACGACCGCCTGGGCACGCGATGTCGTGGAAGGGCGGATTGTTGCTGGCGAGTTTGCGGTACGCGCTTGCCGGCGCCACCTCGACGATCTGGAGAACGGCCACAAGCGCGGCCTGGTGTGGCGTCCGGAGAAGGCAGCCCATGCGCTTGGCTTCTTCCCGGCGATGCTGACCGTGACGGCCGGCGCCAAGGCTGGCGAGCCGTTCAACCTGCCGAGCTACACCACGTTCGTCGTCGGATCGCTGTTCGGATGGTTCCGGAAGGAAAGCAGCCGGCTCCGGTTCCGCACCGCTTGGGTCGAGGCGGGGAAGGGCCAGATCAAATCGCCGGTAGCTGCTGCCATCGGCCTTTACACGCTGGCCTATCGCGGCATCCCGCGCGCCGAATGCTACGCGATCGCGAAGGACCGGAACCAGGCGAACGTCCTATTCGGTGATGCCGTCGCGATGGCAAACGCCGAGATGCCAGACGCGGCATATGAAGGTGAATCGCTCGTTGGCCGCGGCGACGTCCTGCCGCGCGGCACTGGCGACATGACATGGATGCTGGAGCATCCGGCCAGCGGGTCCAAGTTTCGGGCGCTTGCAGGTGACGAGAAGGTGAACGGCCCGCGGCCATCGTTTGTCGCGGCGGACGAGATCCATGAATGGAAGTCGGACGGCCCGTTGAAGACCTGGCGCTCTGCAGGCGCGAAGATGCCGGGCGACTTCCTGCTCTGGATGAGCACGAACACGCCGGCCGCCGACCAGGTCATCGCCACCGAATGGAGCGAGACGCATCAGCGCATCTTGCGCGGCGAGGCGGATGACGATTCAGCATTCGCATTCATCGCCAGGGTGGATGCGAAGGACAAACCGTTCGAGGACGAAAGCTGCTGGCCGAAGTCCATGCCGTGCCTCGGCATCACGTTTCCGATCGAGAACGTCCGGATTGAGGTCAACTCCTCTCGGCATTCTGTGGGGACGCGGCTGCAGACGGAAAGGCTCTACTTCGGCGTGCCGGTCGGCTCGTCGGAATACTGGATCGATCTGGATGCTTGGGAAGGGGTTCAGCAGAAAGTCGACATGAGGCAGGCGAAGCACCGGACGGTGTTCCTGTCGCTCGATCTGTCAAAGAAGAACGACCTTACCGCGCTTGGCATCGGCTTCCGGGACGATGACGAGGTGCTTCATGCCAGCATCCGATACTGGAAGCCCGAATACAAGCTCGCCGAGCGGGCCAAAGAGGATCACGCCCAATATGTCGAGTGGGCAGCGGCAAAGCTGATCAATGCCGTCCCCGGCCGTTCGATCGAGTACGATTTCGTGGCGGCCGAGGTGCAGAAACTGGTCAATGACTTCGACGTCGAGGTCATGGTCGTGGACCCCGCATTCCTGACTGATTTCCGCCAGGCGTGCGACCGTATCGGCCTCGAAACCTGGGTGTGGTCGCCTGAAGAGGAGTACGGCTCCGGTCTCAAGATCATGATCCATGGCCAAGGCCGGATGGGCATGCAGTCGAAAAAGGCACTCTGGATGCCGCGCAGCCTCCAGCAGCTCGAAGACATGATCCTGACGAAGCAGATCGCGATCGACGAAAGCCCGGTGACAAAATGGTGTTCCGGCAACGCGGCCATTCAGGCGGACCCGCAGAACAACCGCTTCTTCGTCAAGAAGGCGCAGCGCGGCAGAATTGACGGCCTTGTGGTGCTGGCGATGCTCGCCGGCGCCAGCGAGGTCGTGGAGACGTATCAGGCGCCTGTGTCGCCCTGGGATGATCCTAACTTCTCACTGGTGGCACGATGAAACTCCTAGGCTTCAACATCAGCAGGGAAACCCGCTCTGCGAACTCGCCGGAAAACCCGTCCGTTCCGGTGAGTGACAGCAACTTCCTCGCGTTCTTCGGTCTCCAGTCGGTCAATCTTCCGAGCGTCACGATCGAATCCGCCTTGACGGTGCCGGCCGTGCTGGCTGCGGTTACCTTCCTATCGCGCACCATGGCGGCGATCCCCCGCCACGCCTATCGGCGGACGAAGGACGGTGCCGAGCGGATGAGCGGCCGGACGGCCATGGTTCTCCACGAGAACCCGAACCCGTTGATGGACAAGTTCAAGTTTGACCAGTGGTTCTGGCAGCAGGTGTTTACCGGCGGCCGCGGGCTGGCCTGGATCGAGCGGAACGGCAACCAGATCGAAGCACTCTGGCCGATGAACCCGCGAAAGACGACGATCCGGCGCTCCGGTTTCTCGCTGGTCTACAAGTACGAGAACAAGGAATACCCGGCCGAGGACGTGATCGACGTCCCGTTCATGCTGAAAGAGGACCAGATTTCGCACCGCGGCCCGATCGCCATGGCAACGAAGGCGATCCAGCTTGCCATCGCCATGAACGACTATGGCAGCACCTTCTTTGCAGGCGGCGGCGTCCCGCCGTTGGCACTCACCGGGGCCGGCGCCACTGGTAAGAACGTGCAGCGTGCACTTGCCGACGTCCACGACGCCATCCAGGAGGCCAAGAAGAGCAGCAAACCGATCTTCCCGGTTCCGCCGGGGCACGAGTTGAATGCGGTCGGGATCGACCCGGAAAAAGGCCAGATGACGGACGCGCGCCGGTTTCAGGTCGAGGAAATCGCCCGCAGCTGGCAGTTGCCGCCAGTGTTCCTGCAGGATCTTACCCGGGCGACACTGAACAATGCCGAGCAGCAGGATTTGCATCTCGTCAAGCATCTGATCGGCCAATGGGTGTCGGCCTACGAGGGCGAAATGAACCTGAAGCTGTTCGGGCGGTTCAGTGGCCGCCAGTACGTGGAACACAATCTGGACGGCCTGATGCGCGGGGACTTCAAGAGCCGGATCGAGGGCATCGCACGCGGCATCCAGACTGGACAGCTTACGCCGAACGAGGCGCGTGCGCTGGAGAACCGTCCGAAGCACAAGAACCCGTCCGCGGACGAGCTTCTGGTGCAGGGCGCAACGGTCGTGCTCGGCCAGCAGCCGGCGGGCCCTGCCAAATCAGCCGACGACATCGACGGAGACAAGAACGATGACAATGCCTGAGACCGAAGTCCGGTCGCTCGTCTCACCGGTCGAGCATCGCGCCGATGGTGAAAAGACGACAGCTACCGGCTACGCCGTGATCTTCGGTGAGGTCGCCGACATTGCGGGATACTTCGACGAGGTCATCGCACGCGGTGCCTTCACGAACTCGCTGAAAACTGCCGATGTGCGCGCCTATTTCAACCACGACCGGGGGCGCGTCCTCGGCCGAGTGTCGGCGGGTACGCTGCGGGTGAAGGAAGATGCCAAGGGCCTCGCCGTTGAGATCGACCTTCCGGACACCTCTGACGGCCGCGACGTCCGCACGCTGATCGAGCGCGGCGACGTCTCGGGAATGTCGTTCCGGTTCAATGTTGTCAGGGAGATGTGGGACGAATCCGGCGAAAAGCCCCTTCGCACCCTGCTCGAAGTCGAAATCGGCGAGGTCAGCATCGTTTCCGAGCCCGCCTATGAAGGCACGAGCGTAGCGATGCGCTCCCTGGATGCGGCGCGCAAGGAAAAGCGCCAGCAGAATTTCAACGCCGCCGCCCATCGCGTCGGCATGAAAGTTTCCCTCGACCTGCAGACGCGGGCGAGGAGTAAAGCCTAGGCCTCGCGCCGAAGCCCAATCCCACAACACATCGTTGAAAGGATGAACCGATGAGCAATCGGATCAAGGAACTGCGCGAGAAACAGGCGACCATCGTCACCGAAGCTCGCGAACGTCTCGACCAGATCAATGCGGCGACCGATGAGGCGCGCGCGAAGGAACTGGAAACGGCGCATGACGCGGCCATGGCCGAACACGACCGCCTCGAAAAGCAGATCGAGCGCGAGGAAAACCTTGCCCGCCTCGAAAAGCGCTCGGAGGAGGAGCGGGCGAAAAAGCGTCCCGTCTCCACCAATGACGGTGAGGGCCGTGGCCAGGACGAGGGCGACAAGCTGGAATACCGGCATGTCTTCCACAAGTTCCTTGCCTGCGGCGCCGATCCCATGGAACTCACCAGCGAGGAACGCGCCGTTCTGAAGGCCGGTGTCGTCGCCAAGGAGGAGTTCCGCACGCAGGTCACGACCAGCGGCGGCCCCGGCGGCTATACCGTGCCGGTGGAACTCGCCGACCAGATCATCAAGACGATGAAGGACTGGGGCCCGATGTACGACGAGGACATCTGCACCGTCCTCAACACGGCATCCGGCAACCAGATCAACCTTCCGACCGTCGATGACACCGCCGTCACCGCGGAAAAGCACACGGAAGGCACTGCGCTGACCGACGACGGCGGCAAGGATGCGACCTTCGCGCAGAAGCGCCTCGATGCCTACGTGTACGACACCGAGTTCGTGAAGTTCTCGATGGAGCTGGCACATGATTCCGTCTTCAACATGGAAAGCCTGATCGGCTCGCTCCTCGGCGAACGTCTCGCCCGCATCGCCAACAAGGAACTGACGGTCGGCGACGGCACCGGTGATCCGAACGGCGTTGCGACGGCGTCCTCGCTCGGCCGAACTGCAGCCGCAACGGGTGCGATCACTGCCGACGAGATCATCGATCTGCTGCACTCGGTCAATTCGGCATACCGCCGTTCACCGAAGGCTCGGTTCATGTTCGCCGATACCACGCTCGCCGCCATCCGCAAGCTGAAGGACGGCCAGGGCAACTACCTCTGGCAGATGGGTGACGTGAAGACGTCGCAGCCGGGCACGCTGCTTGGCTACGCCTACAGCATCAACGACGACATGGACGCGCTGGCAGCGGCCAAGAAGGTCATGCTGTTCGGCGACTTCTCCAAGTACTTCGTCCGCAAGGTCGGGTCTCCGGTCATCGGCGTTCTTCGCGAACGCTTCTGGCCGGATCTCGGCATTGCCGGCCTGATCCGGTTCGACGGTGAGCTCGGTGATACCGCCGCCATCAAGCACCTCATCACGGCCGCCACGTAAGCGGCGAAACAGAAGCGGGCGGCTTTCGGGCCGCTCGCCTATCTCCCATGGAGGCGATCATGAAAATCAGGATGCTTGTCGGCCTGGCCGGCATCAACTTCGCGCTTTCTCCGAACGAGGAGACCGATCGCTTCGACAGCAAGGAGGCGTCGCGTCTTGTCGAGGCAGGCTATGCCGTTCCCGTCAACGAAAAGCCGACTGAGCGCGCCGTGAAGCCGCGTGCGAACGAGAAACGCGGCTGATGGCTACCTCCTTCCTCCAGATCAGCACGCCGGCAGAGGATCTGTTGCTTGCGCCGATCGAGGCCCTTCGCTCCGCCGCCGGCCTCGCCGCCAATGACACGAGCCGGGACGCGGAGCTGACGGAGCTTGGCAAACGCGTGTCTGCCGAGATCGTCGAGGCCTGCCGGATTTCGGTCGGGGAAACGGAGGAGGAAGAGGGCGCCGAACCGACATTGCGACGCGAGACGGTCAAGGAGACGTTCTGCGGCTACGGTCGCGACGTTCTCGTCCTCGCGCGCCGCCACAACGTGAAAATCCTCACCATCACGGAAGACGGTAGGCCGGTCACGCTGGATGCGCGGGCACTGCGTTCCGAGCCCGGCCTTCTCTATCGGTGGGTCGATGGGCATCAGTCGTTCTGGAGCGCGCGCGAAATTGTCGTCGAGTACGAGGCCGGCTTTGAAACGGTGCCGTTCAGCCTGGCCGGCGTGGCCGTGGACCTCGTCCGCCTCCGGCTCTCGCAAGCCTCGATCGATCCTCTTGTGAAGTCGACGAGGGTCGAGATCGTCGATGTCGAGACCGTCCAAACAGACCGGTGGGTCGGCTCCACGCCGGGCGCTGATACTGCTGGCCTGCCGCCCGAATTCATGGCCCGTCTGGGTCGCTTCTTCAATCCGGTGGCCTGATGCTTCAGCTTTCCGACACTCCGGCCGGCTCCATTGCCCGCCTGGACGCTGCGCTCTCGCGTCGCGGCGAGGACATCGTGATCAGCCGCATGGTGAAGCGCAGCGCGGCGAGCGTCAAGGTTGAGGTAGCGTGTCGGGCACTTGTGCGAGCCGTCTCCGCCGATCAGATAGCAGGGACCATCACGCAAAACGACCTCAGCGTCACGCTGTCGCCAACAGAGATCGCCGCCGCTGGCTGGCCGGGGCAGGACGACAACATTGTGTCTGGCAGCGTTGTTGATCCGCGGGTACCGAGAACCACTGACAAGGTCGTCATTCAAGGGCGGCATCGCCAGGTGAAAGTCTCCAAGCCGATCCTGATGGCGAACGTCTGGGTTCGAACCGATATGATCGTGGCCGGCTGATGGCTGGGTTCGATGCTTTCGACCGGGAGCTGCGGATGGCGACCGAGGGACTGGAACCGGAGGCCATCCGCGTCGCGCTCGCCGCGTTTGCCAAACGCAGCGTCTCCGAGATCATCGCCTCGGGAAGGGCGAGCCCTCGCTTTGAGCGGTACGTGAACAGCCGGCGCGGCCTGCCTGAGGAGGCGGTGCAGCTTCCCGGACCGATCGTCTACGAGTTTTCGCTATGGGAGCCGATCATCACCTTTGCGCTCGAGGAACTGCGTAAGCGGTCACCCGTCAAGAGTGGCCGGTTCCGGAATTCCTTCATCGTCATCGTCCGGGGCGCCATCGTCACCAATTTCGACGGCATCGGGGCTGAGGACGAAGTGATTATCACGAACTTCCAGCCGTACATCCGCAAGGCAGAAGGCGGCGTCCTCAGCACGAAACGCTTTGCCATCTTCGACGGCACGAAGCGGGCGTTGGCAAGAGCTTTCGGCAACGAGGGGCGCAATTCATCGGCGTTCAGCTTCGAGACGCGCTGGCTGGAAATGGGGTCGGGCCTTCATCCGGCCATGCCGTACATCCTGAAGGGAAGCGGGGCAGGCGTCGCCGCGAAGACGAGCAACCGATCCAGCGCCTTCCGGGCCGGCCGCACCACGCTCGCCCCGCGCAGGGACAGGCAAGCCGACATGCCGATCACCTATCCCGCCGTCGTCATCAATCAGGTCTGACACATGGCAAGCCCCGCAACGTTCGACGCCTTCGAGAACCGTTTGAAGACGGCTTGGGCGGCAACCGCGCTCGTCTTCGAAAACGAGTTCGCGCAACACCTGCTCGATGCCGGCGCGCCGTTCGTCTTCGTCGAGATCTACGGAGACAGCTACGCGCAGGAGACATTCGGAGCACCGCAGGCGAACCAGTTCCTCGAAGAGGGCGTGACCTACCTGCATGTCATGACCAAATCGGGCGAAGGCAGCCGCCAGGCACGCGTCTGGGCGAATGACCTCCTCAACCTATTTCGCGAGCAGCCGATCGGCTCGCTGTTCATGCCGGAAATGTCGATCGGAGCGGGTGAGCCCGGCCAGGACTTCCCCGGCTACTTCTCCATCGCAGCGACCATCCGCTGGTATCGCCGCGACATCACCAGCCTTCCCACGCCGTAACGCGGCACTCTCAACCACAGGAGCTTACCATGACCGTAGCTGACGGCTCACAGGTCCGCCTTGCCGACGTGACGGAAGCCGTCATCGGCACCACGCCGGCCACTCCCACGTTCCAGACCATGCGCTATGTGTCGTCGGACATCCGCATTTCCAAGCAGACGGACATTCCCGACGAGATCCGCGCCGACCGCAACGTCGCCTCGATCGTCGACGTCGGCCGGATGGTTCAGGGCACCATCAACACGCTGCTGTCCTACGGAACCTACGACACATGGTTCGAACGGCTGCTCTGCGCCAACTGGGCGACCAACGTCCTGAAGAACGGCGTTCTGCACCAGGCGGGCACGCTGGAAAAGATGTTCGAGCAGGGCGCGACGGACACGTTCATTCGCTACGTCGGCTGCCGCTGGAACACGCTGGACCTTCGCCTTTCTTCGAGGCAGTCGATCGGCGCGAACTGGGGCATCATGGGCCTCCGCTCGCCCGCTCCGACGAGCGCGATCTTGTCTGGGGCCACGTATACGGCTGCGACCGATACGCCGGTCATGAATGCTGGCCTCAACGTCTCCGCCATGTCCTTCACCGGGATCGCCAATGCGCCGAAGGTGCAGGCGATGAACGTCAGCATCCGCAACAACATCTATGCGAACGACGTCATCGGCTCCTACGAGCCCTATTCGCACGGCCTCGGTCGCTTCGAGGTGACGGGTTCGCTGACGACGCTGTTCGAGAACATGGACACCTACAAGGCCATTCTCGATCATGACGACGTGGCACTTTCCACGACGCTCACCGACGAACTGGGCAATTCCTACGCCATCGCCTTGCCGAAGGTGAAGCTTCTCGACGGCGGGCCGACCGTGGGCGGCAACGGGCGGGCTGTGCTGCTCGAAGTGCCATTCCAGGCGCGCTACGACGGCACATCGGGCGCCTCCATCACGATCACGCGGACGCCGGCATGACCAGAAAGCGTGAACTTCCGTCCTCGACGCCTGCCGAAACCTTTGTTCCGGCGGTTTCCTTCACCGGCTACCCGGATGGGAAAACGCCGGTCCAGTTCATCGCCGGGGTGGAAAGCGCCCCGGTCCCGGCCGGCTTCGCGCAGCTGATGCGTGAGAAGGGCCTCGTCTCCATCCCCAAAGGTAATCTCTGATGGTCGTAAAGCTTTCCTCTCTCAAGGCAGATCTGAAGCGCGAAGAAAAAGGCGACTGGATCGAGTTTCCGGACTGGCCCGGCGTGGAATTCAATGTCTCGTCGCTCCACCTGCCGGCCTACCAGACCGCCCGTGATATCCTCTTCAAGCGTCTGTCGCGGCAGCACAAGAAGACGGCGATCCCGTCTGCGGTCATGACGACGGAACTGGGCAAACTCTACGCCAAGCACATCCTGCACGGCTGGCGCGGTCTGGACGTCGCCTATTCGATGGACATGGCGCTGGAGATCATGACCGACCCCGAATACCGCAACGTGGTCGCCGCCGTCGAATACTGCGCCGGCAGGGTCTCCGAGACGGATATCGAGTTCGTCGAGGACGAAGTGGGAAACTCCGCAAAGCCTTCCGCAGTCGCATAAAGCGGGCGGGGGCGGTCGCCTTCTTTGAATGGCTCGACGAACTGGCCGCAGCCTTTCCCGACGAGGAATGGTTGCAGCCGGAGGGAGACGACGAGGAGTTCGAGCCGGAGCTTTGGCACGAACTCTATTTCCGCGCCTTCGACGCGCTTCAATACGACCGCTTCTATGGGGCATTCGGGGGCGAGGGGCCGATCAGCTACCTCGCCCTCAGCCAGTATGCGCGCGATCACCAAATCCACGGTGACGATCTTCGCCACTTCCACCTGTTCATGAACGCCGTCGACGGCGAATGGCTGAAGCTCCAGAAGGAGAAGACCGATGCCGACGAACGCCAGAAAAGGCAAGATGAGGCGAAGCGGTAATGGTCACTGAGGTTCGCAGTCTTCGCGTCGTCGCCGGCATGGACGAAAGCGGCTATACCGCCGGCGCCGCCCGCAAGGTCGCGGCAGACAAGGCCATGGCCGCGTCTGGCAAAGAGGTCGTCTTCCAGTTCACGGAAACCGACCAGAAGGTCAGCCAGACCGGCAACGTGCTTGCGCGGCTGTCGCGGCAGTATGTCGACGGCTTCGCCTCCGCGCAGCGTTTCAATGCCGCCATCAACCAGCTGACGCGCGGCGTCGAGCTCGGCAAGATCGAGATGACGCAGGCGACCGTCATCCTCGACGGCATCTATAAACGATACGGGCTGATGGCTGATGCTGCGCAGATCGCGCAGCGCGGCCAACTGGATCTTGCCCGCGCTGTCGAGCAGGCCAATACCCGGTTGGCGGCGCAGCAGAAGATCACGCCTGCGAACCAGAATGGTGCCCTCGGCCAGCGACCGGCAAACATGAACGCTGGGAGCTTCCAGACCGCCAACATCGCCGCGCAGTTTCAGGACATTGGCGTCACCGCGGCAATGGGCATGGCGCCGCTGCAAATCGCCCTGCAGCAGGGCACGCAGCTGTCGATGGTATTCGAGCAGATGAAGGCGAGCGGGCAGAGCGCTGGCTCGGCTCTGGCTACCGCCTTTGCCTCGGTCATAAGTCCGCTCTCACTCATCACGATTGGTCTTGTGGCGGGCAGCGCCGCGCTGATCCAGTATTTCATGACCGCGGAGAGCGCCAGCGAGAAGGCGAACAAGCTTCTAAAGGAGCAGAACGACATCATCCGCAACGCTGCCAAGCTCTGGGGTGACGCAACGCCTGCGCTCAAGGCCTATGTGGATGAACTTGATCGCGCCGACAAGCTGAACCAGGGCCGCGAGGCCGGCGGGGTGCTCGCCACCAAGATCCTGGAGGAGATGTCTCCGAAACTGGACGCACTGCGCGACAAGGCCGTCTCGGCCTTCTCCGCGCTGCGGGCGCGACCGGGCTCAGACGACACCGTGCGTGCGCTGGGCTATGCCTGGGACGATCTGAGGGAGCGCGTCGCCGCCGGCACAGCGACGGTTACCGACTTCGACAGGGCCAGGAACACGCTCGACGATGCCATCGCCAAGTTCGGACTTCAGGCGCTCAAGGACTTCAGCGCCGGCGTCGACGATGTCACGTCTGCGTTCTATCGAAGCTTTGAGGCAGCCCAGAAGGCGCGCGACGAGTGGATCGCTGCGACTGCTGGTGGCTCCACCGTTCAGGACATCCTTGCGGGCTCGACCTTCTCCGAGGACGGGCGCACCTACCAAAGCGATGCCTTCCGTCCTCGTGGCTCCACGCCGGTCCCGGAGCGCCGGCCGCTCTACGAACTCGACCGCGATCCCGATCCTGCAACGATCACGAACTCGGACGGCGTCACGGTCGGCGTGCCTGTTCCGGAGCGCAAGCCGTCTCCGCTTGCCGGCGATCCGGACAGGAAGGCCGAGAGCGAGGCACAGCGCGCCGCGAACGCCTATCGCGATCTGATCAAGACCGCCAACGACCGCGTGGCGCAGATGCGGCTTGAGGCCGACGTCTCGGGACAGGCAGGCATTGCGGCGCAGGCGCTGCGGTTTGAACTCGATCTCTTGCAGAAGGCGCAGGACAAGGGCCGCGAGGTCACGGCGCAGCAGCGCGAAGAGATCAAGGGGCTTGCCGAGGACTACCGCATTGCCGCCGAGGCTGCCGCGAAGGCAAAGCTGCAGCAGGATCTGATGTTCGAGCGCGAACAGATGTTCCGGTCGAGTGCCGACCAGGCCATCGCAGTCAGGTTGCGCGGTGCTGGTCTTCCGGTCGATCTCCAGTCGCAGGAAGCGCAAATGATGCGCGAGAACGCGCGCATCCAGGAGACGAAGGACGCCGTCAACTCGTTCTTCTCCGACTTCAAGAGCGCGCTGGAGAGCAACGGCGGTGATATCGGCGAGGCGCTTGGCGATGCCCTGAAAAACGCCCTCATCAATCAGTTGAACAATTGGGCGGACAAGGCATTCGAGGCTGTCGGCAACGCCATCACCAACGCGCTGTTCGGCAGTGGCTCTGCCGGTAGTGGTGGCGGCAGTGGTGTCACAGGTTCGCTCGTGGGCTCGATCTTCGGATCGCGCGGTTCGGCGGCCGGCGCAACGCGCATGTTCAACCCGGCAAACTCGAACGTCTCCGGTGCGGGCTCCGCCGTCGATCTGGCTGGCACGCTGCTGGGTTCGACCGAGTCCACGAACGCGTCACAGATCAACAGCTTCCTGAAGCAGGGCGGCGTCGATATCGATGCCGCGCGCACTGCCTGGTGTGCGGCTTTCGTCAACTCGTCGCTGCAGCAGATCGGGGTCGACGGCAGTGGTTCGCTGGTTGCCAACTCATTCCAGAACTGGGGCAGTCAGATCGATCCGAGCCAAGTGCTGCGTGGCGACGTGCTCCTCAAGGCAAACGGCCTTTCTGCCTCGCAGCCCGGCGGTCATGTCGGCTTTGCGACCGGCGCGACGCGAATGTCCAACGGACAGTCCCAGCTCGAGATGCTGTCCGGGAACTACAGCGGCGGCGTGGGTAAAGGGTGGTTCAACGCCGTGGATCTGCAGGTGCGCCGCGCAACCGAAGCCTCGGACGCGCTGGCAAGTCTTACGGCGACCTCCACCGGGGCGACGCAGGGGCTCGGCCAGTTCGGATCTGGTCTCGGTGCGCTGGGAAGCAATCTCGCCAGCCTCTTCCCGGCGGCTCCGGGCGGGGGCGTCAGCGGCGGCGGATTTGGCACATGGCTTGGAAATCTCGCGGGCAACCTGACCAACGGCGCAGGAACGCAGTGGGCGGCGGCCGTTTCCGGAAGCCTGCTGCCCGGTCTGTTTGCCGACGGAACGCAATCGGCACCTGGTGGCCTGGCGATCGTCGGCGAGCGTGGCCGCGAGCTCGTCAATCTGCCGCGTGGGTCGCAGGTGGTCCCCAACCACAAGACCGAACACCTGCTCTCGTCCGCGGCGAACAGCAACGGCGGCGGCTCGGTCAAGGTCGACGTGGAGGTCTTCATGAAAAAGGATGGCACGCTGGATGCGCATGTCAGGAAAATCTCTCGAGAGGAAAGCACCAGCACCGTCCAGCAGGGGCTTGGCGAGTACCGCCGGAATGGCGTGCAGGATGACATCAAGCGGTACAACGACGATCCGTATGCGCGGGGAGCATAAGCTATGGCCTTAAGCCACCCCCTTAATGCGTCCGAGTTCGCCAACAAGCTCCGCATCCAGACCGTTCGCTGGTGGCTGCAGGAGTATCAGGAAAGCTCGATGACTGGCGGCGGCGATTTCCTCGTTGCCGATCTCGCGCCGCGCCTGTGGCGTGCCGATGTCACGCTTATCCGCATGAGCCATGATGACGCGGCTGAGGTGCAGGCGCTTATCGAGAGCCTTGATGGCTCAATTAACGCCTTCAACCTCTACGACCCGCGCAATCGCTACCCCCGCGCCGACCCGAACGGAACTATGATCGCAGGCTCCACGCCGATCATTTCGTCGCTGAGCAGCAACAACAAGGTGTTGGAGATCTCGGACCTTCCGGCCGGCTACAAGCTCTCGGGCGGAGACATGTTCTTCTTCCCATACGGTTCCGGCACGCAACGGCTCGCGCTCCATCGAATTGTCTCGCCGGTCACCGCGAACGGCGCGGGTGTCGCAAGCGGGGTCGAGGTCCGGCCCCACTTCAGGCCGGGCGTCGCCACGGGGATCGCCCTCGACTTCACAAGCCCGGTCGCGCGGATGAGGATTGTTCCCGGCTCCTTCGAGCCCGGAACGGCCCGCCGAAACATCACCGAAGGCATGTCCTTTCAGGCACAGCAGGTGATCTGAATGAAAGCGACATTCTGTCCAGAAAAGGAGTTTCTATGAAGCCGAAATTCACTTGGATCGTTTGCCGGAACGGGGCCGTGGGGTTCTGGGCTGATCAGCATATAATTGAAGCAAGGAGTCGAAATTGACCCCGAACGCATACTTCAAGGCTTTGGCCGCCGATTTACCTGTACCGTCGCTCCGGTTTCTCTCTGCAGCTGATCAGAGTGCGCATCAATCCGATCCGCGATGTGGTGGTAAACCAACTCCGAACCTTCGATGTGTTTATTCCGGATCGCCAGGTCCCGTGTGTGTCCAGAAAGGTCGCCGAGGATCAACAGCGCTTCGCCTGGTGATAGCTTTTTCAGATTGACCAGTCGGAATACCAGCCGACAGGTCAAATCGGCCGATGCAATCGAGATGGCCGAGATCTGCTCCACCAACTGTTTCTGCGCATCGCTTATGCCCGCTTCCTCGTCACTCATCATCCCCTCCGTTGTTTGGCGGGGCATCAAAGCAAATCCGCAACCGGGAGTCGATTCCCGCCAACAGGGCTGACAATGGTCAAATCAGTCGATTCCAACACCAGCAACTATCTCAACGCCGGCAAGGGCGTCATCCCCCGCAACTTCGTATGGATCAAGGCCAGGAACCGGGACACCGGGGCCGCGGAGTACGTCGGGTTCTGGAACGGCCTGGACAGTGTCGACGTGTCCGTGATCGACGGCGTTTCCGGCCTGCCGGTGACCCGGACCTATCATGCCGCCGGATCCCTGCTGGCTGTTGGCACGATCACCCGGACGCCGGAACTGGAAGTGCGCACGGTGCGGGTCGGTCTCAGCCAGATCAGCGAAGCGGTGCAACTGGCCGTTCGCGGCTACGACGTTCGCCATGCGCCGATCGAGATCCATGAGGGATATCTCGATCTGGAGACCCGCAAGCTGGTCGGCGATGCGATCGTCGACTTTGTCGGCTGGGTGAATGGCGCCCCGATCAACACGCCGGCCATCAATCAGAATGGCGGTATACAGCTCGATTGCGTGTCGCACAGCCGCATGCTGACCCGGACGAACCCGGCAAAGAAGTCCCACGAGACGCAGAAGCGCCGGTCGGCGGACAAGTTCCGGCAATACAACACCGTCGCCGGCCAGTGGCAATACTGGTGGGGCGAGCGCGAAGGCGAGTCGATGGGGTGAGGCGATGGCGATGACCCGCAAAGACGATTGGTATTCCTGCCTGTCCGCCTATATCGACGGCGCTTTCCGCCGCCCCTTTGCCTATGGCGAGTTCGACTGCTCGCTGTTCGCTGCCGGCGCGGTCGAGGCGATGACCGGGGTCAACCTCTATGCCGACGTCCTCGGCCGCTACCGCACGCGGCGCGGCGGGATGCTGCAGCTGAAGAAGCTCGGGTTCGACAATCAGGTCGACTACGTCGCCTCGCTGTTCACCGAAGTCCATCCCTCCATGGCGCAGGTGGGCGATATCGCCGTCATCGACGCCGACGACGGCCAGGGGCTCGGCATCGTCCAGGGTTCCCGCATCTACGTCACCCAGCCGGGCGCCCTCGGCCTCGGGCTGGTCGATCTTCTCCGGGCCACCCGCGCCTTCCGCGTGTAGCGCCGGTCTCTCCACCTCGAAAGGAACGAGCATGTCTCAGACGATCATCAGCAGCCTCAAGTCTCAGAACGCATTCCTGCAAGCCGAAGCCGAACGCTTCGCGACTGCTGTCGACCATCTCTCGCAGCAGCTCGCAGCAGCGCTCAACCGCCTCAATCCGCACGATCCCGAATTCGTGGCCGCGATGATGGGCAACGAGCCCGGCGAGGTGCCGGCCGTGCTCGTCGATGGCGACACCGCCGAGTGACAATCTCAACAACGAAAGGACCACTGACATGGCAAACAAGACCTATGAAATCCGCAAGGACGGCGCACTTCTCTTTACCGTCCAGGGCGCCCGCTGCGTCGTCGATGGCATGGGCGTCCGCGTCTACGACGACGAGGGCGATGTGGTCTTCAACGGTGATCACTCCCACTCTGCCGTGAAGGAACCGGTTCGTCCTGCCGAGCCGGCCACCGAATAAGCCTCTCTCGACATTCCTCCGTCGCCGCCGGCTATCGGCGTAACGCTCCGGGTTCTCCATGAAATTTCTGGTCCTCCTTCTGGCCGCCTGGTTCGTCCTGGCGACGCCTTCGGCTGCGCACGCCGACCCGATCACAGCGCTCGTGACTGCCATCGCCTCGACGATCGGCAGTCTCGGCGCGTTCGGGCAGGCGCTTTTCGGCCTTGCGCTGAAGATCGGTACCAGCCTGCTGGCGAAGGCGATGCAGAAGGATCCGGAGCCGGTTGGTGTTCGCGGACAGATCCAGGTCGGCGGCGACAATCCGGTTTCCTTCATCGTGGGGACGTACGCCACGGAGGGGCAGCTGGAATACGTCGGCACCTGGGGCAAATCCGGCAAGACGCCAAACGCCTATCTGACGCAGGTCATCTCGCTCTCCGACCTGCCGGTGAACGGGCTCGTCGACCTGTTCGTCAACGGTGAAAAAGTCACGATCGACTATGACGACACGTCGTACGGCGATTGGGGCTTCCCGATCAAAGAATATGCCGACGGCACGGACAACGCCCTCTGGATCAAGTTCTACGACGGCACACAGACGGACGCCGACCCGCTGCTGATCGAGGAGTTCGGCGATCATGACGAGCGGCCGTGGGAGGCTGAGATGATCGGCCGCGGCGTCGCCTATGCGGTTGTCACCGGGCAGTTTCGCCGCGACCGTCTCACCGGCCCGCCGCGGTGCGTGTTCGTGATCGAGGGTATCAAGGTCTACGATCCGCGCAAGGATACGACGGCTGGGGGTTCCGGCCCGCATCGCTGGGGCGATCGCAGCACCTATGAGTGGTCGGACAATCCCAAGGTCATCCAGTACAACGTGATGCGCGGCATCTACTACGGTGGCGAGTGGTTCTATGGCGGCCAGGGCATGCGGGCCTTCCAACTGCCCGTCTCGTCGTGGTTTGCCGCCATGAACGAGTGCGACCGCCTGGTGGACAAGAAGGGCGGCGGCACGGAAAAGAACTTCCGCTGCGGCTATGAGGTGAAGGGCGACCTCGAACCGATCGAGCTTTGCCAGAAGCTTGACCGCGCCTGCAACGGCAAGACGGCGGAGAACGGCGGCATCTACAAGACCGTCTGCGGTAACCCCGGCATGCCGGTCTACTACTTCACCGACGAAAACCTCATCGTCTCGGAGCCGCAGAGCTTCACTCCGTTCCCCGGCCTGGAGAAGACCTACAACGGTGCGCACGCCAGCTATCCGGAGCCCGAGGAGGCCTGGGCCGCGAAGGATGCGCCGCCCCGCTATCGATCCGACCTCGAGGACGAAGACGACGGCCGCCGGCTGATCGCCAACCTCACTTATGAGGCCGTGCCCTACAAGCGCCAGGTGCAACGGCTGATGCGCGCAGCACTGGAGGCCAACCGTCGTTTCCGGTCGCATCAGGGCGTGTTCACGCCGGCCGCCAAGCTGCTGGAGCCGCTGGATGTCATCTCGTGGACGTCGGCACGCAATGGTTACGAGAACAAGCGTTTCCAGCTTGGCGCCATCGATGACCTGAACAACGTCAATCAGTCGGCCGCCTTCTCGGAGCTTGATCCCAGCGACTACGACTGGTCGACCGACTACGAGCTGCCGGACAGCACCGGACCCATCGGCCGCGTCAAGCCGCAGCCGCAGGTGCTGACAGGCTTCGGCGTGTTCCCCGACACGGTCAAGGATGCCAACGGCAATGACCGCCGGCCAGCAATCCTGCTCGTCTGGCCCTGGGACGCGGACGATGTTGCTGTTCGCGCCATCGCCTTCCGGGTGCGCCGGCAGGACAATCAGGAGATGGTCTTCGCCGGGCGCTTCGACCAGCCTGAAGACGGACAGGTGCTGATCGCCCCGTTCTCGCTGGTGGGGAATGAGGACTACGAAGTCCGGGCCAAGTTCATCACGAACGGCAACACCGAACTGTTCGCCTGGAGCACGTGGCTGCCGGTGACCACGCCCGACGTTCAGTTCATTGCCGAGGACATTCTCGACGGCGCTATCACGGCTCAGAAGATCGCAGACGCCGCGATCACTGCCGCCAAGCTGATGGACGAGGCCGTCACCGAACTCAAGATCGCCGACCGCGCGATCTCTGACGCCAAGATCAAGCTGGACGCAATCAAGACGGAGCTGATCGACAACGACGCTGTCGTGGAGGCGGCGCTGGCTGATGTCGCTGTCACGAGCGCCAAGATCGCGAATAGTGCAGTCAGTGAGCTGAAGCTTGCCGCCAACGCAGTGACCGAGGCGAAGGTCGCCGTCGGCGCGATCACCCAACTGAAGATTGCCTCAGGGGCCGTCGGGAACGCTCAGCTTGCGGGTCTCGCGGTTGACGCGGCCAAGCTGGCGACCAACGCTGTTACCGAAACGAAGATTGCGGACGGCGCGATTACGACGCCGAAGCTTGTGGCCAACGCCGTCGTCGCCGACAAGATCGCGGCAGGCGCAATTACGGCTGGCAAGATCCTGCTCAGCGATTTGACCAACCTGGTTACAAACGGGAGCTTCACAGGGGGGCAAGGTGATGGATGGTCTGGCTCGACCTTTTCGGTGAGCCCAGGATCAATTCGTCCCCCTGCAATAGCTGATTGGGTGGGTGCTCTGCCTGCTGACGCCGCCACTCAGGCTGCTCAGTTTTCTCTGCAAGTTCCTTGCAAGCCGGGAGATCAATATTTCGTATCTGCCGACGTGGCATCCGCTGGGTCTGGCACTTACACACAGGCCCAGTTTGGCATCATCTTCTACGACGCCGACGACGTTTACCTCACCGCTCTTTGGTTGTCTCAACAGCTCTACACCGGTTGGACCACCGGCTCGGGAACGATAACGGCTCCGGCAAATGCCGCCAAATTGCATCGGTTCCAGATGCAGCGGATCGGGGGTAACGACGGCCCCTTGTACTTCACCAATGTCATCTTGCGAAGGATGAACGGCGCCGAGATGATCGTTGATGGTGCGATCATTGCTGGCAAGATTGCTGCATTGGCTGTGGCCGCCGGCAATATTCAGGCTGGCGCCATTACTGCCGGCAAGATCGCGGCTGATGCGGTGACGGCGGCTAACATTGTTGCGGGCACGATCACCTCCACGGAGCTTGCCACGAACTCCGTCATTGCTGCGAAGATTGCGGCAGGTGCTGTGGTTGCGGGTAAGCTCGCAGCTGACAGCGTGACGGCGGCAAATATCGTCGCAGGTACGGTCACGGCGACGGAGTTGGCTTCGAACTCGGTAACGACCATCAAGATCGCGGCCGAGGCTATCACCGGGGCGAAGATCGCGGCCGACAGCGTCACGTCTGACAAGCTCGTGGCGAACTCGATAACGGCCCGCGAGCTTGTGCTGGTCGACTTCGAGAACATCATCCCCAACGGGTTCTTTGGTCCAACGGCGGGTAGTGGCACGCTTGATGGGTGGACTGTTCGTGGTGGGGCTTCAATCGCAGTTCGACCCGGCACGGATCGGCCCCCGGCACCTTCGCCCAATATCGTGCGATATCCGCCCACAACCACGACTGACATCATGGACACTGCGGCGGGCATACAGTGCGCGGCAGGCGACCAGTTCCATGCCCAGTTTGATTGCGCCGGCAGTGGTTCAAGCCCAGCCGGTACCTTCCAGCTTGTCATGTTCTACAGTGACGCCGACGGCAACGCTCTGGGCACTAGCACCCTCAGCCACACCATCAACCACGTCTCTTGGCTTACTGAGTCCGGCACATTCACAGCCCCGGCGGGAGCAGTTTCGATCCGTCGTATTGAGCTGCGTCGTGCAGCGGGCACCACGTCTGACGGAAGTGCCTATGCCGCCAACTTGCTGGTCCGTCGCAAGAAGAACTCGGAGCTGATCGTCGACGGCGCCATCATCGCGGACAAGCTCGCGGTCAACTCGATCACGGTCGGTGCACTCGGAAACGGCGCCGTCACCGAAGCCAAGCTTGCCAGCAACGCGGTCACCCAGGTCAAGATTGCGAACGGCGCCATTACTGCCAACAAGATCTCCGCCCGTGTCATTACCGCCGACAAGCTGGTGCTGGGCGACATTACCTACGAAGAGATTGGCAATAACCAGATCACCGTTGCCGCAACCTCCTACACGAACTCGACGACGGGCATCTCGGTCAACAACAGTTGGTCGGGTGTCGGCTCAGTGACCCTGGCCCATGGCAACACAGCCGGTAAGGTCCTCATCAAGGGAATTTGCACCCATGACGCGGATATCCCGAAACTCGAAGGAGACTATCCAGTTGTGGGCATGCGTCTGGTGGACTCGAATACGGGTAACGTTATTGAGACCTTCAGCGGCATTCAACCTTATGGCAACTGTCAGGTTTACTCGGTCTGGTCGCCCCCCAGCGGGCGCACGTCAACCACCTTCAACTGCCAGATCCGCGTCGAGACAGCGCGTACCAACACAATTCAATTTAACTTCCGCAACCGTTTCGTCGAAGCGACTGCCCTCCGGAGGTGACCCTGCATGGTCCAGAATGCCAACCAATCGAACTATTCGATCTACTACCCTGAAACGGGCGAGGTCATGTGCTGCGGGATGTGCTCACCTGCCGACAGCGTCGCCAACCAACTCGATGGCTGGCCCGATCACTACGTCTATTCGGAAGCGGTCGACGGAGAGACCCACTATATGGTCGAGGGCGCCCCTGCGCCTCGGCCGGAACTGGCCTGCGCATCGAACTACAGCGTTGCCGCCGACGCGCAGGACGAGGTGACGATCGCGCTGCCGGCCGGTACGGAGATAATGTTCCGGGGCGAGGCAGCTGTGACGGATGGCGATGATTTCGCCTTCACGACGGATATCCCCGGAACCTACGTGTTCAGGCTCACGCCGCCGTTCCCGTTCATTCCGCATACCCTGACGATCGAGGCCACCGATGCGGTTTGACCTTCGTGATGACCTCCCTACGCTCAAGGCGAAACTGCAGGCGGACATCGATCGCAGCGCCGGGGAGATCCGGCTGCTGTTCATCACCGACGCGCCCGGCCAGGGCATGATCTACCAGGAGAAGCGGCGGGAGGCGGAAGCTCTGCTGGCTGATCCGGATCTACCGCCGGAGCAGACGCCACATCTGACGGCCGAGGCTGCCGCGTTCGACATGACGCGCGCCGAGAAGGCAACAGAGATCCTCGCGCAGGCGGTCGCCTGGACCACTGTTTCAGCGACGATCGAGACGCGACGGCTGGCAGCAAAGGCCAGTGTCCAGGCTGCAACATCGGCGATCGCGGCACGCACAGCCGCCGCCGTCGACTGGTCGGACGTTGCGGCGGCCGCCGCGTAATCAGTTCAATCCACCTCAAAGGACATCATCATGACCACTGACGTGCTGGACCTCCAGCGGCGCTTGCTCGCGCTCGGGTTCTCTCTGCCGAAATACGGCGCTGACGGTGATCCCGGGGATGAAACCGTCGCCGCCATGAGTAAGGCGCTTGACGAATTGGTGACGCGAAGGGCTGGCGCCGACCCGGTGCCAGCGCCGGCAAAGCCCGGCCCGGCAACTCTGATCCCGGCCGACTGGATGCCGGACGCGAAAATGCAGCGCGTCATCGTCCACTGGACCGCAGGCACTCATACGGCAAGCGAGACGGACCGCGGCCACTACCACGTCCTGATCGAGGGAAGCGGCAAGCCCATTCGTGGAAAGCCGTCGATCAAGCTCAACGAGGCGCCTGCAAAAACCGGCTACGCGGCACACACCCTCAACTGCAATTCCGGCTCGATCGGCGTTTCGATGTGCTGCATGGGCGGGGCGATCGAAAGTCCGTTCTCGGCCGGCAAGTATCCGATGACGCGCGCGCAGTGGGACGCGATGACCTCGGCCGTCGCCGATCTCTGCCGACGCTACTCGATCCCTGTCACGGACAAGACCGTCCTCAGCCATGCCGAGGTGCAGAACAATCTCGGCATCGCGCAGCGGGGCAAGTGGGATTTCACCCGCCTTGCCTTCAACCCCTCCGCCGTCGGCGCCAAAGCCTGCGGCGACAAGATGCGCGCCGAAGTGCACGCAAAACTCTCCTAACCCCGAAAGGAAACCACCATGCAGAAGATTTCAAAAGCCATCGCCGCCGCCGCCGGCGGTGCAGCCACCGGAACCATCGGCCTGCCGTTCATGCCCGAAGGCACGCCTTGGTACGGCTATCTCGCGCTCTACGCCATCACGACGCTGCTGCCGGCGGTGATGACCTACGTCGCACCGGCAAACAAGTCCTGACCGGGATGCCCGGCCATTGCGAGTAGCTTCGCGCGATCGTGGATGCCCTCGTTGTATAGGCTGAGCAGTTGCTTGGCCAAGGCGAATGCTGCCTCGCTCTCAGCTTCGATTTGCCGTTGGCGGCATATCTCGTCGAACACGCCCCCCAGCATCGAAAGACCAGCAGGATCGATGAAGCTGTCCTTTGGAAGATGGCGCTGGATCATGACGTGTCTCCCTCGCTGGGGTGGCTGCCCATGTCGTCTTGGCGGACGATCGCATGATGAAAACAGGTTGTACGGGCGTCAAGACCCGTGATGCAGGAGCAGAGATGTCGCCGACCGAAAATGACGCCTATGTCCATCGCCAGCTTGGCGAGCTCGCCGAGGGGATGCGTGGGCTGCAGCAGTCCCTCCGGCGGATCGAGGAGAGCGGACAGCGATCCGAGGATAAGTCGGCCGAAAGCCGGGCAGTCGTCCATAAACGCATGGACGAGCTCGTGTCGCGCGTCGGCCACCTGGAGACGGGCATGTCCGAAATGAAAGAGGATG